>PFBH01000016.1:12502-44607 GCA_002773335.1 Candidatus Kaiserbacteria bacterium CG10_big_fil_rev_8_21_14_0_10_45_20 | reverse complement strand
AAATATGCTGTATGAGCTATGAAATATTGTGTACGGGCTATAAAATATGAAGCTATGATATTTGATCTATGATATATGAGGTATGTTTTAAACTAACACCCAGAGCCTAATCCTGCTAAAATCTAACGTACGATGTCTGAACTCAACCCAGAGCAACAAAAGGCCGTGTCTCACAAAGACGGACCTCTTTTGATTTTGGCCGGAGCTGGCGCGGGAAAAACGCGCGTTATCGTAGAGCGAATCGTTGCACTCATAAAATCTGGCGTTGCACCAGAAAATATTTTAGCGGTAACGTTTACCAACAAGGCCGCAAAAGAAGTGCAAGAGAGGATAGCAAGGGCACTCAACAGTGAGTGGGCCCTTTCGCCACTTGGTACACACGCACCTAAACCGTTTGCCGCCACGTTTCATGGTCTCTCTCTCCACATTATAAAAACTTTCCATACGCAGGCGGGACTCCCAAAGCGTTTCTCAATATTTGATAGGTCTGATTCACTGCGAGCAGTCAAAAAGGCGATAGAGTCTGCGGGATTTGATCCAAAAGAGCTTGAGCCTTCGCGTGTGCTTGCGGTAATGGGAAGGCACAAGGGCTTTGCGCGTGGCTCAGAAGAGTTTCGTTCAGAAGGAGCCTCTTCGTATATAGACGAGGCAATTGCCGAAGTATGGGAAAAGTACGAAGCAATACTCAAGAAAGAGAACGCACTTGATTTTGATGACATCCTGCTTACCGCGTACCGTCTCCTTACAAAGCATTCTGATATACGAGAGTACTTTCAAAAGGCGTGGACGCACATTCATGTTGACGAGTACCAAGACACAAACTACGTGCAGTATGAAATCGTTCGCACCCTCGCCGAGAAACAAAAAAATATCTGTGTTGTTGGCGACGCGGACCAATGTCTTGTAAAAGGAACACGTGTCACGATGGCAAACGGATCACAGAAACCAATTGAAAAAGTCAAAGAGGGAGATGTGGTGCTTTCAAACTATGGAAGTGGTGATATGCGACCCGCGACGGTAACTAAAACACGCACACGAGTACACCGAAAACACCTAATTCGCATTGCGACAGAATCTGGGAAAACTCTCGTCAGCACTCCTCAGCATATACATTTTGCCGACTACCGACTTGGCATCGCGCCACAATATCACTTTACCTACCTTATGTATAAAAAAGGTGTTGGCTGGAGACTGGGGACCAGTCAGGTGTATACCAAAAGCGCAAAGGCGAGAGTCGGTTTTAAACAACGGTGCGTTCATGAACATGCGGACGCGGCATGGATTGTTGGGGTGTTTAACACCCCTCAAGAAGCGCGCGTGCACGAATACTCGCTCTCTTTGCGCTACGGTATCCCGACGCTTCCTTTTGTCGCACGCAAAGGGATAAGTACAAACGGGTATGTCCACGACCAGGAGGTACTTGACGCGCTGTTCAAATCTTTTGACACAGAGCGGGGTGCGCTACGACTTATGCGAGATAAAAACATATATAGAGAATACCCGCACCATAGAGCGCAGTCAGAAACGGGGGTACGTCGTTCGGTAACAGTAACGCTCTGTGGTGACAGACGAGGAGCGCGCCCTATGCACCGCATTGCGATGGTGGGACGTGATTCAGCTGGGAAAAATGCATTGAAAGTAGCTGGTTTTTCAATCCGGAGTGCAAAAAAGGGGTCTGCAAGTTGGCGAATGGAAACGTGTAACAAAGACTACGCAGAGGTGCTCGCTCTCGTAAAAAAAATACAAGAAACTCTACCCGAAACAGAAGTGGTGCAAAACGCCCGACTCGGCAAAAAAGAAGATTTAACGCGAACATCCAACTCGCTTCGATTTATGCCTGCCGAATCACTGGTGCCCGGTATGGCTCTTTTTTCAGAAAATGGAGCATATGACGTGGTCAAAAGTGTTGAAACAATTGATTCAAAAGAGTCGCCTGTATACGACATTGATGTTGAAAGCACGCACAACTTTATCGCAAACGGTATTACTACGCACAACTGCATCTATAGCTGGCGTGGAGCATCAATTGAACACATTTTAAATTTTGAAAACGATTTTCCCGGTACAACAACAGTCTTACTATCTCGCAATTACCGTTCCACAAAAAACATTCTGCAGGTGGCAAACGATGCTATTGCAAAAAACGTACGGAGGAAAGACAAGGTTCTGATTACCGAAAACGACGACGGAGAGGCAATTAAAATCGCGGGGTTGGTGTCAGAAGAGGAGGAGGCGCGGTTTGTCACCGCAGAGTGTAAAAACCTGATCGATAGCGGTTTTGTGGCAGAAGACATTGCCGTGCTCTATCGCGCCAACTTTCAATCACGCGCGCTTGAAGAGGCATTTCTAAAGAGTGGCGTTCCATACCAAGTGCTTGGAACACGTTTCTTTGAGAGAAAAGAAATTAAAGACGTCCTCTCGTACCTCCGCCTTGCTGAAAATCCTGAGAGCTCTACTGACCTTGCTCGCGTCATTAACACTCCGGCGCGTGGCATTGGAAAGGTAACCGTGGCAAAAGTGTTGAGCGGGCAAGATCACGCTCTCTCTCCGGCAATCCGAGCAAAAGTGCATGCCTTTCGCGTACTCATACAAAAACTCGGAGAGCGCATTAAAACAGAAAAACCCTCTGAGGTAATAAAGAAGCTCCTTGATGACAGCGGTATGAAAGCCCACTACGAACAAGGAAAGGGAGAGAACGAAGAGAGACTGGAAAACTTAAAAGAGTTGGTCTCGGTTGCGTCCAAGTATGACGCGCTTCCACAAGGTGAGGGTATCCAAAAGCTACTAGAAGAATCCGCGTTGCAGTCTGACCAAGACGAGCTCCCTGTAAAAAAGGAAGACAGACCGGGAGTAAAATTAATGACCGTTCATGCCTCAAAAGGGCTAGAGTTTCCCGTAGTGTTTATCGTTGGTTTGGAAGAAGGACTCTTCCCGCACGAGCGCGACGGCAGTGACGTAGACACAGAAGAAGAGCGCAGACTTTTTTACGTCGCAATAACGAGAGCTCGAAAAATTGCGTACCTCTCGTACGCGCTCTCGCGACGAATTTTTGGAACTCGTTCAATCCAAACGCCGTCAGAGTTTATTATGGAGATAGACCCTGCGCTAACTCAGACTGTAGCGTTTCCTTTGTGGCAAGACCAGCGAGAACCTGACGCGTACGACAACGACGGCATCATCATAGAGTGACCTCAAGAAGGTAGTAGAATAGAGAGAAGAGGTATCGTTACACACGAGATTTCAATACGTATGAAAAAAACTACAAAAAAGAGGCGGGGGGCACACCTCGGGCAACACCTTTTGACCTCAACGGCAATCGCCAAGAGTGTTGCCGAAGCGGGAGGCGCCGCCAATAAAAAAAATATTTTAGAAATTGGTCCGGGAAAAGGAATCCTGACAAAACAGTTATTAGACCTTGGCGCAAACGTTACTGCAATAGAAAAAGACTCTGGAATGGTTGAGGTGCTTCAAAAAATGTTTGAAGCAGAGATAAAAAACGGGCAACTCGTTCTTATAGAAGGGGACGCGCGTACGGTACTGGCATCTTCTGAATTTGAAATACGCGCTCCGTACTCTGTTGCCGCAAACATTCCGTACTACATCACCGGCGAACTGCTAAAGCTGTTTTTAAGCTCAAACCCAAAGCCAGAGATAATCGCGCTGTTGGTGCAAAAAGAGGTTGCCGAAAGAATCGCGCGCTCAAAAAAAGAAAGCATACTCTCATTATCGGTAAAAGCGTACGGTGATCCAAAATACGTAAAAACAGTAAAAGCAGGGAGCTTTAACCCACCACCATCGGTAGACTCGGCTATTCTTGCCATTAGCAATATCTCAAGCAAAAATTTGAAGAACGCAAAAGAAGAGGGCCGGTTTTTTAAAGTAATAAAAGCGGGGTTTGCACAAAAAAGAAAAACACTGCTTGGTAACTTAAGTGGTTTTGGTAAAAAAGAAGATTTAAAAGAAGTTTTTGAAAAACTGAAGCTTCCTGAAATGGTGCGCGCAGAAGATGTTCCTCTAGAAAAATGGTTTCGTCTGGTTCACGAACTCAACCGAAAAGCGGGACAATAGAGCGATTTAGAAAAAACACCCTGGGACAGAAGATCCATACCCTGGAATGGGGGCTATGGTAAACCCACCGCCAACAGGAGCGCCCGCAACGGTGCAGATATGAAAGGTTGGTGCCAGCCTTCCAAGTACGCATTGACCAAATACCGGAGGCACGCTCATATTTACCAAATTGGGTTTTGTGGTGCCGGGAGTCCACATAATTGGACCTGTATATGGAAACCCCTTTATAAAGAAAAGCACTCCCGTGTCACACACAACAGGAGGAGAGACAATTTTCCCACCAAACGAGAACGCCGAAACAGTATAAGGGGTAACGAGTATGCCAATAACAAGAAGAGCGATAGTAATTCTTTTCACACACTTACCTTACCATAGTAAAAAACCTGTCAGATTCAGTTGTATACTGTAATCAAATGGAACGTAGAAACAGTGCGAGTGTTGTTATTATTGCGGGAGTGTTAGCCGCCCTGATAATGGCTGGTGCTCTGTTTCTTTCCCATGACTCTCTTTCTGAAAATCAGGCAACAGGAAAGATAATCTCGGTACCGGAGGCACCAATACAAACTGCCAATAACAATGCTCTTGAAGACTGGCGAGAAGAACTGCTAAAAATCGGCATTACAAAAAATACAAACACCGCTTCAGCAGAAGAAGGCCCGTACACGGCTCCACGAGGCCTTGCCTCTTCTGAGGCACTTGCTCGCGAACTGTTTGTAACGTACTCAGAGTTGAAGGGGGAAGAGAGTATCAACGCAAGTGTTGCAAACGCTAAACTGAGCGAGATTGCCTCACATCAAATTGACAAATTTCCATCCGCGACAACATACACACAAAGCTCGCTCACCATAGAAAGCGGATACTCTATACGCGCGTACGAAGAGGCTATCAACAAAGCCTTTAGAAGTGCAAACACTGTTACAGAGTACGAACTGAATACTTTTGCCCGAGCAATGAGTGAAAACAGCTCTTCGGAACTCAAAAAACTAAAGTCTGTCGCGTTAACATACACATCTATAAAAAATATACTGTTAAACACCGCTGTCCCCGAAGAGGTGGTGGAAGAACATTTGGATTTGGTAAACAGTATGTCCAAAATAGCGTTAGCGGTAGAACAAATGAGCGCGTGGGGTGGCGACTCGGTAGACGCCCTCATTTTAGTCGGAAAATTTTCTGACGCAGAGTCATCACTTCAAGAAGCACTAAACAGTTTATTTACATTTACTTCAGCCCTTAAAAAACGCGTATGAAAAAAATATTAATTTCTCTTTCAATAATGCTTCTCTTAGTCATTCCGGTGCATAGCGCGCAGGCAATATCGCTCGGAGGTATTTTTGGATGTGGCGCGGCTGAGGCTGGGGGCGCTGTTAAAACAGCTGTTACCACTGCGGTCACAAGTACTGTTGGTATTGCGTCTGCGGTTCAAGTAAATGACGCGTCGGCCAATCTCAAACTTGAGACGCAAAATATTAAAGACTGTGTGCTTGACGGGCTTGTTGTCGCAATACGTCAGGGAATCATTACCGCAACAACGCAAAGTATCGTTAACTGGATTAATGGCGGGTTTGAGGGAGGTCCATCATTTGTAACCGACCTGAACCGATACTTGGGAGAGATCGCAGACGAAACGTCACTAGAGTTTATCCAAGGCACAGAGCTTGGCTTTTTGTGTAGCCCGTTTTCTCTTGATGTGCGCCTGGCACTTACCGTCAACCGTCAACCGTTTCAAGAGAGAATCCGCTGTTCTCTGGACGATGTTGTTGGAAACTCGGAACGGTTTTTGTCAGGAGCGTTTAGTGAAGGGGGGTGGCCGGGATGGTTTCGTGTTGCAACAAACATTCAAAATAACCCATACGGAGCATACCTCGTTTCTTCTGGGCAACTTGAGGCGCGTATCGCGTCAAGGCAGGGAGAACAGTTAAGTCTTTTAAATTTTGGTCAGGGATTTCTTTCTCCACGGCAATGTGTTGAGTACGAAAAAGACCCTATTACCGGAGAGCCGGGAGAGTGTCTCCGCTACGAAATCACCACACCGGGATCTATTGTAAACGACACGCTCTCTAACCACCTTGGCTCGGGCCTCAAACAACTAGAGCTTGCAGACGAAATTGACGAGATTATCAACGCGCTTTTGGCTCAGCTTTCGCAACAAGTTATTACCGGAGCACAGGGATTGCGCGGTCTTTCACAGCGGTCCGGGGGGCAGGGGTCATTTCTTGAAAGACTCGTTGAAGAGTCAAACGTAAACGCACGAACAGCGGTAGGAAACGTCATCGGAAACGATCTTGATCGCTCAATTGATTTTCAAGAAACGTACAGAGCTACGCTAAACGAAACATTGGACGAATTGGATAATTTTGAAACAACTCTTACTTTGTTTGCTCAATGTGACACTCCAATTTCAACAGAAGGCGAGGCGACCCTGAAAGGTATTGGTATGGAAGGGGTTGTTGCAACAGACTTAATAGCGATAATAAAACAGATAATTGAAACAAACCGCTCCCGATACTTGGCACTGCTTGAAAATTCAGAAGACTCACTTAACGTTCTTATCGAACTGCGAACAGATACGCTCCGTGCACAAACACTGCAAGAGTTTGAATCAACTGTTGAAATTTATGACTCGTTTATCCAGCAGGGGATACACGGCACTAACACAGACATACTTTCAGTCCAAGCTGACAGGGCAAATCTACAAAATATGATGGGCATTATAAACGCATCTCTCGATTCGTGTATTTCAGCACCACAGTAGAACAGTGTTTAGTAGAAAAGGCACTAGGGAGTTAGAGTACTCTGCTTTTAGCAAAATGAGAGACGCCCGACGCCTCTCATTAATATTTATTTTAGATCAATGTGTTTTTCTAAGCACTAATGACTAATAACTAGCCAGCTTCTCCCTTATCCACACTCTTTCTATTGACACTGGACACCTCTTTTGCAAGGTGGTATGTTGAATTTAGTAGCGCTTTATAAGCTAATTAGCTTGTATATGGGTATTGAAAGTAAGCCAGAAAGACGTAAAAGCCGACGCGGTTTAGTCGCGAAGTCTTTAGCTGGTGCCCTCGTAGCCACCTCTCCAGCGGTCGGCACAGCCGAAGCACAAGGCAACTCCTTTCCGTCTTACGAAGAATCTGTTTGTAGAGAGAGTGAACCATTGCTCCCAGTAGAAGAACTTATCACTCTTGCACGTGGAGGTTTTGGGAGGGTCCAGATGTTGGGCGCTCAACAACCAATAAACCAGCTGCACTTACTTGGAGAAAACGAACTAGAGGCAATACAAGAAAAGCTACGGGGCTGTAGTTCTACTTCTCGCTTAGTAGAGGATAGTTACAGAGAAGTCTTAGCATACATAGCATTGATTCGTGATGCGCGGAGGGGACGCAACGGAACAAGGGAAGATCTTGATAATCTATTTAATGGAACTGCTTCAAATGTTAATAGAGGTGCAGGTGGTTCAATTTATTCCAACATTTATACTAGTATGGGTATTGATATTCCTGCAATTAACCAAGCTTGTTCGCGACTTGAATCGATTATAGAAAGACGCTATAGAGAGGCGCTATCCCGAGGTGAATCAGCAGAGAGAGCTGCAGAGATTGCATTTAATTTTGCCAACAGAGAACTACAGAGACTTGGTCTAATAAACACAGAGAGAAGACTTGCAGCAAATTTTTAATAATATACCACTCATCTTCTTTGTTTCTTAATTTCTATACTATTTTCTAGGTTATACTAAAATTATGCCCTTCGTTGGGAAACTTTTAGTGATAAAAAAACCACCTCAATTGGTTGAAATTCTGAGGGTACTTTTTGTATTTATTTTGGCGTTCGTTTTCTTGTTTCCTTCTTTTGTTAGTGCCGAAAATGGTACTACCACTTATGGAGAAATATCAGACATAGTTCCTGTTCATACTACCTTTAACCCACCAGGGCTTAATATAGATCAAATTATTTGGGTCAGAGTAGAATTCTCCGATGGCCCGCCTATGTATTTTAGATGTTCTTTAAATCTTGTCGGTTTACTTAGTTCAGACAGCAGGTGTACTCATGACGACGACGGAGGCTCAGATGATTACGGCTCACACCTTGAACGCGAAGCGCAGGGTAGCTGGTTAGGGCAAAAAATAATAGAAGGGCTTTTTGCTATTGTTTTATGGATACTTCAATTATCTATATGGATTTTGGGACTAGCTGGTACCTTAATGGAGTTTGTTATAAACAATTTCGTACTACGAATGTCTGAGTTTGTAGGAAGGGGCGGAATAATGTCTGTTGCGGTGGTAAGTGCATGGACGGCACTTCGTGATATAGCAAACATTGCGTTTATTGGCGGGCTTGTATGGGCGTCAATCGCAATGATTTTAAATATTGTAGAGGCAAAAGCAAGTCAGTTGATAGTAAAAATATTAGTCGCAGCATTGCTGGTTAACTTTAGCTTCTTTTTTGCTGGCATTATTGTTGACGCTTCAAACTTTATTGCAGGAGAGGTGTACGAGGCAGGTATACAAAAATCAGCCGATAATGCATATGAATCTGTTGCGCCTGAATCAATAAACTTCTCTCAAAGTGGAGTGGCTGGTCTTGGTGCGGTTTTTATGGAAGAAACACGATTAAGTTCAGTTATAAGCCCTGACGGACTTAGGTCTGAAGACCCTACACTCACTGGATTTTTGATTGCCGTACTCGCTATTGTACTTTTTAGTATAACAGCGTATGTCTTTTTTACTGTTACCTTCTTACTAATTGCTCGTTTTGTCGTTCTTACCATTCTGTTAATTACCTCTCCGATAGGGATATTGCGGTGGACAGGACTTCCTTTTGTGTCTAATTTAGGCAAGGAGTGGTGGGACGCTTTGATTAGTCAGTCCATTTTTGCACCAGTCTTCTTTTTGTTTGTAGGTATTGCTATGACAGTTATCGCTTCTCTGTCTGAAATAACAGGATCTGGGACATTAAGTTCTTTGGCTTCACAAAATTTTGCAGACGTTAACGAGGCGATTGGCGTGCTTGCACTCTTTGCTGTCTCAATTGGTTTTATGTGGGCATCATTAGTAATTGCTCGAAATCTCAGCCAACAAGCAAAAAGCTTTAATCCTATATATGGTGGAGTAAATCGACTACGAGACTGGAGCCTTTCAGGATTAGGCTCGGTAAACCGGTTGGTTGGTAGAGGAGTGGGTGCTGTTGGCGAAAGTGTTGGGGGAGCAGTTGGTGGTAAGGCAGGGGCCGAGTTTGGAAGAAAAACGTTGGGAGGTCTTTATGGCGCAGCCACACTTCCTTTAAGTACGATAGGTGAAAAAGCCGCTTCAGAAATAGCTGCGAAGCCTGTATTCAACACCAAAGCAAGAGATTACTACAAAAAACCATTCGAGTTTGAAGAAAAATCTTATGACTTCGACAGTAAAGAATTACAAAAATTGAGTCGACGGCTTCAAATGGCAGATTATAAAACAGTGAAAGAGGAATTTGATAATGCCAAAACACAAAAAGAACGAGAGAACATATTCTTCGCAGCAAGAAAGAAACATCAAGATATGCTTGCTGATGGACAAAGTGCTGATACAGAAGTTCAAAAAGGAGGCGCTGGTTCAACCGAAAATGAACCGTATATGGATGGTGGTGTCGGACCAAGGTTGGATACAGACAAGGCAGCACCGCAAACCCTTGAGGGTGACGCTCGTATAAATGAAGCATTAAATAAAGTTGAGCAAGAAACAGGGGTCTCAACGCAGGAACCTCTTGCTGAAACTAAACCTCAAGACGACACAGCAGAAATAAAATCTCTCTTACAAAAAATAGTACAGGGTGAAGAGAAGTCTGCAGAAGCAGCGTCGAAAGCACTAGCGTTAGAAATAAAAGATCAAAAACGAGAGCGCATTGAAAATAGAAAACTTGTTACTGCGCTTTCCTCAAAAGAATATACTGCTCTTAAAAACGGGTATGAGAAATCTGGAACTGATACAGGAAAAATTGATGATATACGCTACGAGGAGTTACGCAACCAAATAAAAGTAGGTGATGAAGCTGCTGTGCGCGCCGGAATACAACAAAACCACCCTCAAGAAACACTACCTGAAGACATTGCAAAAGACCCTATCGTGGTAAAAGTACAAAATGAAATAAAGACTAGTCCTTCTGGTATTGTCGGCGAAGCACCACGCACCACGAGACAGCCCCGCCAACGCCCTAGTAAAACAGACAACGAGGAGGACAATGACAACTAATAATAAAGACTATGTTGGCCACAAAAGAACAGATACAAGAAGCATATCAAAAAGCCCCTGAATACATTCAAGACTTTATTACCTCTGAAGAGTTGGATGAGATGTTTGCAAACATACGAAAAAAATTCTCTCTTCACCTTGATGAAGCAGGGCAACTAAGTATTGCGATAAACACTGTTGCGCTTGAAATTGCAAACCTTGACCAATTTCCATCACTGATAAAAGAAGCGTTGCCAAGTATGCCCGAGATAAAGCGCAACGAAATACTGAAAGAGGTGAACGACCGAATTTTTGGCGAACTGCGAGAATGGGCACGTTTAGACAAAGAAGGGCTACTGTACGAAGATGAAGACGAAAAAGAAGAAGGTGGCAAAGTAGGCGATGCTGTAGAGTTAGAGGCAACAACTCCTTCTTCAGCTTCGTCGCTTGATAAATTAACCACAAGTACCCATACTCCTCCTGAGAAAGTGTCCCTTCCTTCTGAAGAGAGTAACAAAAGATACCCCGGAATTGACCCATACCGAGAACCGCCAGAGTAAGCTAGTGCTTAGTTGTTAGTCATTAGTGCTTAGAAAAAGAGAAATGGCTTCATATAAAAACCTAATAGTGTGGCAGAAATCAAAAATGTTGGCAGTAAAGGTCTACGCCGTTACTGACCACTTCCCACAATCAGAGATGTTTGGGCTCACGTCACAAATAAGACGCTCTGCCGTCTCAATACCCTCAAACATAGCTGAGGGTAGCTATCGATCCGGAGTGAAAGAATTTAAAAACTTCCTTCATATAGCGTACGGATCTGGCGGAGAACTTGAAACACAGCTAGAAATTGCAAAAGAGTTACACTTCATTAAAAATGAGGAGTATACTGAATGTATAGATTTATTATCTGAGATTATGAAAATGTTAAACTCAATGATAGCGTCTGATCTAATAACTAAGCACTAATAACTAAAAACTGTCTTCGTATGCGTTTCCAAGTCCCACAATTTATTGAAGTAGAAGATAAAATTTTTGGCCCGCTTACCGTAGGTCAGTTTGTCTACCTTGCGGGAGGCATCGGTTTTTTGGTTGCAATGTGGCTGGTATTGCCACTCTTTTTGGCAGTCCTTGTCGGAGGGCCTGTCGCTCTCCTCGGGCTTGCGTTAGCATTTTATAAGGTAAATGATCGTCCGTTTATAAACGTTATGCAATCAGCCGCCGAGTACTTTACAAAAGACAAACTATACATTTGGGACAAAGGAAAGACACAGCCGATAAAAGAGGGGCTGGTTTCACAAATTCAAGATCACGACGATCCGGCAAAATACGTCCCCGCGACGACTTCAAACAAAATTAAAGACCTCGCATGGAGCCTTGATATAAAAGAAAGTATGTACGAAAGAAAAGGAGACAGAAGCTAGGAGAATTAGGAAAAATTAGGTTGTTAGGCTTTAGCCATTAGGGGACAGAGTATTCAGTATTCAGTATTCTGTATACAGTATTTAGTATGCAGAAGAGAAAACCCAAAACTGTGAGCTATGTTTTTAGCTAACGACTAAGCACTGTTTTTCTGATGTTATTATTATCGTACGTGTCTTATCTAATAACTAAGCACTGTTTTGGTATGGCTGAAACACAAAAAACAAAAGCGGCACAAGATTTTGTCCCCATTAAAGAGGTGCGCGGTGGGGTAATGGTGCTCAAAGACGATACACTCGTAGGCACGATGCTCGCCTCTAGCGTTAACTTTGCTCTTAAATCACAAGACGAGCAAATGGCAATACTGTCACAATTTCAAAACTTTCTTAACTCGCTAGACTTTAGCGTACAGTTTTTTGTGCAATCACGTCGGCTTGATATTAGGCCGTACATAGCGCTTCTTGAAGAACGTCTCACCGCCCAAACAGAAGATTTAATGAAAATTCAGGTGCAAGAATATATTGACTTTATTAAAACATTTACCGACCGCGCCAACATTATGTCAAAACACTTTTTTGTAGTGGTCCCATACAACCCTCCGGCGGTAAATATCAGAAAAACAGTAGAAAAAACCTTCTTGGGTAAATCAGAGCTTGGAGCAAAAGATAAAGACATTGGCTTTGAAGAACACCGTACACAACTTGAACAGCGTATGAGTGTCGTAGAGCAGGGGTTGGTACGCTGTGGCGTTCGCACTGTACCCCTTGGCACCGAAGAGGCGATTGAACTTTTGTACAAACAGTTCAACCCTGGCGAACTAGAAAAACCAATCACCCTTGATAGATAGAAGTTAAAAAAACCAGTCATTAGATATTAGTCATTAGTGCTTAGAAAAACACATTGGTTTAAAATAAGTATTAATGAGAGACGTCCGACGTCTCTCATTTTGCTAAAAACAGAGTACCCTAACTCCCTAGTGCTTTTTCTTACTAACGACTAAACACTAACAACTAAGCACTGTTTTTCTGATGTTATTATTATCGTACGTGTCTTATCTAATAACTAAGCACTAACAACTAAGCACTGTTTTGGTATGGGACTACTCGATTTTATAAAAGGAGGAAAAAAGAAAGATCCTGAATTAACACCATTTCTTCCGAAAGATATTTACGATGCCGCAAAATTAGATTTTGCGGATATTATTGCACCCTCAGCACTCAAAATCACACCGAGAGAGATGAATCTGGGCGACAAGCTTGCCCGAACATTTTACGTTATCTCTTACCCGCGCTTTTTAAATGATTCGTGGTTTGCTCCTATTATCAACTTGGATAAAGTGTTTGATGTTTCTATTTTTGTGCACCCCATAGACACAGCGCAGGTGCTTCGTACATTCCAAAAAAAGGTCGCTGAGGTTCAAAGTCAGGTGATGGACCGAGAAGAGAAGGGGTTGGTCAGAGACCCGGTGTTAGACACCGCGTACCGCGACATTGAAGACCTTCGCGACAAACTGCAACAGGCGCAAGAAAGGATTTTTGATGTTGGTCTCTACATTACCGTGTACGGAGATGACTCAGACGAACTAGACAAGGCAGAGGCAGAAATACGCTCAATTCTGGATGCAAAGTTGGTGTATGTGAAGCCGGCACTCTTTCAACAAGAGCAGGGCTTTAAGAGTGTCATTCCAACCGGAAAGGATATGCTCCAGGTACACTCTAAGCTAAACTCGTCTCCACTCTCTTCTCTGTTCCCATTTCTTTCTTTTGACCTTACATCAGACAAAGGCATTCTATTTGGCATAAACCGGCACAACTCTTCATTGGTGCTTTTTGACCGTTTTTCACTTGAAAACTATAACTCGGTGACATTTGCAAAATCAGGGTCGGGAAAATCGTACGCAACAAAGCTGGAAATTTTGCGTTCACTTATGTTTGACACAGAGGTGATTGTTATTGACCCAGAATCAGAGTACGAGTATCTTGCAAACGCAGTGGGGGGGCGCTTTTTTAACATTGCCCTTTCGTCAGAAAACCACATCAATCCGTTTGATTTACCGACACCACGAGAGGACGAATCGCCAGCAGATATCTTACGATCAAACATTGTGAACTTGGTGGGATTGTTTCGTCTTATGTTAGGTGGTCTTACTCCCGAAGAAGACGCCATTGTAGACAGGGCAATTACCGAAACGTACGCACTCAAAGACATTACCGGGCAGTCAGACTTTTCAAATATGACTCCGCCACTATTATCTGACTTTGAAATGGTGCTTGCGGGTATGGAGGGTTCAGAATCCTTGGTACAGAGGCTTTCTAAATACACAAAAGGTACGTGGGCAGGATTTATCAACCGCCCAACAAACGTTGATATCAACAAAAAGTTTGTTGCCTTCTCTGTGCGAGATATGGAAGACGAACTAAAGCCAGTCGCTATGTACATTGTTACTCACTTTATTTGGAATGCGGTCCGAAAAGATCTCAGAAAACGACTCCTTATTATTGACGAGGCGTGGTGGATGATGAAATCAGAAGACACCGCATCTTTCCTTTACTCTATGGCAAAGAGAGGCAGAAAGTACTACCTTGGTGTTGCCACCATCACTCAAGACGTTGATGACTTTCTAAAAAGTCCGTACGGTCTTCCAATGATCACCAACTCTTCCATCCAGTTGCTGTTAAAACAGTCTCCGTCATCAATTGATAACGTACAAAAAACATTTAACCTTACCGACGAAGAAAAGTACTTACTACTTGAGTCTGGCGTTGGAGAGGGGATATTCTTTGCAGGGCTAAAACACGTTGCGATAAAGATTATTGCTTCGTACACGGAAGACCAGATTATTACCTCTGATCCATCGCAGTTACTGGCGATTGGAAAGCGTGGAAGAGAGGGCACTTCGAAGGGTGCGGAGTAGGTCAGGCTGTGCGTGGAAAAGAAGGGGGTGTCTTTAACGATGCCGTATAATGGTAAGAGTTATTTGGTATGTTATTTCCTTTAGTACTGCTTGTTTTTTTACTCGCGCCACTCCCAACAGTAGCGGTGACTTTTCCGGTACTTGAAGACCCTCTTACCGTTGAGGTGGTGCCAACGTCTCCTGTGCCAGGGCAAGTGGTTCAGGTGCGTTCGTCTTACTTTGCGCAAAATCCAGAAGGCGTTCATTACTCGTGGAGTGTCAATGGACGCACTGTTGATCAAGGCGTAGGAGTAAAAAATATAACAGTTGAGGTTGGCCCCTTAGGCTCAAGAACATCTGTATCGCTCACAGTAACTGAAAACGGGGTCGTAAAGGGTCAAAAAACAGTAGCCATACAACCTGCCGACGTAGATATTGTGTGGGAGGCAGATACTGCCCATATTCCGTTTGTTTCTAACCGGCCACTTCCGAACGCCGACAGCACCATTGTTGCCGTTGCGGTGCCCCACATTGTTCGCACTTCCGGCACTCGGGTCTCTGCAAACGATCTTGTGTACTCGTGGAAAATAAATCGTTCAAGCACGCCGTCGTTAGTTGGGTACGGAAAAAATGTTTTTACATTTTCATCTCCACAATTTAAAAACCAATTTTCAGTTGGTGTCACCGTTACAACCAGAGAAGGCGACATAACGGCAGAAAAGTCTATTACCATAACCCCCGTTGAGCCTTCTGTCCTTTTTTACGAAAATGCACCTCTCTTGGGCACACGTTTTGACAGAGCAATTAACGACGAACTCGTGCTTTCAGGTGAAGAGGTTACCGTCTCTGCGTACCCGTTATCCCTGTCGGGTGCCACCGCTTTGCAGTATGAGTGGCGAGCAAACGGACGGGTTGTTGAGGCGTCTCCGGAAGACCCACGAACCATCACCTTCCGAAAGACTGGCGAGGGGAGGGGGTATTTTACTATCGAACTTTCGGTCTCACAGTTTCAGGCACTTTTTAACCGAGTTAAGAGCTCTTTTCTGTTAACATTCTAAGTATGAAACTATTTTTCTTTATCGGCACAGCAATCGCAGTTGTCTTTTTGTTTGCCCCACAGGCATTTGCCGATTTTGTTGGCTTGGCACCAATTCCAAACCTCGATACGAGCGAAGGGGCGACACTTTCTTCGTATCTCAACTCTCTTTTTAATTTTGCCATTGCTATGGGTGCGATACTTGCTGTGCTTATGTTGGTGAGAAGCGGTTTTACCTATATGACATCAGACGCCCTTTCGCAAAAATCTGACGCGCGAACACAGATTCAAAGCGCCATTACCGGATTGATCCTCTTACTCCTCTCTTGGTTGTTTTTAGAGATTATTAACCCAAATCTATTAAATTTGGATTTGTTTAGAAACTTAAACAGTGGGTCGTCCGCTGAGCCAACAGGAGATCCGTTTGACACAACAACAAACCCCGTGCAAAGCGGAACCACTGATCCATTTTCCAATCCTGGTTTTACTGATGGTATATAAATAATTATGAAACGAATAATACTCATAACAGGAATCTCAGTTATCGGAATCGCCATAATGGCAATGGTTATATTCTTCTCTTCTCTTGGCAACAATGGGGGATCTTCGGATGGTCCACGTTCCGGAAATATTTTTGATGCAATTTTTCCCTTTGGAAATAGTTCAGACAATCAAGGAGGGGGAGGGAGCACTAGTGAGGACACCGACCCAATTGTTGATACGCGTCCAGTGCCTCGTCTGCGTATGATTTCTGAAAAACCAACGTCTGGCGGTGCTCCATTTCTATTTTCTGAAGACGAAGAAGAGAGAATTGCCATCAACTATATGGAGCGAGAAACAGGACACCTGTACGAAACATTCTCTGACGGGTTAACTGTGCGAAGAATTTCAAACACCACGATTCCGGGCGTACAAGAAATATTGTGGATAAATAGAGACGAAGCGATTATCCGACTCTTCTCTGGTGGAGAGATTGAACACTTCTACCTCCAACTCCCTACCGCCACCACTACGCAATCTGTTACGGGAGTATTTTTGGGAGTGTGGGACTATGTATCGCTTGATACAAACGGATCTACGCTGGTAACGGTCTCCGCAACAGATGAAGGGGGGTCTACTGTAACCTCTATACCTCCGAACGGGGGAACAGAAAGGACAATTTTCACTTCGGCTTTGAGGTCGTGGGTTCCTCTACAGACACAAACAAGTGTGTTTATTCAAACAACGCCGGCTTCAAACCTGCAAGGGTTTTTGTATAGAATATCTAATGGAAACCTTGTAAAAATACTCGGGGGTATTTCCGGACTTATGGCTAACCCCAACCCTTCAGGCGAATTAATACTGTATAGCGCAGGGCGACAAAACTTTTCTTTTCTTGAAGTACTCAATACCCAAACAGGAGAAACAACTGGAGTGCCGTTTTCATCGATTGCCACTAAGTGTGTGTGGCTTCCACCAGAAAACGTTTCAGTGCTATGCGGAGTTCCTAATTCATACCAGCAGGGCAACTATCCGGAGGATTGGCTACAGGGAAAGGTTTCTTTTGCCGATACACTTTGGCTTTTTGACACCACATCAGGCGAAACGAAAGAGCTATTACATATAGCAGACGAGTACGGTGTTGCAATTGATGTGTGGCAACCGCGCGTAAGCGAAGACGGCTCGTACCTGACCTTTATTAATAAAAACGACCTATCGTTTTGGGGCTTTCAGATAACAGAATAGTTGCACTCGGTGTACTAAAAAAACCGCAACTGCGGTTTTTTTAGTACACACATCACTTTTTTAAAGAGCTTCTGGTTTTTCTATTGACCTGTCTCGCATCCGTTTAACCATAATCTCTTGCCCGAGAGCAAAAAGGTTAGACACCGCAAGGTAAAGCGCAACCGCCGCTGATATAAAGTACGCAACCAGACCAATAATAACGGGAAAGACGTAGCGCATCTGAAGGTGCATAGAACGCTGAAAGTCATCTTTCAAAGAAGTGCCTTTGGTTTCAGGTGCCTTTGGCGACATAAGTCGCGCAATATAGTACTGCGTTATCGCCACGATGAGCGCCAAGACAATACTTTTACCGGTCAATTCAATAATGCCCATGAATGAGAACGAAAAAACTTCAGGAATAGAGATAAAGTTGTACAAAAGAGACCCATCAAACCCCCCATCCTTTCCTTCGTTAAAGAAAACGAAGTACAGACCAAAAATAATAGGGAGCTGGATTAAAATAAGAAAAATACTCGCAAATGGGTTTATTTTTTTATCTTTAAAAAGAGCCATTGTTTTCCGCGCCAACTCTTCTTTGTTATCTTTAAAATCTTCACGGAGCTGCTTTAATTCGGGGTCTATCTCGCGCATTACAATCTGTGTCTGTATTGCCTTTTTAGAAAGAGGGAAGAGAATGAGCTTGATAAGAATGGTAAGTATAATAATTGCTATACCAACATCTCCTCCAGGCACCACGCCAACCAAAAAAACGAGGGCGTTGTATATTGGCTGATAAATAAATGTAGAAAAAAGATTTGAAATCATCGCGTTATTGTAGCCCGTATTTACTACTGTGCCAAGGATACCCTAGGTATTTTTTGATAAAAAAGTACGTATATCTTCTTGCATCGAACGAAACGAGGTATCAAAAAATCCCCTGTTAGGGTACACCAGTAGACGCGCATCTGGCTCCGCACCCACCTTTTTTACCGCCATATACACTCGACGACGTGCCTTGTTACGCATCACTGCCGTCTTAAAGACCTTTTTCGACACAATCACTGCAACAGCAAAACTCTCTCCGGAAAATAGCGAAACCGTTCCCCACGAAAAAGCGCCCCGAGCAAGGGGCTTCTTCTGAGGGAAGTCTTCTTTTCTAATCCTCTTTTGTTTTGGCAACATTAGATCCAAGCGCACTATACTGTCAGCTTTGCTCGACCTTTTCGACGTCTATTTAAAAGGATTTTCTTTCCTGATGTTGTTTTTGATCGAACCAAAAAGCCGTGCGTTGTCTTTCGTTTTCTCACTTTTGGTTGATATGTTCTTTTTGTTGACATAGTATTGATTAAGTATTATCCACAGGCTACTCACAGTTTACTAACATATCTTTCTTTCTTCAGCAAGTTCTGTGTTTTGACTGCTAGGGGTATAATAGCAAATCAGAGGCAGACTATCTATATGGAACTAGACACAAAACAACTTTGGGAAAACACACTCACAAACATAGAGCTCTCTATCTCTCCCGCTAGTTTTAAAATGTGGTTTGGAGAAACACACATTGTCAGGGTTGAGGGAGGGGTTGTGTATGTTGGGGTCCCTAACCAACTCACGAAAGAGTGGCTGTCGGAACGTTTTGGCAAGTTAATTTTAAAAACAATACGGGATTCTGTGGATACCGTCCGCAGTATTGAGTACACTGTTTCAAAACAAGAGCCAAAACGGGGCTCAGAAAAAATAGCTCCACAAGAAAATACAAACTCTGAGCTTCCTTTGGCTGATTACTACGTAAACCGCTCAGACAATTTAAACCCGCGCTACACCTTTGACTCTTTTGTTGTTGGTCCATTCAACGAGCTCGCTTTTTCTGCAGCGCAAGCGGTTTCAAAGAGTCCTGGGATTGCATACAACCCACTTTTTTTATACGGAGAAACCGGACGAGGCAAAACTCACCTCATTCAGTCAGTAGGTAATCACATTAAAAAAGCGTTTGCCGGTAAAAAAGTCTTTTACCTTACCGCTGAGCGCTTTGGTTTTGATTTTATGAACGCAATAAACGCACGCACCGTTCCAATGTTTAAAGAAAAGTACAGATCACACGACGTGCTCATTATTGACGACATCCAGTTTTTCTCTAAAAAGAACACCCTTCAAGAAGAATTTTTCCACCTTTTTAACACCCTTCACGACAACAACAAACAGCTGATCTGTTCTTCAGATAGGCACCCTAACTTCATCCCAGACATCACAGACCGCCTCCAGTCGCGTTTTGTTGCCGGAATGACTGTTGCAATCAATGAACCAGATCACGAGTCTAGAATGGCAATTATTAAAGCAAAAGGGGCTTCTATAGGCCTCACCTTGTCTGACGAGATCGTGGAGACACTCTCTTTAGCTGCGCCAGGTAACATTCGAGAAATTGAGGGGGTGTTGAACACTATTTTATGTCAAATGCAGTTGCGGGGGAGTGTCACTGATGAAATGATTCGTGATGTCATAAAATCAACAACAAAACCAAAACGTTCAGTTTCAACAAAAAACATTATTGCAAGGGTTGCTGAGTTTTATGGCGTTGACGAGGCTTCAATGTATGCAAAAACACGGAGGAGAGAGATTGTTCGTCCGAGACAAATTATTATGTACGTCCTTAGAGAGGACTTTAACCTCTCATACCCCGCAATAGGGTCTGTGTTTGGAGGAAGGGACCACACTACAGTCATTCACGCTTGTGAAAAGGTTAAAAAAGACCTCGTTGAAAATGAAGACCTTAAAACGCAGATAGCAGACATTAGAACTATGTTGAAATAGCTGTTGAAAACGTATGAAAAACATTCAAAACATCTTGTGGGTAAAAATGGGGATACTGTTCGGTACACATCGCTTTATAGTTATAAACAGTTCTGTATACCGTTACCCACAAAGAAAGACACTTAACCTCTTAGTGTGGCGCCAATTAAACAAAGAGTTAAATACACTTCTACACATATTCACACAGTATAATAATAAAGAAGTTTATATATGAAACTAGAAATATTAAAAGAAGATATTGATAGAGCAATAAGCTCTGCGTCTAAGGTTAGTAATAAGAACCTCTCGTTACCTGTTCTTGGTTGTGTTGTTGTTAGTGCTCAAAACGAGCATGTAATTGTTCGCGCAACAAATCTCGACGTGTCGGTTGAAATTCCTGTAAAAGCAAAAATACTAGAAGAGGGTTCGGTTGCTGTTCCTGCGCAAATTTTTTCCCAAACAATAGCAACGTCAACTGATACAAAAATAACGCTATTTGAAAAAGATAATGTGTTGGTTGTTGGTGGAGATCATGGTGATGCAAAGTTAAAAACTCTCGATGTTTCAGAATTCCCAACACTTTCGTATGTAAAAGAAGGGCAGGGTGTTGCTGTTTCTGTACCAACAAAAGAGGTAACAAAAGCTTTAAAAACTGTTTCTTTCGCAGCATCTTCTTCGGGGATGCGACCAGAGTTGTCGAGTATATACCTTACTCTTCAAGAGGGTGTGCTAATCACTGCTGCAACTGACTCTTTTCGTCTCGCTGAGGCATGGGTTCCTGTTAAAACAAAACAAGCAATTGATCCTGTGCTTATACCCGCAAGAAACGTTCAGGACATACTGCGAGTTATTTCTGAAGGAGACACAACAGAGATTCGCGTTGGTGAAAACCAGTGTACGTTTATTTCGGGTGGTGCACAAATAACATCAAGAACTATCGATGGAGCGTTTCCTGAGTATAAGGCAATTATTCCAACGGCGTTCGTGGCGACAACAACAATGCTTACAGAAGACGCTGTGCGAGCGTTCAGAAAAGTTTCCGTTTTTAGTGACTCGTTTGGTCGTGTAGAAATACAAAACACACCGTCAAAAAAGCAACTCTTGTTGGGGGCAACAAACACACAAGTGGGGGAGACTCAAGAGGCAGTAGACGCAGTGATGGAGGGGGAGGATGTCAGTATGAATTTTAATATACGGTATATCACTGACGCGCTCTCTGTTTTGTCTTCAGATAGTGTTGTGTTTAAGATTGCAGGAGAAGGAAAACCTGTGGTTATTGAAGAGTCTCCCAATAGCGGTTTTATGTGTCTAGTGATGCCTATGAATAAGTAGTGATGGAGTGTTGAGCGACCAGACTTAAAAGAGAGACAAAGAAAGGAAAATAAGCACGATGAAATTATGAAAAGAATAGGAGATTTTCTCACTCGTTTTCAAAATTTAACTCCACCTGATGATGCTGTTAAAAAGGCAGTGGTTGATGTTGTTGCAGACGAACTCGGTGTTTCTATTGCAAAGAAAGATGTGTATATAAAACAAAATGTGGCGCACGTAAAAACAACATCTGTAATAAAAAATACCTTGGCGCTTAATAGAGGTAGGATACTGTCGGCTTTATATACAAAACTTCCGAAACTGAAAGACACTATTCGGGACGTTCGGTAGTCTACAGTTGGGGTTCTTCTGTCGGTAAAAAACCGTTTTTGCTTGCCCATAGTCTTACAGAGTACTCCCAAGATGCGTACTGTGCGTCTTGACTGGGGTCTTCTGGGCGGGGGCCACGGGGGTTGTCTTTATCTACCCAGTATAAGATTGAATGTATATCAATAGTGTTACCTGAGCCTGTCCACACTCCACGCAAAACAGGTTTGTCTGCCTCGGTTACTGTTGACCTCGGCTCAGGGAACGGTGTTTTTGGAAATTTTTCGAGTGCTTCCTCCATAAACGAGCGCCACAGAGGGGCGATAATAAACCCAGCAACGGATTTAACCATCGGACTATTGTCGTTGTTGCCCGCCCAAGCACCTACAGCGATGTTTGGTGAGTAGCCAACTATCCAAGCGTCTCGTGAGTCGTTAGTGGTACCTGTTTTGGATGCGACGTGGTTGTTTGCAAAATAGAGAGGGGAGTTAGTTCCGAATGCCGGCGCACGAGCCTCATTATCTGACAGCATATCTGAAATGGTATTTGCAACATTTGCATCGAGCACTCTATTTTGTGTCGTCGAGTACTCACGAACAACACTGCCGTCGCTTTCTTCTATGCGGAGCACAGACCTGTAGTCGTACCGAACGCCTTCTGCGGCAAATACGCCGTACGATGACACCAGATCCAGAAGAGAAACCTCTCCACCGCCCAACACCAGTGTTAAGCCGTATCTTTCGACCCCCTCGAGTGCGGTAATTCCCATCGAACGAGCCAATCGGATAGCATCTTGTATTCCAACTAAATACAAAATCTTCACTGCAGGGACGTTGACGGATTGGGCGAGAGCATCACGAAATGTCATCGGCCCCCGAAAGGTAAGGTCATAATTCCCCGGAGAGTAGCAGGGGTTTTCGTTTGAAAAGTTATCAACTGCGCAGGTGGTTGAAAACTGCGTCTGTACGTCAAACACAACGGTCTCTGGCGTGTACCCTTCGCGAATTGCTTGCGCGTACACAAACGGCTTAAAAGCTGAACCCGGCTGCCTCTTTGCGAGGGCGATATTAAAGTTTCCGTCGATCTCGGTATCAAAGTAGTCGCGAGACCCAACCATGGTGAGAATGTCCCCTGATTTTGGATCTATGGCCACCAGCGCGGCGTTCTCGGCGTTAAAGTCAGTGGTGTTTGTCGTGGCGTACTCTTTTACTACCCGCTCTCCTATTTCTTGAAGGTCGACATCTATTGTGGTGATGATTCTCCAACCGGACTCTTCAAGTGCGCGCAAGCCATACTCGCGTTCAAGTTGCTCTCGAACAAAAAACACAAAATGTGGAGCTCGTATACCGGACACAACTTGATTTTTAAACTCAACAACTTCTTCACGTGCCTGTTGGTACTGCTCATTAGTTATAAAGTCTAATTCGTACATACGAGAAAGCACTAAATTTTTGCGAGTCTCGAGCGCACTGCGGTTGTTTCCATACGGCGAGTAGTATGTTGGCGCTTGTGGGAGCGCCGCTAAGTACGCGGCTTCTGCCAAAGAAACGTCTTCGGCGCTTTTGCCAAAAAAGGATTGTGATGCCTCTTCAACTCCGTAGATTGTTCCACCGTACGGTGATTCATTTAAGTACAGCTCTAGAATTTCTTCTTTGTTGAGCTCTTGCTCCAACCGAAGGGCAATAACCCACTCGATAAGTTTTCGAGAGATGGTGCGCTCGCTGGTAAGTACCGAGTTTTTTACCACCTGCTGTGTGATAGTTGACCCACCCTGAACACCTCTCCCACGCAGAGGTTGCAAAAACACAGCTCGCAGTGTCGCAATTGGGCGTACACCGATATGTTCATAAAAGGTAGAGTCTTCGATTGCAACTGCTGCATTACGAATATGTAAGGAAATCTCGTCAATCGGGACGATGGTGCGATCTACGTCTTTATGGAGGTCGTACAAGAGCACCTCTCCGGTACGATCGTATATTTTTGCGGACTGAGAGATTTTTCTGTCGTGGAGAGACTGGATATCAGGTATTTTGAACGTTGCCGCCCAAATAAAAATTGAACCCCCCGCCACGAGGCCAATAATAAAAAACACAAGCA
Source organism: Candidatus Kaiserbacteria bacterium CG10_big_fil_rev_8_21_14_0_10_45_20 (assembly GCA_002773335.1). Classification (GTDB taxonomy): domain Bacteria; phylum Patescibacteriota; class Minisyncoccia; order Phycocordibacterales; family Phycocordibacteraceae; genus Phycocordibacter. Next base: position 20,765 of record PFBH01000016.1, on the reverse strand, counting down.
GAATGTCGCGTATTATGTGGCTCTTTGCCATATTGTTCAATCATAGCAGACAAGGGAGGTGTGTGGCACAAATGTGATAAAGTTGATGTATGTTGTTTGGGAAAAAACCACCAATAATCACAGACGAGAAAAGAGTCGACGAGCTGTTGTCACGCGGTGTTGCCGAGGTTATTCCAGGAAATAAAGCCCTCAAAGAGTTACTAATGAGTGGTAAACAGCTTCGAGTGAAGCTCGGTATTGACCCAACCAGCCCCAACCTTCACCTTGGTAGATCAGTCCCACTCCTCAAACTGAAAGATTTCCAAGACCTTGGACACCAAGCGATTTTGATTGTAGGTGATGCTACAGGAGTGATAGGCGACACCTCAGATAAACAGAGTGAACGCCCAATGCTTTCTCAAGAAGAAGTAAAGAAAAATGCAGAAACGTATTTTACCCAAGCATCCACACTGCTCGGCGACTCGTTTGAAAGGCGTTTTAATTCAGAGTGGCTCAACAAACTGTCGTTTTCAGAGCTGGGAGAGCTTGCAAACCAGTTTTCTGTTGCAGAGTTTATAGCACGCGACAACATCAGACGTCGCCTTGATGCGGGGACTCGCGTCTCACTTCGAGAAACACTGTACCCGCTTATGCAGGGGTATGACTCTGTGGCGGTGAAGGCTGATGTTGAGATTGGCGGTGTTGATCAACGTTTTAATTTACTTGCAGGACGAACACTACAAGAGCACTACAACCAACCTCCACAAGGTGTTGTTATGACCGAATTTCCAATAGAAGGATTGGACGGCAGAAAAATGAGCTCTAGCTGGAGGAACATCATTGCGTTTAAAGACGAGCCAAGTGAAATGTTTGGAAAGGTTATGTCTGTAAAGGATGAGTTAATTGAAAAATACTTTAGATTGCTTACACGTGTTCCGATGGATGATGTGTCCGTCTTACTCTCTGCGCATCCGCGCGACGCAAAACTTTCTCTCGCTACAGAATTGGTGCGTATGTACCACGGAGAAAGGGAGGCAGAGAACGCCAAAAATAATTTTGAAAACACGTTCTCTAAAGGCGGTGTGCCAGATAACGTGGTCGAGTGTACCCTCAGTCAAGGCGAGTCTCTTATAGATGCGCTCGTTGTATCCGGAGTTGTTGCGTCTAAAACTGAAGGGAGGCGACTGTTGGAGGCCGGAGCAATAAAAATCACTGGGTCTGATCAAAAAATAACTGGTGCTAACCAAACTATTGATGCGGGCGCAATACTTCGTGTTGGGAAGCACCGTTTTGTAAAAATAGTATGTAATTAAAAAACCCGCAGCTGCGGGTTTTTTAATTACATATCTTCGTCGTCGTTTAATCCTCCCATGTCATCATCCTCTCCGTCCTCCATTTCGTCAGAGTCGTCTTCATCTTCGTCAAAGAGAGACTCTATTTCATCATCAACATCAGATTCTTCTACCTCCTCATCGATGTCAAGAAGGAGCTCATCTGCGTATGTGTTTGTACCCATGTTTATTTATTTATTTTTAAACAACATCTGAAGCTTCGTAGATTCAGACGCACTATTTTTATCAAAAATTTAAGAATTAGCAAGAGAGAGGGTTTCCTTGTGTGGATATAGTTGGGGATAACAAAATGCCTTACAAACCCGCTCTGTTGAGCCGTTTATTTGCCTGATGCGCGTATCCAAGAGCAATGGCGTCAAACTCGTCGTCTTTCCTGTTTCCAGCAGGTAATTTTATAAGGCGTGGGACCATCCGCATTACCGCATCTTTTGATGCATTACCAATTCCTGTTACTGCTATTTTTACTTCTTGTGGCGAATATTCAAAGAGGGGGATGTGTGCCTGTAGTACCGCTAAGATAATAACCCCTCGCGCTTCAGCGACACGCATTGCTGTTTTTTGGTTCTTAGTGAAAAAGAGAGTTTCAATGGCAACAGCATCAGGAGAAAATGTGTCTATGACCTCTGAAACTCTTTTGTTGATTGCAAGAAGCCGTAGTCCAAATTCTTTTTCAGTAGGAGAAAAGCACTCAGAGTGACGTACCTCATCTCCCTCAAACACAGCGAGCCCTAAGCGATCATATCCAGGGTCTATTGCAAGAACTGAAGACATATAGGTGAGTATACAGTATAGAGTATTTAGTATGTGAGGAGTAGGCGACTATGATTTTGTTGTTGAGGATTTCATTAGGCCACCTATCAGGCGGTGAATTTCCTCAACCATACTTTGAATTTCGGTATGTAGTTTTTTCTCCAAATATCCAAGGTCTCGAGCAATGTATAACTGGTTTTCTAACTCCGAAAGCGATGTTTTGCCATTGTATAAAAACTATTCTTATCAGTAGCAGTCCTCCTTCCAAACCCTTCCGCAATGTTAGATGTCTCTGAAACAGAAGCGCGCCTCATTTGACTAGTTAAACCAAACTTCTCTCCATCAGGGAGTGTGCGGGTATGTTTGTATACAAGTAGCACCAAGACGTGCGCCCTCTGCCACGCAACCAACTGGCTGAAATGATGAATAACCATACATATACTGTATACCGAATACTCAATACCGAATACTCTTTTTCAGATGCTCAAACGCTCGTGGGGTTGCAACGCGTCCGCGTGGAGTGCGTTCCAAAAAACCTTCTTGCATTAGGTACGGTTCATACACGCCCTCTATTGTTTCTTCTTCCTCCATGGTTGCAGCCGCGAGAGTTTTAAGTCCAATAGGACCCCCCCTAAATTTATCAACCAGTGTTTCAAGGAGTCGTCGGTCAGAAGAAGTTAAACCGGCCTCGTCAACGCCAATCATTGAGAGTGCTTTTTGGGCAACCTCAGCAGTGACCGGGGTTCGGTCTAACTGAGCAACGTCGCGACATCGCTTGAGCAGATAATTTGCTGTACGAGGGGTTCTTCGTGACCGTTTCGCAACCTCTTTTGCTGCTTCGGGTTCGAGCTGTATACCCAAAATAGAAGCAGATCGTTGTAAAATTTTCTCAATATCTTCTTCAGAGTAAAATTCTAACTGAAAAACACCACCAGAGAAACGTGAACGAAGAGGTGACGAGATGAGCGCGATCCGTGTTGTGGCTCCAATAAGCGTAAAAGGAGGAAGCCCAAGCTCTATAGTGCGCGCCGACGGACCCTTTCCAATGATAATATCGAGCTTCCCTGCTTCCATAGCAGGGTAAAGAACTTCCTCAATGGTTTTATTGAGGCGGTGGATTTCGTCAATAAAAAGAATGTCACCAGGGGTCAGGTTGGTAAGAATGGCGGCAAGGTCACCGACTCGTTCAATAACAGGACCTGCTGTTGATTTTAGGTTAGTGCCAAGCTCTTTTGCTATAAGGTGGGCGAGCGTTGTCTTTCCCAAACCAGGAGAGCCATACAGAAGTGTGTGCTCAGGAGCGTGTGACCGCTCTTTTGCCGCGGTAATGAGAACGCGCAAATTTTCTTTGAGGTTTTCTTGTCCGACGTACTCTTCCCACGTGCTTGGGCGAAGCGTTTGGTCAAGAGACGCCTCTGGAGCAACTCTCTCTTCGGTAGGTTCGTTTGGTGCGGTATCCATAGAAACAGTATAACGGAAATTTGCCAGTTATTAGTACTTAGCCATTAGTCGTTAGGTTTTGAACTATGCTTTATTCTCATACTCCATGGTTCAAGATAAGGGCTTGACAAAAAGATATCAGTATGCTAGTATAGCAAAAGCCCTGAAAAGGGCTGTTCTTTTGAAAGAAACCGAACCCATCTAAGCAACGCTGTGGCTTCGTGGTAAGGACGGACTGGTTCCTCAACTTGTTTGAGGGTTACTGGTTCTATCCTCATCCATGTTCCACTTTCTCCTAGCAGAGTGTTGCTTAGAGTGGTTCGGTTTTTTATTTTATTATGGAGCAATATCAATAACTCGCTCCACCTCTTCAAGAGAGGTGATGCCGTTGAGGATTTTTACCACCCCGTCCTCGGGCATTGTGAGAATGTCCCGTTTCTTTTGAATTTCTTGAATATCATTTTCAGACGGGTTGTTGCGCACAAATGCGTCAATTTCACTATCTACGACAATTCCTTCAAATACACCAATCCGACCTTTGTAGCCCGTCATATTGCACGCCTCGCAACCAACCGGTTCAAAGACAACTGAAGAATTTTGGGGGATAACGTCTTTATTTCTTATTCCTGCAACAACCTTTTCTATAAGCGTCTTTTTTTCTCCCTCTAGAGGAGTTTCTTTTCTACATTTCGGGCACAGCTTTCTCACAAGGCGTTGCGCTAATACTACGGATACTGCAGAGCCGACAACCTTTAGATCAATATCAAAATCAGCAAGGCGGGGGAAGGCCCCAGCCGCGTTGTTGGTGTGTAGTGTTGAGAACACAAAGTGTCCGGTAAGTGCAGCGTCAATCGCGGTGCGAGCAACGTCTGCTTCTCTGATCTCTCCAATCATAATAACGTCTGGGTCTTGCCGTAAGGCTGATCGTAGAGCACCGATAAATGTGTAGTTTTTTTCAACTTGTGTTTGTACAACGCCTTTCAGGTGGTATTCAACAGGGTCTTCAATGGTAATAATTTTGATTTGGGGAGAGTGTATCTCTCGCAAACACGCGTAGAGCGTTGTTGTCTTTCCTGATCCGGTAGGTCCTGTTGTTAAAAGCATTCCGTTTGGTTTTGTGATTTCTTCTTTCACTAATTTTTCAAGCATTGGCTCCATCCCCAATTCAGAGAATGGCACCGCGATTGCCTCTGGGTTGAGTACACGCATCACAACGCTCTCTCCGTATGTCCCCGGGATTACTGATGTTCTTATCTCTATTTCAGTCTCGCCAAGTTCAATAGAAAAACGGCCATCTTGTGAGCGGTCGTGGATATTTAACAGAAGACCTGATAGCAGTTTAAGACGTGACAAAAGGAGCGTATGCGTTTCTGCATCAAAAGTGGCAACATCTTGAAGAACACCGTCTAAACGAAATCGCAAACGGACGCTCTCTTCTTCTGGTTCAATATGAACATCAGATGCGTTTATTGAGAGCGCCCCACCGAGAACAACTTCAAGAATGCGGGATATGCGAAAAGCCTTTTTTAATAACGACACCTCTTCTATTGCCTTAGCAATGCTCGGCACACCATCAAACTCCTCAATAGTTTTTTTGAGCTCTTCAGACGAAATATCAAAAACGCCAGATTTAGACTCAATAGCAAAAGAAAGGTCTGCGTACCGTTCCCACGCGCGAGAGAGAGATGCGCGCGAAACCATAAACTGCCTTACTTCATAGTGATTTTCTTCTAAGTCTTTCAGTACCGACGGAAGTTTTGGGTGTTGTGGTGAGCGTACTGCCAAGGACACGCGTTTCCCAACAACATCAAACGCGGCGCACTCGGCTCCGCGTGCCTTCTCTTCGGATACTAAACGGAGCGCGTCAGTGTTTATAGAAACACGCGTAAGGTCAATGTACTCAATGCCGTACTTTTGAGACAGTAAAGAGGCGAGCTCTTCTTCCTCTCTTCTCTTAAGGTCTTCCAGGTCTCGTGTTGCATCATCTTGTATGTCCATTCTCAAAATAGTACCTCATTTTTGGACACTTTGCTTTTAGTGTTAAACAATAGCGGATTTTGATACCATAGAGGTATGAACATCTCTCTGGATCAATTAGATACATTTGCCAAGAAGTTTGTTGAAAGCCTCTCAACCAACACTGCTCGCGGCGCGTACTGCGTGGGACTCTCGGGGGATTTAGGTTCGGGGAAAACAACATTTGTACAACGGGTGGCAAAAGAGCTTGGTGTAAAAGAAGGTATAACAAGTCCGACGTTTGTTATCTTGCAAACGTACCCAATAGATCACAGCAGGTTTAAAACGCTGGTTCACATTGACGCATACCGACTTTCTGAAGGAGAGTCAGAGACAATTAATTTTAGTGAGTACATACAAAATCCCGATAACCTTATTTTAATAGAGTGGCCGGAAAATATAGTTACTCATGCTGAGCAGTGCGCCACCACGCTTCAGTTTGACGTTGTTGACGAAAACACACGAGAGATTTTGGAGAAGAAGTAATATATGGCAACAAAAAAACCAACCATTGTCCTCATTGACGCTCACGCGATTATCCATCGAGCGTATCACGCGCTCCCCGAACTGAGCACACCTTCGGGAGATCCGGCGGGGGCACTGTACGGCTTGTCGGCAATGTTAATAAAACTGGCAAGAGAGCTGTCGCCTGATTATATGGTTGCCGCGTATGACCTCCCCGGACCAACACACCGCCACGACGCGTATAAAGAATATAAGGGGACGCGGAGTAAAACCGAAGATGCTCTTGTTGAGCAGTTGGGCACATCACGTGAAGTGTTTGAGGCGTTCCATATACCCATTTACGAAGTTCCGGGGTTTGAAGCCGACGACGTAATTGGCACGCTATCAAAACAGTTGGCAAAGAAGTTCCGTGTCATTATTGCCTCGGGAGATATGGATACACTCCAGTTGGTTCAGGGAGACGATGTGCAGGTGCTAACGTTACGAAAGGGGTTGTCTGACACGGTGCTGTACAACGAAACAGCAGTGCAAGAGAGGTATGGATTTTCACCAACCGCGCTCCCTGACTACAAAGGCCTTCGTGGCGATCCATCAGATAACATTATTGGAATAAAAGGAATTGGCGATAAAACCGCAACGACGCTCATCTCTCACTACGGCACGATAGAGAAGATGTACCGTGCTCTTGAAAAAGACAGCGAGAAGGTAAAAAAAGAGCTCGGTATTACCGAGAGAGTCACTCGTTTGTTGCTGGACGGAAAAGAAGAGGCAGAGTTTTCAAAGGTGCTTGCAACCATCAGAATGGACGCACCTGTTACTTTTGAAAAAGAAGAAGCCAACTGGAAAAAAGATTTTGACCGTAAAAAAGCAGTCGCGCTACTATCGTCTTTGGGATTCCGTTCGCTTATTTCGCGCGTTGATACTCTAGGAGGTAAAGCAGGTGTCGCAAGCAGTGCTCCAAAAGATGCTTCAGAAACAGAGGCGATAGATATTGATGAAACCATGCTCGCCGAAGCGTCGGTGATGCTGTGGCTTACCAGCTCTGAAACAACAAACCCATCTTTAGATGACATATTGCATGCTACAGGAAGCAAGTCGTTGGAAGATGCGCACAAAAAGTTACTCAAGAAGGTCGCTGACGAAAACCTTGAGACGGTGTATTGCGACATTGAAAAACCGCTCATTCCTATTATTAAAAAGCTCAACGCTGAAGGGGTTCAAATTGATAGAGAGTATTTAAAAAAACTTTCAAAAGAGTATCATGCCGAGCTCGACGTCCTCTCAAAAGAAATATTTTCTTATGCGTGTGAAGAATTTAACATCAACTCACCAAAGCAACTCGGAGCCATTCTCTTTGAGAAGTTAGGGTTGCAGGGGAAGCGGCAAAAAAAGACAGCCACTGGCCAATTTTCTACGAAAGAATCTGAGCTGGTGAAGTTAAAAGGCGAACACAAAATTATTGAAAGCATTTTGGCATACCGCGAACTTCAAAAACTCTTATCAACATACATTGACGCGATACCGTCCTTGTTAGACGCAAACAGCAGGTTGCACACCACATTTGTTCAAACTGGAACGACAACAGGGCGCCTCTCTTCACGAGAACCAAACCTCCAAAATATCCCCATTAAAAGCGAGCTGGGACGGCGTATACGGAAGGCGTTTATTGCCCCTAAGGGTAAAATGCTCCTTGCGTTAGACTACTCTCAAATAGAGCTCCGTCTTGCGGCGATACTGTCTGGTGACGAAAAATTAAAAAAAGTATTTAAAGACGGAGAAGATGTACACAGCTCCGTTGCCTCAGAAGTTTTTGGAGTACCCCTTGAAAAGGTAACGTACGAAATGAGGAGGAGCGCAAAGGTTATTAACTTTGGCATTTTGTATGGAATGGGGGTAAACGCACTCAAAGAAACATTGGGTACTAATCGTACTGAGGCACAAAGTTACCTGAACCGGTATTTTGAATTGTACCCGGGACTTGCATCGTACCTCACAAAGGTAAAAGCTGAGGCGTCTCGTATTGGGTATGTTACTACCTTATTTGGAAGAAAGCGGTTCTTCCCCGGAATTCGCTCACACCTGCCACAAATACGGGCCTCTGCCGAAAGAATGGCAATTAATGCTCCTATGCAGGGAACACAGGCAGACGTTATCAAAATTGCAATGGCAAAAGTTGATGCGCTTATAGAAAAAGATTTTAAATCTAAAGTTGCACTTGTACTACAAATTCATGACGAGCTGATCTTTGAAATTGATAATGG
>PFBH01000016.1:2995-12484 GCA_002773335.1 Candidatus Kaiserbacteria bacterium CG10_big_fil_rev_8_21_14_0_10_45_20 | reverse complement strand
GTACTTTCAAAAGAAGAAACGGACGGGGTACCCATTTTAGTTTCTTCGCAAGCCGGACCCAATTGGGCAGAGATGGAAGAAATAGAGTAAGAAAATTAGTCATTAGTGCTTAGACATGAACTATGTTGTATGAATATGAGCTAGAGACTAACAACTAACCGCTAAAGACTGACATCTAACTTACGGGTATACTGTTTTTATGCTTTACATTTTTACTGGAACAGATATAGGGAAGGCAAAAGCGCGCGCTCGCGAACTTGCTAAGGAGTACGAACTTGTTGTATTTGGCGAAGGGGGAGAGCCAATAGAAAAAGCACTCGGTGTTCTTGCTTCTCATGGACTTTTTGTTTCAATGCCTGCACTTTTATTTGATCGGGTGCGAGAGTCCGAAGAGGGGAAGGTTTTTTTAGAAGATTATGCGCAGGCGCTTCACGAAAGCAAGGTACCTGTGTTTATCGTTGAGCCAAAGCTCACAGCAACTGAATTAAAAAAATTCCCCTCGTCTGCTAAAAAAGAATTTTTTGGTGCCGAAGAGATTACACAACCACAACCAAATGTTTTTGCTTTTACCGATGCGTTTCTTTCGGGTGATAGAAAAAGGGCGTGGATACAGTACCGTACGCTTATGTTGGCAGGGTCTTCCGCTGAAGAAATTCACGGAGCAATGGTGTGGGCGGTCCGCTCTATGCTTTTGTCGCTAAAAACGAGCGGACCAACAGAGGCCGGGTTAAAACCTTTTGTATACTCAAAATCAAAAAAGTTTGGTGAAAAAATTGGCATAGAAAAAGCCGAAACGTTATCTTCTTCGCTTATTTCTGCTTATCACCGCTCTCGTATGGGTGAGGGGGGTCTCGACCTTTTACTAGAGGACCTCCTTCTTGCGAAATGAGGGTTTTCTTGCAGATATTATCTTTTTAGATTTTGAATCTAAAACAATGACAAAGGCGAGCGTTTGATTTGTTGAAGTAAACATCCATTCAATTTCATGCTCTTCTCGAGGAGACTGTTCGCGAAACTTTTTAATAATCGGAACATTCCGAATAAATGTAGTGTTTCCCTGGTTAACCTTATGTTGCATTTGCGTAAACTCTTCCGAGCTTATTTCGACGCCATACCACTCTTTCAGCACATTACGAAAAAGCTTCGGGCACTTGATCGTCTCAATCTTTCTTGGCTGTCTTCTTTCAAATATTCGGAGGGGGTTCATCTGTCAAACCATAGCACTTTGGGTATACGCGGTCAAAAACTGGAAAAATTTCTCTAAATGGTGCACAATCAACACATTCCCGCCCATAGCTCAGTTGGTAGAGCAGCTCCCTTTTAAGGAGATGGTCCTAGGTTCGAATCCTAGTGGGCGGACCACGTATTTAAAAACAGCACCTGCGTGCTGTTTTTAAATACGTGGTCCGAGCCGGAACGTTGTCGCGTAGCGACCGTGAGGCGGGGTCGAGAGCACTTAGTAGAATTGGAACGAAGTGAACAATTATACTTAGTGACTCGTGACGACTTGATACAAAACCTGACGAAAGTCAGTTTTTTGATTGTCCGCCCAAGCACGTAAACTGCTTTACGTGCGTCTAGGATTCGAAGGTGGTTGAGCATATGAATGAGCAATAGCGAAATGAATGCGAAACCCGTACTGCTCCTGTAAGGAGAGAATCCTAGTGGGCGGACACGATTAAAAACGCCAACTGCTTGGCGTTTTTTTATACGTGTCCGAAGCGTACCACACGGGCACTTCTTGTTTTCTAACTCCTTTCAGTCGTAACAAAACAAAGTCGGAGGCATGTTTTTCCAGCAGGAAAAACAGGCGAGCCGGGGTCATCACAAGAGTACTTCCATTTCTCTAATTCGCAGACTCGTAAGAGAAATTGGTCGCAAGCGCACTTAATAGATTTTGAGCAAAGCGAAAAAATATATTTAGTGACGGGTGACGACCATTCAATAAAACAAACATACTCTTCTTGCTAGTACGGCAAGTCAATAGCAAAAGCACCTGCTCCTAAGATAAGAAGTGAGAGAAGGGCGCCAACGGTAAGAATGTTAGTGCTTAACGATTGTGGGGCGACCCCCTTTCCAAGCCATATTCTTCTGCCAAGTACCACCAGTATTCCAAGTATAGCGACAAGCTGTGTTAGAAACCCTACCGCGAGAAGTAAACCAAACAGCGCTTTTTTAAGAGCAAACATCTTTGCGCGAGATCCTCCTGTTTGCCATAATGCTTTTGCGTCTAAGAAAAATATGATCGCAATAGCGATTCGCAAAATCAGCGGTACAAAAAACGAAAGAAAAAATATTTCAGGGAAAAGTGATTCCATACGAGAATGATAGCATAATGCTGTTTTATAGAGAAAATGATTTCAATAATTTTACACAACATACGGAGCGCTCATAACGTTGGCTCTATCTTTCGTACCGCAGACGGTGCGGGGGTTGAAAGGGTGTACCTTACGGGTATCACACCGACTCCCATAGACAGGTTTGGAAGAGAGGATCCAAAGATAGCCAAGGTCGCGCTCGGCGCAGAAAAGACACTTTCGTGGGAGAAGAGAAATATTAACGAAATACTTACTGCACTAAAGAAAGACGGCGTGCAGGTGGTTGCCCTTGAGCAAGATCCACGCTCAATTCCGTACACTCAGTATGTGCCACACGAAAAGTGTGCACTTTTGTTAGGAACTGAAGTCGGGGGTATAGAGAAAGGCCTTCTCGAAAGGGCAGATATTATTTTAGAGATTCCAATGCACGGAAAGAAAGACTCCCTCAATGTTTCAGTTGCGACAGGTATTGCACTTTTTGAAATAAAAAAGCCGCAAATAAAATCTGAATCAGAAACTAACAACTAAGCACTAATAACTAAAAACTAGTTCCTTTTAATACGTTATCGCGTCAACAACCTTTCCGTTTTCATCTAAGAGACGAATTCTCTCTCGAGAGTTTTTCCATAGCTCTTGATCACGGTTGAGATACACATACCACTCATCTTCGTAAAACCCTACATCATTTTTGTGGCTTTCAATACAGCCGTTGTAGGTGAGTGTCTCTAAGATAAAGCTCCTACAGCCCGAGCCGATATTTCCGGGCACTTCTGTTTGAGTAAAGGTGCACTGTCGAATGTTTTCTACAAAATCAATACAAGCGTCAGATGGTACAAAATCTACCGACGAGTTTTCAAATAACTCGTCAACCGGTTTTGGGCACGATGATTTAAGACGTGGGGTAATTTCTTGGAACTGTGCAAAGTACCCCGTACATTGATTAACTCGAAACGACACTCCGTTCGGTGAGCGTCCGGTAATAAGAAATACAGTTGTGTTTTTTCCTATAGATATGGGGAGCTCTGTACTCACTCCTCCAAAAAAAGGAAGGTGAGCGGCTTGCCCGATAGTGGTTCCCGCGCCTGTCGCAGAAGACTCTATCCTCCATCCGCTGATCGTAAGGGGTTTATCGAGATTTCTACTCGTTTTTAACGTTATGTACTCTCTTTTTTCGTCACTTTGTTTTGCTCCTGAGACAGACAAAGTTATCTGCCCTTGGTATGGAGAAGCTTCTTCTTTGCTGGCGCCTGTCCCCGCGTTAAAGTTGGTGATGAAGTCAAAGAAGGACTTTTTTTCTTCTTCCACCTGTGGTGTATCTCTTGGCTCAGATGAAGAGCCACCATCCGGAATGTACACCGAGGGGATGTCGTTAACCGGAGCCCCGTCTGACACAAAAGGAGAGTTAAGAAACCACCCCTGTTGTGAAATAGCTCGGTCAGGTCCGCCGGTAAACGCCCAAAGGAAGCCTAAGGCAATAATAAACCCTATAAAAATAAGAAGACTTTCTGTTGCGTGTCCCATCACTTTATCCTACTACGTCTTATTGCCTAAAGCACGAAGTTCTTCACTCGCGACACGAGAGTCGCTCCACGGCGTCCTTTTTCCATTTGCCTCCATAATGTAAGGGTCAGTACCTTTTCCTGAAATAAGCACAGCTGGTTTTTTATCTCCGGTTATGGCACTAGCTTCTTTGAGAGCCTCTCTAATAGCTTCTCGCCTGTTCAGAATGATGCGAGGCTTACGTTTCATATCAGGCGTCATTTCAGTGATAATCTTCATCGGATCTTCATCGTACGGGTCCTCGTTGGTAAGGATAACGCTTTCGCATAGCGTATCTGCTATTGCTCCCATAATGGGACGTTTCCACGTATCTCTTCCGCCACCGGTGTTGCCCAAAATACAAATTTTATGTGCAGACGAAAAGGCGCTGTACAGTGCCTTCAGTGACTCGGGTGTGTGCGCATAGTCAACAATGACATCAAAGTTTTGTCCTTCATTAACTGGTTCAACGCGACCACGTACTTGAGGGAGGGTAGTAAAGGCATCACTCATTTTTTCAAGGGGAATGTTGAGAGACTCTCCAATTTTTATAACCGAAAGGGCGTTGTACGCGTTAAATATTCCGGGAAGCGGTATCGTGAACGCTACGTTTTTATATGAAAAAGAAACGTGCACAGTAGAAGAGCGCACATTCTCTAATTCGTCTTTTGAAAACAGAAGACGGTTTTCTATCGAGGCGTTATTGAAAGCACTCGTGTGCTCATTGTCATTATTAACTACGAGCACACGATTTTTCTTAGAAGATACTGCAAGTTGCTGAACAATCTTTCTTTTTGCTGCGACATAATTTTCAAACGAACCATGAGACTCAATGTGTTCTTTTTCTATGTTGGTTACAATGAGCGAATTGAGCGAGAGGTACTTATGGCGATCCAACTTGGTTCCCTCCGACGTGATCTCTATAACTGCGTACTGAACGTTATGTCGCAATGCTTTTTTAAGAAATCCCTGCAAAAAACCACGCCCAGGCATAGTCATCTTAAATTTGTTCGGTGTTTCTGTATCATCAATAATGAAGTGGATAGTTGAAGCGAGTGCTGTTTTGTGTCCAGTACTTGAAAGTATATGGTAGAGCATATCGCTTACCGTTGATTTGCCTTTCGTGCCGGTTACTCCAATGACGTACATTTTTTTTGCTGGAAACCCGTTTACCACTGCAGTTATAAACGAGAGCATAGGATGCCACAGTTTGCGTCCCGCCTTTTGCGCTGAAGGGGGGAGAACCTTTTTTAATATAGAGAGTACAAATTCAACTGGTTTGCTGTGTAACATATGCGTTATTTGCTAGAGGCGAGACGTATTGCCTCCCTAATGCGGTCTTCTTGAGCCTGTATGTCTTTTGGAACAGCACCCGAGGCTTCGCGCGCCTCTTTTTGCGAGTACCCCAACGATATGAGTGCCTCTACAACATCACCATCACCACCTCCATCAACAGAAGACCCACTGGCTGGAACTGCTCCAACTTTTTCTTTCAACTCAAGTACTATCTTTTCTGCCGTCTTTTTTCCGACACCAAAGGCGCGTGATAGGGACGTTGCGTCGTCTCTGCGCACGGCATTTTCCAGTGCTTTTATATCAACGCTGTTCATTACTGAGAGCGCTGATTTTGGTCCGATTCCCGAAACGGTGAGCAATAGCTCAAACCAGTGAAGCTCGTCTTTTGTTTCAAATCCGTATAAGTCTTGAGAGTTTTCGCGGACAGCAAGGTGTGTCCAAAACGACATAGCGTCACCCTCTTTTGCCCTAGCGAGGACTGATGTTGTGGTAGAGAGACGGTACCCAACCCCGTTCACTACAATAATCACTGTGTCGCGGATGAGCGCCTTTACTTCGCCTTCAATAAAACCAATCATAGAGACAGTATAACCGAACTTCACTAGAAATGGCCGGCCCTCTTGCTACTTTACCCATAATCGGCTAGGATGCTCTCTATATGGCAATAATTAAGTCAGCAAAGAAGGCGATGCGCGCCTCAGGGCGGAAGCGTGTTTTCAATATTCGCCGAAAGCGGTCAATGGCGGAGGCTCTTAAAGGTATTCCTGCAGTTCTTGGAAAAGATCGAAAGGAGCAAGACGAAGCACTTCGCGTAGCGTACAAAGCGCTTGATAAAGCGGCAAAAAGGGGAGTGATCAAGAAAAATACCGCTTCTCGAAAGAAGTCTCGTATTTCAGCTCAACTTAAAAAGTCTTCAGTTAAATAAAAAATCCAGCCTTGGCGGGATTTTTTATACGTTGTACACGTAGAGCGTGTACTTTTTGTATTGGGCTGTGACCTCTTTTACTTCGTGAGGGGTGACCCCAACTATCGGAAAGTCGCACGAAATAATCACAGAGCCGGGTTGAAGCTCTTGTTTTAACTTTGGGTACAATCTTTTTACCATATGGGGGAAGAGGTACAGAAATATGTGCGTAGCATCTCTATAAGATACTTTTTCTGCGTCAACGCAACGAAGCTGTACGCGGGGTAGTTTTTTGTACGCGCTCTTTGCCAGTGACAGTAAAAATGGTGCAGGAGAAATCTCTATACCGACTGCACTTGCAGTGGGGATCTTAGACGCTACAGAAAAGACAACTCGCCCGTCACCGCTCCCGATATCGTAGAAAACAACAGGGTTTGTTGTTTGCGCAACTATGTCGGAGACAGCGTCGCTGATTGCAGTTGGTACAGGCACATACGGTACACGTGTTTTAATCAATCCGATAAGGCTGAGAAAAAGCCACGCACCGACAATAAGGACGACGGAGGAAAGGGCAGCAATGGCAAAAATAATAAAGACCTCAAACACGGACTACTTCTTTTTGTGGACCGCTTTTGAAGTAAATCCTCTGTAAGAGAGATAGAGCACAACAACAGCAGCAACCCAACTAAACCACACAGGAACGATAACTCCTGCCACGATTGCCTCCCACCCATAGAGTGCGCGAACGAGGTGCGCAAGTCCCACAATAAGAAAGAGGGAAGACGCAACTTTATAATATGTTTTTGTATCCATACAAATAAGTAATTAACGGTTTTTTATAACGTCTTTATTTTATCAGTAAAAATATCAGCCCCATCTATCCCACACTAGTCACGCTGTGAGATATTCGCGACACAGAACAGGGCGCCATTCATCTTCAGAGCAGAGCTCTGGATCATTCTAGCGTCCGCCAGTAAAAAAATACTGACGAAATAAAACACCGCCCGAATGGGCGGTGTTTGGTATTTTATTCACTTGTGCTCCCGCGAGGAATCGAACCTCGATTACGGGATCCGCAATCCCGCGTTCTATCCGTTGAACTACGGGAGCAAAGTTGCTTACGGCAATAGCGCGAAGCGCGCTTTTATTTTAGAGAGGGTGCGGAGAATGTATTCTCCAGCACACTCGAGAAAATAAAAGACCGGAAGTGCATTGTGTCAGAACGCGCTCTCGTATGTACTCATACGGGATGATTTTCTGAATGCTCACTGAGAGTAGCAAAAAAACCGGAAAACTGAAAGCCTAAAGGAGAGGACTTATTTAATAGGATGGTTAGGTTATTAGGGCATTAGGCGTTAGCTTAAAGCCACAAAAAACCATCTTTTATTTTTTTCTACCTAAAACCCTAACTCCCTAAAGGCTAGTATCCTAACTGTTCGTTATTAACGACTAACAACTAAGTACTAATGACTGAATACTACAGTCCCACCATTTTTGCGATATGGTCGGTGGCTGACTGCAAGTTTTCTTCTTCCTCAATATTTTTATTTTTCAAAAACATACGTACCTCGCGATAGTCCGCCGAGAGTATCGGCACTGTTATAAGGCCGGTAAAACTTTCGGTATCAAGTATTAAGGTAGGGGGATCGGTTTTGTCTGAAATTGAAAAACGTTTTACTTTTTCAAAAGGGATTGCTTGGGTGCCGACGCGTACGCCCTTTTCGTGCAATGAAAAGGTGTAGCGAGTGTTTCGTTTTGAGCCTGCAAGCATAATGGCAAATCCTCCCACCAGAAGGAGTACTGCGAAAAGGTAATTTTGGGCGATGATGCTTGCAACTGAACCGCCAACAATCAAAATACCAACCACCCAGTACCAGTTTGAGGTTTTTTTTGAGCCGGCACTCTCTTTCACCACCCAAGAGAATTTTTCATCTATCATTACCTCAGTATACCGTTTATTTTTTTATATAAATACCTTTCGTCCACCCGTGTGCACTGTATTAAGCGCAAAAGACCCAACTAAATGTGATTCTAAGGTAGCGTTAGGATTTTGAAATAGACTTACTCTCAAGAAACACCTTTAGTTTTGCAAATGGCTTTACTTGTAGGTACGTTTTTTGGTCATCTTCTTCGCTTAACTGCGCTCGGGTAACGGTATAACCATCAGGAATAAAGATCTTATCCCAACCGTACCCGTTTTCACCCGCAGGGGTTTTTGCGATTTCACCGTCAAGTTTACCTTCAAAAAATTGTAAGTCTTGACCGTCAAAATAACCAAATGCACATTTGGCAGTTGCTTTTCTTGTTTTTCCGTCAACCATTGAGCAAATAGTTTCAAACGGTATTTCATCAATAAAAAATTTAATAAATGTACCGGGCAGCCTACCGAGAGCGGCAAATTCTAAAGAAACATCCTCAACAATAACCGGTTGTTTTATTCTTTCATAAGCTTGCCGGGCTTTATGTTCAACAATTTCTTTTAGGTCCAGAGATTGAATCTCATCTAAATCAATTTTTAGGTGTTCAACAGGAAAATCAAGATACTTAGCAAGGTAGGCAGCCTTCTTTTGATTTCCGGTTATAAACCTTACTTTCATACTCTAATGGTTTTTAGTGACCTGTTGAAGTGTTTGAGTCACGATACACAACTTCAAGGTTGTGGCCGTTTGGGTCAATCACAAAGGCCGCGAAATATCCCGGTTCGTAATCGCGCAAACCAGGTACGCCGTTGCAGGTTGCGCCATGCGCGAGTGCGGTCTCGTAAAAATCTTGTACCGCCTCTTTACTTTTTGCGACAAGTGCTATGTGTACAAATTGAGAGAGGGGAGCATCTGGCCCCGACTGACTGATTTCAAGCATATCGTGAGTGCTTGTACCAAACCCAACCACGACATCTTCAATTTCAAATACATTTTTATATCCAAGCGACCCAAGAACCGCTTCGTAGAAAGGGAGACTCTCTGCAAGACTCGCTACTTTAATTTGCACGTGGTCAAACATGCTGCAAGTATATCAAACCACTAATTAAAATATTTACAGAGCTTCACTGCCACAAGTTGTTCTTGGTACAGTAAAAATTACCAACAGAAAAAGTAGTTATTAACCGTCTTACGTAATTCAATACAGATAATGCTCTGTGAAATAAAGGGTTGCTACTATTAAAACCATAATGAGTAGACGACAGTGGAAGTTAGCGGAGAGGGAGGGATGTGTCTTCGCTATGCTCGCACGCATCGGTTACAAATAATTTCCTCGTCAGTCACTCGGAAATTTTTGCAATCCCAGCTCGGCTATTTCTTCAGCAGAAGAAATTAGGCCTCCGCTTTTCGAATCCCAACGCAAGCAAAGCAGTTTGCTTGCTTACCCTCCGCAGTATATTCACTGCGTTCATATCTGCGGAGATGTATTAACCTTTGCGCGAACCCATTTTGA
>PFBH01000016.1:0-2984 GCA_002773335.1 Candidatus Kaiserbacteria bacterium CG10_big_fil_rev_8_21_14_0_10_45_20 | reverse complement strand
CCCGCCGCAAGGCGGAAAGAGGAGAAGAAAATTTTTGGTTTGCTCCGCCGCTTCACTCCTCCAAAAGGGCTAGTAAGTAAAATATAGCATGGTCGGTAGCGCAATGTCGCCCTTTTTCCGTCGTTCGCGTCGGCCCGAGGCGCTTCCTCTCCGCGTTTGATGGTAGTTCTGTATACGCTCACACTTCGCAAACACCTCGCACTGGCCGCTCACATTCGTTCGCGATGCCTGCTCGGTACTTGCTTCGTGTTCGCTCGGTGGCTTCGGCGAGAATGGGCGGTAAATCGTCCTTAGTCTACTTTGTATTGTGCTTCGCCATCTTCAATTCCTTGTCTTGCCTTGCGAAATGCCCATTTTGGGATTTGGGGCGATTTTTCATTCAATTCATCACGCTCTGCGCTTAACGTCCTAAGTTTTACTAACAAATCTTCATCAGATTCCACATCCACGTCAATTTCGCTAAAGATACGGGCACGATTCTTGAGGCTGTTGTAGCGATTTCCAGCGTTATGATGAATTGCGGCATTCTCGTTTGGATTTATAAAAGTCGAGACAGCACTAAGAGCGGCCACGAGAATCGCTAGAACTCCAGCAATAATTTGATGATTATCAAATTGCGATAGAGCAGAAGCTCCCGCAACCGCTGCCAGAATTGTTGCCGGAACCCCGATCCATAAATGAAGATTTGTCCAAAATTGGGCAGCATAAAAATGTCCCTTTGATGAATACAGAGAATCTTCCTCGATTCTTTTTGCCTCTTTTATGATTTTTTCTTTAGCTTCCATACGCCGGGAATTTACTTCCAAAAATTTGTCTATATTTTTCTATGGCCTTCTCTACGTTATCCTTTCTTGCATAAGACCATGCGTCAGATGCCCAATCTCTAGCGGTCTCAAGTCTTTTGATTACTTCCTGTCTTTTGGAATAGTCTAAATAATCATCAACATAGTCTAGCTCGTACCACAATGAGTTTTGTGCCAAATCCACAGAATTTTTGAAGAGATAATATATATCCCATGGCAAATCGTCCATTTTTCCATGAAATGTCTTAAGTGCTAGAACCTCTATATGAAATGAGTGCATCAGCCCGCTATGTTGATGATTCCACCATTTCATCATTTTAATTAGACGCTTAAAATTCTCGCCACAAGTTTTATTTCTCTCTGTTAGTGTTGATGAGTGTTTTTTAGGTCGAGAATCTATCCAACTTTCCGTATTCATGTCAGGAACGTTGTAGTGATTGACACTACCGTCATCATTATAAGTTACGGATACGGGTACAATATCTACATCTGGCCATGAATCATAGTGCAGTGTAACTGCTTGTCCATTCTTCCTAACCCCAGTTTTGTAATCTCCTAGGACATCACGAACATCTTGCAGTACCTGCGAGGGCTTCTTGTTCTTGATGTGCTTTCCAAAATGAAGAACGACAATAACATCTAAATCAGCATGACCTTTTACTGCGGTAAATCTTGGCACTGATCCCGTTGGAAAAGCCTCAAGAATTTTAAAATCATTCTCTAGTAAAGACACGAGGCGATTTCGTCTTTTTTGTGCAGTTTCGCGATAAGTGCTCCCCAATTCAATATTCTCGCGAAATTTATCAAATGATACTGGTAGAGTGTATGGCATATTTCTAAATTTGAACGCTGTTACTCATCTGACTACTCTGCATGTTTCTTTGCGATGGCTTTTCTAGTAGAACGCCAACAAAAGATTCTTCGGTGTCAAACATCGTATAGTCGCTAAAACCCGCTCTGTCTAAATCCCGTTTGAGTTTTTCCAGCGATGGGCGTAAGGATTGAAAGAGTAAAATTTTATCTCCGACTTTCAATCCGATTTCTGCAAGTCGTGACGTAACCTTCTTTACAGTGCACCACATTTCAACACCTTCATTGGCGTGCAGATCTTCAACATCCACTTCGGCGTCAAGCCCTAGCAATTTTAATTTTGCGGTAGCAATGGATACAACATCTTT
Source organism: Candidatus Kaiserbacteria bacterium CG10_big_fil_rev_8_21_14_0_10_45_20 (assembly GCA_002773335.1). Lineage (GTDB taxonomy): Bacteria > Patescibacteriota > Minisyncoccia > Phycocordibacterales > Phycocordibacteraceae > Phycocordibacter. The sequence goes on along the minus strand of PFBH01000016.1, from coordinate 1,003 downwards.
GCCATAAATTTCCGCAAGTCGTTTAATATCAACCCTTTCTCGAATTTGAGAGTTTATGAATACATATCCATCGCTATCAGCTATATCTGCCAACAGTTCTAATATTTCTTGTGGTTTGTAGTTAGAATATGTGAGTCCAAGAGAAACAAAACGTGGCAAGTCTGATTTATTGAGAACGTCAGGGAGGTCCTCAAACGAAGCGCGTATTGGCTCTGCGGTTATATTTTGTTTCTCTGCATGACTGGCCGCCATATCAAGAAATTTCTCGCTGATATCAACTGGTCTATAAACACACTTCTTCCCTTGTTCTGCTAATTGATCAAATAAAAACTGTTCTTTGTGTTCAGATCCTGGCCCCAAATCAATATATTCAAAATTGTCCGGCAAGCGAGCAACGATGTCTTTTGCTATCCGTTCTAAATATTCTCGTTCTGGAGCCGTAACTATTTCATGATATGGATTACCCTCATGCTGAACTTTTTCGTATTCTTCATCAGAGCCAGGGATATACAAAAGCAAAGAGTCCGAATAATCAAAAATTCCATCAGATACTTTCTTTAGTGAGGAAAAAGCTCGCTCCTCAAACCAACCTAGCGAGTATTTCTCCTTGTTTTCTTTTTGGTCATTTATTTTTTCCATAGTTATTTCAAAAGCTCACCACTACTAACTCCCAACGCCTCGGCAATCTTTGCGATTGTCTCAAGGGTAGGGTTTTGTTTACCCGCTTCAAGGTTACTGATATACGCCCTATCAATGCCGGTTGCTCGGTGAATGTCGCCTTGAGACAACCCTTTGGCTTCCCGAAGCTTTTTCATATTTTTTGCAAATCGCTGTATTTCGGTGTCTTTCATAAGTATTGAAAAGTAATCAACAATCTGTACTTTAGCATTTTATTGTGTTTAATCGCAATAATGTGATATATTGCATGTGTGACTGCAAGCGGCGGAGCAAACCAAAAATTTTCTTCTCCTCTTTCCGCCTTGCGGCGGGGGGTCTGGGGGGA
>PFBH01000013.1:9550-18636 GCA_002773335.1 Candidatus Kaiserbacteria bacterium CG10_big_fil_rev_8_21_14_0_10_45_20 | reverse complement strand
AACTCAATAAGCGACCAAGGAAGCGTCTCAAATTTAAAAGTCCACGCTCCATATTTCTGAGGCAGTGAGTGGTGCAATTAGGGTGCTAATTCAGGGTATTTTTCTTCATACACTTACTTTGGTATCGCAAAACGTGACCTTCGTGGAGAGAGGCTACAAACAGAAAAGATTTCCACAATTACGTCTCACTTTCACCTATCGGTTTTGCAAAGAAAACCAATGCCAAAGTGAAGTGTCAGGGGGGTTGCTTTTTATTATAAGTGCGCTACAGTGCGGACAGCTCGCTTTGTTTCTCCATTAGTTTATTTGAGAAATAAGGATAGAAGCTTGAGAAGAAAAAGTTCATGGGAAAGAAATTGTTTGTAGGCAACGTACCATACTCTATTACTGAAGATCAGCTTAAGGAAATCTTTTCTGAAGCAGGTACAGTAGAGTCAGTTGCAATTATCACCGACAAGATGACAGGACGTCCGCGAGGATTTGTCTTTGTTGAAATGTCTTCTGATGAGGAAGCTGCGAAAGCAGTTGAAATCCTTAACGGAAAAGAAGTAGAAGGACGTGAATTGAACGTTAACGAGGCTCGTCCTCGTGAAGAAGGCGGATCACGTGGTGGATACGGAGGTGGTAATGGCGGCGGCTACGGAGGTGGTCGAAGCTATTAAGCTTTTGTCCTTACAAAACACCCTGCCTCGGCAGGGTGTTTTTCTATATATTGCGCTAGTAAAACTATCATTGTATAATTATAAAAGTGCCAGGCAATCGCTCCTCACTTTTATGTGAGGGGAGGAAAGTCCGAACACTTACGTATCAGTTATTGGTACGGCGAGTAGCGGGTAATTCCCGTCCGTTTCGCTTGAAGTGGCGAACGAGAGGTGCGAGCAGTGATGTCTGATCCGAAAGGTCCCAGACTCCCTTCTGGGGAGATGTCTGTCGAAAGACAGAAGTGAAACAGCCAAACCCTTACTTGAGTGCAAGACCGTGCCCGCACACCAACTTTGCCATTGTATTTTTGTTGTACTGTGAACGTCAGTCAGTACAGTGATAACTTCGTTGATTATGGTGATGTTAGAGAAAAATAACGAACATACACACACAACGATGGCAAAGTTGGTGTGCGGGAGAGTCGCTTGAACCACTCTGGCAACAGGTGGTCCAGATAGATGATTGCCCTTGTTATGCTGTGGCGGTGCAAAAAGCGGGATTGACCCGCCTTCGCACTTGCTTCGGTGTGGTGAGACAGAATTCGGCTTATCGGCACTATCACTTCATTCTATGAAAATAATCCTCCGAAAGGGGGATTATTTTCTTTTTCAGAGTGTTACAATGACGTATATTACTAACTATATAATTCTGAACGTAAGCGCTTATGGAGCCTTCTGCAGTTGATAATCGTATTAGTACAAGAAAAGGTAGTGGTATTAACTTCTATTTAATACTCGCCATCGCGTTCATAGCTCCGCTCTTGTTTCTACCAGGAATCTACGTTCCGTTTCAATTTTCTAAAACCTTTTTTGCCATTGTCTTGACGGCAGTTTTGGTTATCGTTCTTGCGCTTCAGGTATTACGCTCAGGAAGATTATCGTTCCATTGGTCTTTGCTGTTAGGGAGCGTAGCGTTACTACCAATCACATACCTTATATCTGCGACTTTTTCGTCACAGCCAATACTCTCTTTTTGGGGGTACCAGCTTGAGAGCGGTACTTTTGGTTTTGTCCTTTTCTGCGCTACGTTAGTGTTTAGTATTGTCGCGTCTCGGCTCTCTCAATCACGAATATTTTCTGTTGTCATTGCACTGTTAGCATCAGCGTGGGTGATATTTTTGTTCCAATTAACGCAAGTTTTATTAGGAGCGCCATTTCCCGCGCTGTTTTCAAATGACCCAACGGCAAACCTTATCGGCTCTTGGAATGACTTTGGTATTTTTTCTGGGCTCGTGTTTACACTCTCTCTGATTTCAATTGAAATGTTAAAACTTTCAAAAAAGTTCTTTGTGTTGGTATTGACCACAATCATTGTCTCAGGGTTCTTTGTCACGCTGGTTAATGTTCGCGAAGTGTGGGTACTCATAGCAATAACCGCTTTTGCAACGCTGGTGCACGCTTTTACGAAACGTTTTTTTATTCAAACTGAGGCCTCGGATTCGCCTTCTTCGGCAGGAGCAAAGGGGATCCTCTCGATCGTTATTTTAGTTTTTGCTTCTTTCTCTATTTTCTTTTCAGGATCTTCGGTATTTATTCAAGAACAGTTTAATGTAGGGAATTTTGAGGTCCGCCCTTCAGTTGAAGGTACACTCGAGGTTCTCTCTGGAGTGTATAGAGAGAGTCCGTTTTTTGGCTCGGGGCCAAACACCTTCTCAAGTCAATGGCTGTTGTATAGACCAGAAGGCGTGCTTTCGTCTCCGTACTGGAATACCTCGTTTCTATCAGGTAGTGGCGCGATACCAACGGCAATTGCAACAGGGGGCATAGTTGTTGCCTTTGGGTGGGTCTTTTTCTTACTTATGCTTTTGGTTACCTCTGCTCGAGCACTGATGTTTTCTTCTGCCGTTGAAGAGAGTACTTACTTTCTTGTTTCTATAACATCACTCGGGTCTCTCTATCTAGGAGTTTTGCACATTCTGTATCCGCCAAGCCAGTTACTCACGATACTCTTCTTCCTTTTTGCTGGACTCTTTATTGCATCTCTTGTTGGGACACGTATGGTTCGCTATATCGACATTTCCTTTATACGGGCGCCACGTATCGGCTTTGTAGCTGTGTTTACGAGCATAGTTATACTGATTGCATCGGCAGGTGCTCTCTATGCCACCGCAGTCACATACGCAAGCTCTGTATACTCTGCCCGCGCTACGGCACTACTAAACACCGGTGACCTTAATGGCGCATTTGTTGCGACACAGCAAGCGCTTCAACTTCGAGTGCAAGACCAACACTACAGAGCCCTTGCTTCTATAGACCTTGCCCGATTAGATAGTGTGTTTGCTTCCGACACCGGAGACAGAACTGAAAACCAAGAGAAGTTTAGAGAACTCTTTACCCGATCGTTGGAAAACAGCAATAATGCGATCGCCCTTAACGATAAGAGTTTTCAAAATTGGTTTCTGAAAGCATTCATTTACAGTTCAGTTGTTCCTCTTGAAATAGAGGGTGCGTATGATGTGGCAGTGTCTACGCTTGAGAAGAGTAGAGAGTTTAACCCTAAAAACCCAGAGATTGACTTTCGTCTGGCGCAAGTACACCTTGTGGGTGGAACAGAGTCACAATCTTCAGAAGCGATTGCTCGAGCGCTTGAATTAAAGCCTAATTACACAAACGCAATTCTACTTCGAGCACAAACCGAATTGGATAAAGGTGAAATTGATAACGCAATTAACTCAGTTTCTGTTGCTGTTTACTTTGAGCCACAAAACTCATCACTGCTGTACCAGCTTGGCCTCTTACTACTTGAAAAGAAGGCGTACAGTGATGCGTCTCGGGCATTTGAGAGAGCGTTAGCAGTTGAACCAAATTTTGCTAATGCCTCATTCTTCTTAGCTCATGCGTACTCGTTCTTAAATAAAACAGAAGAAGCCGTGCAGTTACTGCAGTCTTTAAAAGAAAAAAATCATGACAATGAGACCCTCTCTTCTTACTTGGAAGATCTCAAAGGGGGAAACAACCCGTTTGAAGTTGGCGCGGTTTCTCCAGAAGAGGATTCAGAGCTAGAATAGAGAGATGGTACGAAACGTCTTATCTCTAATGACCCGAGAGATACGTGGCCTTCACGAAGCTGCGTACTTACTCGCTTTCTTCACTTTTTTTTCACAAATCCTTGCACTGGTGAGGGACAGGACATTCGCGCACTTTTTTGGCGCAGGACCAACGCTCGACTCGTACTTTGCCGCTTTCCGTATCCCTGATGTCGTGTTTGCGTTTTTGACGCTGTTTGTGTCTGCATTTGCGATTATTCCACTGTTGGCTGAGCACGGTGGTCACGAGAGTAAAGAGTCTCGAAGGTTAATTGGTGGAGTGCTCGTTGTCTTTGGTTTCACTGCAATTGCTATTTCAGCGCTACTCTTCTTTGCTATTCCAAACATTGTTCCAAAACTCTTTCCCGGCTTTGACTCGTTGGCGGTAGCAAATGTTATAGAGCTTTCTCGTATTATGTTACTACAGCCAATATTTCTCGGTTTCTCCTCTATAGTTGCAAGCGTGATTCAAGCATCTCGCAGGTTCTTTATTTATGCGCTCGCTCCGATTTTTTACAATGTCGGTATTATTTTTGGTGCGCTGTTTTTGTACCCCCACATCGGTATCTCTGGGTTGGCGTGGGGTGTTGTGATTGGCGCCGTCTTGCACCTCGGTGTACAAATTATCCCCTTTGCTATGCACTCGGGTCTTTGGAAACCCGTTGTGGTTAAAGAAAGTTTCCGTGATGTTTTACGGGTGTGCATTTTGTCTTTACCGCGAGCTCTCGCGCTTTCTGCAAATCAAGTATTGCTCCTTGTTTTTGCGAGTGCCGCATCACTTGCGGTTACCGGTTCGGTCGCGGTTATTTCTTTTGGGTTTAACCTGCAGTCAGTACCACTCTCTATTATTGGTGTTTCGTATGCATCTGCACTGTTTCCCGCGCTCGCACTCCTCTTCTCTTCAGGGAAATTAGAAAAGTTTTCTTTTGAAGTTTGGACGGCAATCCGACACATTATTTTTTGGATTACTCCTGCAATAGCACTCATTGTTGTTTTGCGTGCGCATATGGTCCGGGTGATTTTAGGATCAGGTGCGTTTGGGTGGGACGAAACACGTCTTACTGCGGCGGTATTTGCTATCTTTGCACTTTCGTTAATTGCGCAGGGAGCGATATTAGTATTCTCTCGGGCGTACTACGCTGCAGGCAGATCAATTGAACCCATCGCCATTAACGTTTTGTCGGCAATTTTTGCCGGTGTGATTGCCTTTGCGGGAGTGGGATGGTTTCAGCAGGCAACTGTTTCTCGGTTCTTTCTTGAGGATTTGTTTAGAATTAGCAATGTTCCGGGGTCTGAGGTGATAATGATTGCGGTTGCGTATACAGGAGTACTGCTGGTGACGTCTGTGGTGTTTGCTGTTGTCTTTAGTGTGCGTTTTGGTTTCGAAAAAAGGACACTTCAAACCATCTTTCATTCGTTCTCTGCTTCGGTGCTCGGAGCGATTACCACCTACGGGGTACTACAGCTTTTTGCGCCCGTGTTGCAAGTTGACACCTTTTTAGGTATTTTCATACAAGGAGCAGTAGCCGGCGTGTTTGGGATTCTTGTGTGGTCCGGTGCACTGATGCTTCTCAAGAACCCAGAGTTCTCTGAAGCACTTCTTGTATTGAGACGTTTTTTCAAGAAAAAAACTAATTCAGTTTCTAACTAATACCTACTATGAATTGTATACGCAATTTTTCAATTATTGCGCACATTGACCATGGCAAGTCGACACTCGCAGACAGAATGCTAGAGATTACCGGTGCCATAGAAACGCGCAAGATGCGAGCGCAGGTACTTGACTCGATGGATCTTGAAAGAGAGCGCGGGATCACTATTAAAATGCAACCGGCAAGAATGGAGTATACGTACGATGGGCAAAAATATATCTTAAACCTTATTGACACTCCGGGACACATAGACTTTGCCTACGAAGTGTCGCGCGCACTCACGGCCGTTGAGGGGGTCGTGCTACTGGTTGACTCAACACAGGGGGTGCAAGCGCAGACGCTCGCGACATTGGAAATGGCAAAGAAAGCGGGGTGCGTTATTATTCCTGTGGTTTCAAAAATTGACTCACCTTCGGCTCGCGTTGACGATGTAGTTGGCGAGATCGCAGAGCTTTTAGAGTGCTCTCCTGATGACGTCGCGCGCGTTTCGGGGAAAACTGGTGACAGGGTTGAAGATTTGATACGAGTGCTTATAAAAAAAGTTCCGCCACCAGAAATTGATAATTCGATACAGGGTTCGCGAGGTCTCATTTTTGACTTTTCATACTCTGAACACCGTGGCGTTACTATGTACATTCGTGTTGTTAATGGCACTTTTCGTGTAAAAGACAGCCTTTCGCTCTCGGCAATTGGAAAGAAGTTTCAGTCTGCTGAGGTCGGCGTATTTACTCCTGAGCAAGTTGTAAAAGACTCGCTTGAGACGGGTGAAATCGGCTACGTTGTGTCTGGAATAAAAGAGCCCGGTGTTGCACTCGTCGGAGATACACTACTGGGCGAGGGGACACGCCTGCCGGCATTCCCCGGGTACCAATCACCGCGACCTGTTGTGTGGGCATCGCTGTATCCACAATCGCAAGGAGATTTTACCTTTTTAAAACAGGCTCTCACTCGCTTGCGTCTGTCGGATGCAGCACTCTCATTTGAAGAAGACGGCTCTTCTATTTTAGGGAAGGGGTTTCGTCTCGGGTTTTTAGGAATGCTCCACCTAGAAATTATCGCTGAGCGTTTAAAGAGAGAGTTTGACTTAGAGCCAATCATTACGTCGCCATCTATCGCGTACGAAGTGACTACCAAAAATAAAGAGGTGTTTACCGCATTTAGCCCTTCTCAGTTTCCTGAGCACGGTGACTTACTCAGCGTCAGAGAGCAGTGGGCCGACATTACCATTATCGTTCCTCCGGAATACCTTTCAGGTGTTACACAGCTTTTATATGAGCATGAGGCAATTACAAAATCTACCGATTTGTTTTCGGTGCGAGGACAGTCAGATAGCAGGATAGCGGTTGTTGCTGAAATGCCTCTCAGAGAGTTGATGCGTGGTTTTTTTGATAAATTAAAAAGTGTTTCTTCGGGATTCGCTTCTCTCTCGTACGAATTTTCTGAACTGCGCCCGGCTGATATTGTACGTCTTGATATACTGGTCGGAGAAGAGATCGTCCCTGCGTTTTCGCGCATTGTTTCTCGACGTCGCGTTGAAGAAGAGTCGCGTGCGTTTGTGGAAAAATTATATAAAACACTCCCGCGACAGTTGTTCGTCGTTAAAATTCAGGCATCTGCAAATGGAAAGATTATTGCGTCTCGATCTCTTTCGGCAATTAGGAAAGATGTGACGGGGTATTTATACGGAGGAGACATTACTAGAAAAAAGAAACTTTTAGAAAAACAAAAGAAAGGAAAGGAGCGTCGCGGAGAGCACTCGCGAGTGACCATTCCTCAAGACGTGTTTTTGAAGATGGTAAAATCGGACACCGAATAAAAATATTGGCTCGCCTTACTACTTGGTACTTTTATACCGAGCTTGTTACTGAAGGCAAGTAAAGGATCACCATACTGACGATAATGAGGAAGACCAAAACTCCCCAGATAATCTTCATTGCCCCTTTTGTTTTTTTATGAAAAAGCATTCTGGGTATTGTACTATATGGAGTAGAGTATACAAACGCGACTATGGCACTTAAAGGACGATTTGAAAAGGTTTTTATCCGTATAGGAATGTGGATTGTTATCCTTATTCTCGGCGCAGGGGTGGTTTTTATGGGTATTGCCGTGTGGGATGTTCGTGAAAAGGAGCTCTCAGCAAGGCAAGATAAACTTCAAGCAGAGAGCCAATTTAATGCCCTGAATGAGCGCTACGAGGCACTTTTAGCCAGCACAGAGCGTCTAGAGACTGAGCGTGGCGTTGAAGAAGAGCTTCGTGAGCGCTTTTTGGTAGCAAAAAAGGGTGAAGAGGTTATTATTTTAGTTGATGCGCCACCATCAAACGTTGACACACCACCCCCTTCAGGTAAAAGTATTTTGGGGACCATTAAGGGGTGGTTTGGTTTCTAATGTACAAGCGGAATTAGTTTAGTGGCAAAATGATTGCTTCCCAAGCAATAGACACGAGTTCGATTCTCGTATTCCGCACAAGATTATTAACATTATTAACGCAGAGTGATATACTTATAAAGTATATGTCTGTATTTATACTGTTATGAACACTGAAGGCAACGCTTCACAGGTATCGTTTGAAGGTGAAGAACATACTTCAACTACTCATAGAATCAAAAAGAGATCAGCTATGGTTTCTTTTGTGATGAGGGTGTCTGGAGGGTACGTGAAAGACGAAAAACAGGCGAGTTATGTGTTGGTGGTTGTAGCAGTGTCACTCATTCTTTTTTCACTGGTACTGCTATTGAGTAGTGGTAGTGAGAGCAATAAAGACACATTTACCCCTCCTGCCAATGCGCTTCCCGGTGAAGTGATTCCGCCTGCAATATAAATATGTATAAACAGAAGAGAGGATTTACCTTAATCGAACTTCTCGTTGTTATAGCCATTATCGGTGTGCTTTCAAGTGTGGTGCTGGCAAGTTTAAGTTCTGCCAGAACGAAGGCGCGAGACGCAAAACGCTTGTCTGATATGCAACAAATGAGAACTGCGCTTGAGCTGTACCATATTTCATTTTCTATGTACCCTGCGTCCGGCGGTGGTCCGTGCGGTGGGTGGGACTCGCCTGGAGATGGAACATTTACCACACCGCTGGTTGAGAACGACTTCATTCCTGATCACCTGAGTGACCCAACGGTCAACGACAACTGTGGAAACTATGCGTACTACCGATACAATGCCGGGAGCTATGGGTGCGATGCCTCTAAGGGCCCGTTTTTTGTGCTCGGTATTCGAGATTTAGAGACAAGTAGCAGGCCCCACAGTGCGAGCCCGGGGTGGAGTTGCCCCTCAAGAAATTGGCAGAATGAATTTGATTGGGTTATAGGAGGTTTTCAGTAATGACAAGAGAGGTGTTACAATAAGAGCACCGCATTAAGAATAATATTGCATAGTATGGATAAAAAAGACGTCATTATATACTCAACACCATCGTGTCACTTTTGCCAATTAAGTAAAGAATTTTTTGCTGATAATGGCGTAGAGTACACAAACCACGATGTTTCAACTGATCTTGAAAAGAGACAAGAAATGATTGATATGACCGGACAGATGGGTGTTCCAGTTATTAAGATAGGGAACGATGTTGTTATCGGTTTTGATAAGGAAAAGCTCTCAGAACTACTCGAGCTCGGCGCATAAACACTAAAAACCCGCTATATGGCGGGTCGTCGTTTACTTTTATAAAACATGGTACATTCGTACCACCTCTCTTGTAA
>PFBH01000013.1:0-9517 GCA_002773335.1 Candidatus Kaiserbacteria bacterium CG10_big_fil_rev_8_21_14_0_10_45_20 | reverse complement strand
CTTGCCCTCGTAGCTCAATGGATAGAGCAGTTCCGTCCTAAGGAAAAAATGTGGGTTCGATTCCTGCCGAGGGCACAAAACAGAAGTCGTTAGTTATCAGTTTTTCGTCATTAGAAACTGCGCAGAGCAGGTCAAATTTTGATATGGCATAAAAAAATGTAGTAAAATAAATAGATATGGAACCACAAAAGGTATTGCCAACAACGGACGAATTATACAAGTTAGTGAAAGAGAATAACCAAATGTTGAAGTCGATGCGACGCTCGGCATTTATCGGGGGGATACTCAAGTTTGTTTTTTGGATTCTACTTCTTTTTGTCGTTCCTTACGTTATGTACGTTGTGTACGTACAGCCGTATGTAGAACGCGCGCTTGAAACAGCTCAAGCATTTCAAGAAAACGTTGACTCTGTAAATGCGCAGGTCAGCGGATTGCCTGACTTTGGCAAGCTTATAGAGCAATTTACTGGGGGAAGCAGTGAAACCGAATAGAGCTGGATTTTATAGCAAATAGCGGTTAAAATAGCACAGCGCCGAGATAACTCAGTTGGTAGAGTGCATCCCTGAAGAGGATGAAGTCGCCGGTTCGAGCCCGGCTCTCGGCACTTGAATAGTATGAGTTTTTACGAAGGTGGAAAAGAAAAAGTGATTCCAGGTGAGGCGTGTGTGGGGGGAAGAGGGAATCACGTATGGGGAGGGGTTATTGACCCTGTTCCTATACCGCCGGCAACGAGCCTGGCAAAATGGCAACGCGTACACCGCGTCTGTAAAAAGTGTGGAGCAACAAAACCTATCTAGGTAGTTATTGTTACAATAAAAAGAGATATGCAGAAACAGCAAGTCATTGTGGTTCATGGTGGAGGAAGCTATGCTGGAATCCCTCGCGAGACACTGGTTGAAGAGCTAAAAAATAAAGAGATTGATTTAGAGCGTTTACGACGTAAAGAAGATTGGAAGGCAGAGCTTCGCTTTACATTGGGCGACGCGTATGACGTATTGTACCCAACGATGCCTAACAGAGATTTGCCACTATACGCAGAGTGGGAAGCGTTGTTTGATAGGGTGCTAGACGTGGTCGATACAAACATCATTCTTGTTGGTCACTCGCTTGGCGGTATGTTTTTAATGAAGTACTTTTCAGAACACACCGTACAGAAAAAAGTAAAGGGGCTCTTTTCTGTCTCTGCTCCATATAATGGAGAAGGCGATCGTTGGCGTTTTGAGAAGAGTAATTTTATCGTGGGTGACGACCTTTCTAACATACAGCGAGCCGATTCTGTGTTTCTGTATCACAGTCATGACGATCGCGTCGTCCCTTTCTCTGAGCTAGAAAAATATAAAGAAAAACTCCCAGACGCTGTTGTCCGAGAGTTAGACGGAAGGGGGCATTTCAATACTAAAGAGTTTCCGGAAATCGTTGAAGATATTAGGGGGCTAGGAGGGTTGTAGTCGTTCTAAGCGTTCTAAAACGTTGGAGACGTCAGTGTGTCATTGATTTGGACAGTGCGTTGTTCGATCGGTTAGAGCGTTTATAACATCTACAACGTCTACCTACAGTTATAACCCTAACTTCCCTTCACCTTTAGTTTTGTTTGACGGTCTTTATTGAGTTTTGGAAGCTTAATGGTGAGCAATCCGTGCTTTTCGGTTGCCTCTGCAGAATCAACGTCTACCTCTGCCGGAAGTACCACTGTTCGCGAGAATGCACCCCAAAAGAGCTCTTGGTATACATACTCGCTCTCGTTCACTTCTTTCTGTTCAACGCGCTTTCCGGTAATCACGACCATATCTCTTGTAATAGATACGTCTAAATCTTCCGGCTTTACGCCAGCAACAAGCGCTCGAATAACTATCTCAGAGTCGTTTTGGTACACGTCAACAGTCAATTGCGCTTCGCCAACCTCTTCAGGTTCTATTGACCTCTCAGGGGTAAGCACAGCATCTTCACGCTCTTCTTCGTCAAAAGAATCAAAGCTATCATCAAATTGGTTGCCACCAGTGAGGCGGTCAAAGAAAGAACCTTTTTTTGCCATATATCAATTCTACATTATTTTTTATTAATAAATATTTTTTTCCACCACGCAGGTCTCTGTAGCGTCTTTATATATTCTAACATTAACAACATAACAACAATGCCCACCCACACTCCTGCAAACACAACGAGGAGGTAATCAGACGATGTGGTAACAAGTGCAATATTAAAGATGGCGTGAACGATTGTTGCGCCCACAAGACCCACGACGCCCCAACGAATTCGAGCATACCACCCCTTATAGAAAGAGAAGGCGACAGCGCTTGCGACAATGGCAGTTGAGAGGGTGTGGATGAGTACAGCGCCAATAAAGCGGAGGTTGCCGGTGATGAAGCCTTGCACCATCTGCCCATCATTTAACGGACCAAAAAGAAAGAGCGCGTTTTCAAGAGCTGCAAAGCCGAGCGCCGCGGTAATAAAGTAGATGGGGATATCTATCGGTTCATCAACTGCTGTTTTTCTCATTATGATAAAGAATACAAACAGCACTTTAAACACCTCTTCAATACCTGCCCAAAAAAGAAATAAAACAAATAAGAGTGGAATATTAAGCGCCGAAAGGTTTCCAATATCTATGTTGAGGTATGAGGCAATAAACCCCTGTAGTGGAATCACCAGAACGACCGCTAACATCCCCAACAAGAAGGCCCCTACAATCAGGTGCTTTGGCTCTGGCCTCTTTCGGTCTTGGAGTAACCAAAAGCCCAACCAAATAAGGATAGGGATAAAACCAATAAGAAAGGCGAATAAAAGCGCGTTTAAAGAAAACATTATTATTATTGTAACGCACGAAAGATGCTAGGACGTTAGGAAGTTATGCTCTAGGCGTTAGCTTAAAACCAGCATGAAAGCGGGAAAGTTTACAGCAAGAAAGTCAGAAAGAACAAGGCGGTTCGAGACCAGCAGAAAAGCAGAGGAGTACTGAACAGTCAGCAAAATCAGGTCTGTGCTATGAACTATCAGGCTATAAACAAGCCTAACTTGTTTATAGATGCTAAAGCCTAATCATCCTATTCTGCTAATTATCTAACATTGGACCATTGCGCAACCATAAGTACGTCAGTGTCTTTATGTGGGAGGCTTTGCCAAATTTCTTCAGTGACGAACGGCATAAACGGATGGAGCATCTTCAATGAGGCGGTGAGTATTGTATAGAGAGTGTGTTGACGGGACAGCTTCGCTTTCTCGTCGTCGCCATTGAGGATTGGTTTTGATTCTTCCAGTATGTTGTCTGCCAACTCGTGCCATATGTAATGGTAGAGAGCGTCTCCGGCAAGGTCGATACGATGTTTTTCTATATATTCTGTTACCTGCGCGGTAATTTTGTTACATGCGTCAAGGTGCGCAATATCTGCAGGGGTTTTTTGCGACACAGGAACATCAGTGCCGATAACGCCCTCAGTGTTTTCTAGTATAAATCTGGTGATGTTCCATATTTTATTTGCAAAGTTTTTATACCCTCTAATTTTTTCTTCAGAGATCCTACTGTCTGTCCCCGGTGCCATCCCCATAATGAGAGAGAGACGTACTGCATCGGTCCCATACTTTGCACCCATATCTACCGGATCAATGTTATTGCCAAGCGACTTAGATATTTTACGCCCCTGCCCGTCCCGAATAAGTCCATGGAGATAAATAGTCTTAAACGGAACTTGGCCTAAAAAGAATCCCGAGAGCATAATCATACGCGCAATCCAAAACGGCAGAATGTCATACCCACTTTCAATAATTGTTGTAGGGTGGAATCTTTTCAAGTCTTCTGTTTTTTCTGGCCAACCGAGAGTGGTGAAAGTCCACAGACCTGAAGAAAACCACGTATCAAGCACGTCTGGGTCCTGCTCCCAGCCTTCGCCCGGACTTTCTACCTGAACTTTAATGTCGTCACCCTTATACCAGACAGGTATGCGGTGACCAAACCAAATTTGTCGTGAGATACACCAGTCGCGTAAATTGTCTGCCCAGTGCGTGTACGTCTTTTCAAAACGCTCTACGAGAAAGTGAGTGTCACCCCCTGCAACCGATTGGCGCATTATATCTTTAAGGGTTACAGAAGAGCCGGAAGCAATGCCGGTAATCTCTGAGTGTGGAATGGTAAACGCTTTGTTTACATCAATAAACCACTGCAATTTTGGGAGTGGTTCAACAATTCCTCCGGTTCTCTCTGCGGTAGATATGTTTTGAGAAACTTCTTCGTCTTTTTCTAATAAACCCTCTTCGGTAAGCCACGCCACCACCTTTTCTCGCGCCTCAGCTGTCTTTAATCCTTTCAAGCGTCCTTCTACCATCATCTTTGCGTATTCGTTTATCACTTGTGGTCGAGAGAGGTTGTGTCTTTTGGCAATGTCCCAGTCTATGTGACTGTGTGCCGGAGTAACCCCTAAAGCACCAGTGCCAAAATCTTTATCAACGCTCTTGTCGGCAACAACTGTAATGTGGAGGGGCACGTCACAAAAAACAACGTCAAATTCTTTTCCCACGTACTGTTTATACCTTTCGTCTTCAGGGTGAACGGCGACAGCGGTATCGCCAACTTTGGTCTCTGGTCGTGTTGTTGAAATGGGGATAGGAAAGTCTTTGCTGTATCGAAAAGTGTACAAGTGAGCTTTTCTCTCTTCGTACACTATCTCATCATCAGAAATGGTTGTCTGTCCCTTTGGGTCCCAGTTTACAATCCTGTTTCCTCGGTAAATAAGGCCTGCGTTGTACATAGCAATAAATGCAGTCATTACCGCGCTGTACCGAGGCTCGTCCATTGTGTATGCGTAGCGACTCCAATCAACAGAGGCTCCGATTGAACGAATTTGAGAGAGAATGGTAGATTTGTTTTCTTCAACAAACGTATCAATTCTTTTTAACAACTCTTCTCTCCCCAGGTCGTGACGACTCTTCTTTTCTTTCTTTAATATTTCTTTTTCAACTTTTGATTGCGTTGCAATAGCGGCAGAGTCAGTACCGGGGATCCAGAGTGTCTTTTTTCCTTGCATACGGTTATAGCGAACAAAGATATCTTCTATAACCAGCATTAAGGCACTCCCCATATGGAGCGTTCCTGTTACGTTTGGGGGAGGCAAGACTATTGAAAATGTTTCGTTTCTTTCACCCGGCAAGTTATCAGGATTGAAGTAGCCACTGTCCTCCCAGAGCTTGTAGATTGCTTTCTCGGTACTTTGCGGATCGTATGGTTTTAGAAACTTGTCGTGCATAAAAATTATGGTATCACAATGCGGGTTTTGAGAGAAAACGTCTTTAGACTAATGATTGAGACCCGTGTGCGTGGATGCTGTCTGGTAGTTGTGGATTGTGGAGGTGTCTGAGGTAGGCAACAACGCCAATCATAACGGCATTATCGCCGGTAAGAGAATGGTGCGGGAAAGCAATCTGCGTTTGGGGGAAGTGTTCGTCAAGGAGTTCTTCAAGTGCGCGTCGGATTTCTTTGTTTGCAGACACTCCACCCCCAACGGTAAATGTTTGAGCGTTTGTCTTTTCTAATGCTCTTTTTGTTTTTGTAACTATGACGTCGCGGGCAGAGTCTTCAAATGCGCGAGCAAAAGCTTCTTTGTCGTCTTCAGATAAAGAAGCATTCTCTTTTACTTTGTAGAGCACCGATGTTTTTAATCCCGAGAAAGAAAAGTCGCACGTGTCGTCTTGAATCATAGGACGAGGAAGAGAGATAGTGTCGGCAACGCCTGTGTCGCGATGTTTTTGAGCGTAGGTTTGTATGTGTGGCCCTCCCGGATAGGGAAGCCCGAGTAGGCGCGCTACTTTATCAAACGCTTCACCGACCGCATCATCTTTTGTTTTTCCTACGAGTTCGTATACGAACCACTCTTTCATTAAGACAAACTCTGTGTGTCCACCTGATATAAGTAGAGCGAGGAGGGGAAAGTCAGTATTTAGTATTTTGTATCCAGTATTTTCGGATCTTTCTAAGAGGGCAGAGACAATGTGTCCTTCCATATGATCAATCCCTACAGTGGGAATGTTCCACTCTGCGCCGATTGCTTCTGCAAAATTAATACCTGTCCACAGCGCCGGCTCTAACCCAGGGCCGTTGGTAACGGCAATAAGATCAATTGCGGGTTTTTGTATTGTTGCAAGAAATTCTTTAATGCTGTGTTTAAACTCTTCGTCACGAATTTTTAAAAGTGAGTCGGGTGATAAGGTTTGAGTCTCTTCAACAAGTAATCCCGCTTCTTTAAGTGCGAGCGTTGTCAGTGCGGGGAGGTTTTTTTGGTGCTCTCGCTTTGCGAGGCTTGGGTACACCCCTCCGTATTCTGCGTGTTTTGACGCTTGCGAATACAGTGCGTTTCCCAAAACGGTAAAAGAGGCGTTTGTTAAATCTCCGTGTGCCTCAAGCACCGTCACAGCCGTCTCGTCGCAGCTTGTTTCTATGGCAAGTATTTTCATACAGTGTAATTTTCGACAAACGAAAGAAGTTCTCTGACAGCGTTTCCCGCGTATACATTTTTGTTTCCTTTTATTCCATCAAATTCCATAAGGAGATCCATATTCTTACTCGAGCCTAAAAGGTATGCGGAGGGAAGTGCGTAGTCAGTGGCTCCTGTAATGAAGTCGGTCACGGTCCCTGTTCTTCCTGCGATAGCAATGAGCGCTTCAGCGTCCTTTGTTTGAAGAAGGTTTCTGGTTGGGTAATCACTCTCGGTCATAATTTTCTCGTCAGGTTCAAAGATGTACTGTTCGTTAACGGCACTGCGAGCCTCTTCGGACGGGTAAAATCCAACGCTGTGCGTACCACCGTGGTGCCTATACGAAAGACCTACCGCCCCATAAATACCGCCTCCGGGCGCTATAATTGGCGTATGGTTATTTTCTGCAAGTAGTTTTCCAAGCAGGTCTGTTTCGGCACGAAATGCTTCTGCTGTCTCGTCGTGCCACGAGCCTAATATCAAGATCTTCATATTAAGGTATTATACCGTTATGAAGCGAAGTGACCTACTCGTGTGGATGGATCTTGAAATGACGTCGGTTCAAGACGTACTGAAAGATAAGATTATTGAAATTGCCATTATTGTTACCGACGCGGATCTGGCTATTGTGGCAGAGGGGCCTGACATTGTTATACACGCCTCAGAAGAAGACTTTGAGGGTATTCCAAGCGAAGTGAAAGAGATGCACGATGTAAGCGGTATTAAAAAGGCAAGTATAGAAAGTGACATCTCTCTCAAAGAAGCAGAAGCGCAGGTGTTAGCTTTTTTGAAGCAGTACATTGAACCGCAATCGTCTCCTTTGTGTGGTAACTCTATCCATATGGACAGGCACTTTTTACGGATACATATGCCGGCGGTTGATGCGTACCTTCACTATCGTTGCATTGATGTCTCTATATTAAAAGAGCTTGGCAAAAGGTGGAGTCCTTCGGTGGGAGAGTTTCAAAAAAAGAAAACCCATCGTGCAAAAGACGACATCATTGAATCAATAGAAGAGTTAAAATTTTGGCGAAGAGAGATTTTGAAACAGTGATTCTTGGTGCGCGACATAGGACTTGAACCTATAACATCCACAACGTCAATGTGGCGCTCTACCAATTGAGCTAGCCGCGCAAACTTCTTTAGTCTAAATGACACGCTCTACTACGGCAAGAGAGGGAGAAAATGAAAGTCCTTCTTTCATTTTTCCCGAACGCCGCCGGAGCAAGGTTTTTGAAACCTTACCAACTGAGCTAACCGCGCAAATTTTGTTTATCTAAGACACGCTCAGCCAATTGAGCCCCGCCCGACCACTGTCATTCGGGCACGTAACCTCGCATGCCCGTTCAATATAACTGTCTTTTGGTGCATATTCAATATGTATGATATTTTAAGAAAACCCTCAGTATGAGGGTTTTGAGAAGTTTTAATTTTTAATTTCAAAAATCTTATATGTCTGACGGAAAACTAGAAAGAAAGTATGGAGGCACTACACCAAAACGAGGTAGACCAAGAATAAAAATGAATAACGCAAGATCTACTTCAAATGAGCTGATGCCGGAAAGTAGATTACGAGAATCTATTTTGGGAAAAGGAAGGAGAAGAGAGAGCGTGCTTCACCGTCATCGCGATAGTGAATGAAAAAAGTTATTTTATATCCAACGGATACGCTGTACGGTCTTGGAGTTGATGCAACCGACCCTGAGGCCGTTTTGCGTTTATTTGATCTGAAAGAGCGAGAGCTGGATAAACCTATTTCAATCGTTGTATCTGATATGGCAATGATGGAAGAGTATGCAGAGGTGACACCGCTTGCACGAAAAATTGCAGAAACATTTTTACCCGGAAAGGTAACGCTGGTGTTGAATGCAAGAAATCTTGCTCCTGAACTATCGGCAGGAACGGGGACAGTTGGTATTAGAATCCCAGACCACCCAGTACCTATCGCATTGGTGCAAGAAATGGGGAGGCCGATAACCGCAACATCGGCAAACGTATCCGGTATGAAACCTGAAATGAATGTAAAAGCAATTTTGAAACAATTTGGTGACAAACAAGAAATGGTTGACTACGACGACGACATTCCGCCTTCATTGCCTGAAAGTGAGCCATCAACGGTAGTTGATGCACGAGGTACGGTGCTGGTTACCCTTCGAGAAGGGGCTATTACAAAAGAAATGATTTTACACACCGTTGAGTAGCTGTGTGGATCAAGAATGTATACTGTTGGCATATGGAAATGCAAAAAGGAGATGCAGGGGCAGAGCTGTTGAACAAAGAATTAGAAAACCCTGAAACACTGAAGGCGTACAAAGAGACGTTTGATGATTACAAACCAAGCTTCTTTCCGCGTTTGTTCGGCGGGTTTTTAGTGTGGAGCGGAAACCTTGTTTATGGAAAAAAGCCATCGTATTTGAAATTTCGTGCCGTTGAGGTGATTGCGCGCGTTCCGTACCACTCGTGGACATCCTCTGCGTACACCCTTTTAACGTTGTTTTATACAAACGAAAAGAAAGCAATGCAGTTAGCAGACACTGCCGAATTTGCGCGCTTTGCGCAAGACAACGAGACGATGCACGTGGTTGTTATCTCGTGCCTTGCAAAAAGTGAAGAGAGTGCGGGATTTTTTAGACACACGTTGATCCCAGTCCTTTTTTCGTTTTTTTATTTTTGGGTATCGTACTGGTTGTATCTTATTAATCCCAAATATTCGTTTGAGCTAAATTACTTGTTTGAAGACCATGCGTTTGAGCAATACAGTCTCTTTTTAGAAGAGCAAGGAGAAGAGTTAAAAAAGAAACCTTTCCGGAGCGACTTTTTAGATTGGTACGGACGGTTTCCTCGGTCGCAGTATGAGTTTTTCGTATCGGTACGCAACGACGAGTTAATTCATCGCAATACATCAATAAGGGAAATTAGTAAAAAACTTCCTGACCCAATCTAGGGCACAGAAAGGCTACAGTGCTCACCTCTGTTGCCTGAATTAGCACCCTAATTGCACCACTCACTGCCTCAGAAATATGGAGCGTGGACTTTTAAATTTGAGACGCTTCCTTGGT
>PFBH01000017.1 GCA_002773335.1 Candidatus Kaiserbacteria bacterium CG10_big_fil_rev_8_21_14_0_10_45_20 | reverse complement strand
CGCTGTTTGTACACAGTTTTCAAATAAGAGAACCCCTGTTTTCTGTATGTAGCTTGATATACTCTATATATGAAAGTTGATGAAAAAAAGAAAGCTATCTTGTTGAGAAAGAAAGGGGAGTCAATAAAAGAGATTGCGAGAGTGCTCGGGGTTTCAAAAGGGAGTGTGAGTTTGTGGGTTAGGGATATACTGCTGACGAAACAACAAAGAAGTATACTCACCGCACGAGGTTTTAGTAAGGACGCTATTGAAAAAAGACGTCTCAACCGCATTGGTAAAACGGATAAACGCCACGCGATTGTTTTTGATGCTGCTAAAGACTCAATTCAAGAAATTTCTTCCAGAGAATTGTGGCTTATTGCTGTCGCGCTCTATTGGGGAGAAGGAGGGAAGACAAGAAAAGGTCTTGTGCGCATTTCAAACAGTGATCCGGATCTACTCCGTATGATAATGCGGTTTTTTAGAGAAGTTGAGGGTGTTCCAGAAGAAAAATTTCGATGCCATGTTCACACATTCTCGCATTTAAATGCTAAAAAAGCTGAAAAGTATTGGTCGCAAATAACTCACATACCGCTCACGAGGTTTTATAAAACATATGTAAAACAAAGCACAGCTACACAACAAAAAAGAGACACCACGCCATATGGAACAGCGCAGATTTATATTTGTGACACTGCATTGTATTTGAAAATGATGGGGTGGATTGGAAGACTTAGAGAGTTAAGTTTGTGATACTGTATGAAAATGCAAAAAATGGCAGTTGTCGCGACCGTATCCGGAAGAGTGCAAATGGTTATGTACCGCGACTTTGCAAAGAGAAAAGCGCACTCGTTAGGTATTGTGGGAGAGATTGAAAACAAACCAGACGGTACTGTCGCGGTGTACGCTGAAGGCGAACAAGAAAATATTGAAAAATTTATTGAGTTTTTGAAAAAAGGGTCATTGCTTTCAGATGTTGGTAACGTTGCATATCAATTTGTGGAACCTCGAGGAGGTTTTGATAGTTTCTATATTCAGTACAACTAGTAGCGGTTGCTCACCAAAAACTAACACCTAAGCACTTCTTCTACTTCTTTATATGAATTCAACCATTCAATCAATAGGACTTATTATGGACGGCAATCGAAGGTGGGCACGTCAAAGAAATGTGTCTACTGAAGCAGGACACAAAGCCGGATTTAATGCGTTGAAAAATATAGCAAAAGAGTTTCCTCGTCTTAAAAAAGAGTACGGGCTTGAGTACGTAAACATTTACGCGTTCTCAACTGAAAACTGGAAACGCGACCCAGAAGAAGTTTCGTACCTCCTTGCGTTATTTGAAGAGGGAATGAACGAGTTGAGTGCCAAGCTTGATGAAATAAATGTTCGTGTGCGTGTCATTGGCGACCTAAGACGTTTTCCAGAGCATCTTCAAAAAAAATTATTAGCACTGGAAGAAAAAACTCTCTCAAACACTGAAGGCACTGTTGCGTTTGCGCTTTCGTATGGTGGTAGAGCAGAGCTTGTCGATAGCATAAACAGGATGATCAGTCAGGGAAAAGAGGTAACAGAAGAAGATGTTTCAAAAGTGCTTTGGACGAATGATATTCCAGACCCCGATATAATTATTAGAACAAGTGGCGAGCATCGCCTTTCAAATTTTTTGCCGTGGCAGAGCGTGTATAGCGAATTCTTTTTCCCTGAAACACTTTGGCCTGATTTTACCGTACAAGATCTAGAGGGTATTTTTGCCGAATACTATACGAGGGAACGAAGGAGGGGAACGTAGTCGGTACTCAGCAGGGTGTATTTAGTATACAGTACAGAGAGGCAGGTATGGACATCCCGATTTTATACGAAAATGATGACATCGTTGTGGTTAATAAACCGAGCGGTATTTCTATGCACCAAGATGGAAGAAAAGAGGCGGTGCCCGAAGAGACGGTGTCCGACTGGTTTATAGAAAAATTTCCAATGGCGCGCGATGTTGGAGAGTCAATTACACTTTCTGACGGTACCGAACTAAAAAAACCCGGAGTGGTGCATAGACTGGATAAGATGACGTCAGGTGTCGTGGTTTTGGTAAAAAATCAAGATACGTATCAAGCACTGAAAGAGCAGTTTCAAAGTCGTGGTATTAAAAAAACATACCGCGCGTTTGTGTGGGGTGAAGTAAAAAAAGAAAGGGGGATCATCACGTTCCCTGTTGGAAGGTCGCGTAGTGATTTTAGGAAACGCTCTGCAGAGCCTCACGCAAAACCTCCGCTTCGTGAAGCTCGGACTGACTACCGCGTGATTTGTAAAAAGAGTGGAGTATCTTACGTTGAGGCAATGCCCCATACCGGCAGAACCCACCAAATACGGGTTCATTTCAAGGCACTCAATCATCCAATTATAGGAGACACGCTCTATGCCCCAAAGAGAAAGGGGGCTTTAGGCTTTACCCGATTGGCGCTCCACGCCCACTCGCTCTCGTTTACCCTTCCAACAGGAGAGAAGCAAACCTTCGTGGCCCCACTCCCGCAAGATTTTATGGATGCCGAGCAACAGCTCCAAAACATTGCCGAATAGGCTAATATATGGTAATTTTCGTTGCATTATGACAGTACAAATTGCACCGGCACAAATTTCACCCGTAAACGTTGAAGAACGTAAGAATCTTGGCGTAAAAGCAGGGGATACCGTTCGTGTCCACCAAAAGATTCAAGAAAAAGGAAAGACCCGTATTCAGATTTTTGAGGGCTTGGTTATCGCGCAAAAGCACGGCACCGAGGCAGGGGGAACAATGACTGTCCGCGCGACAATGTCAGGAGTTGGTGTTGAAAAAATATTTCCAATCTACTCTCCTTTGATAGACAAGATTGAGATTGTCCGAAGGTCAAAAGTGCGACGCGCGAAGCTTTACTACATTCGTGAGAAGGTTGCCCGTGAGATTCGTCGTCAACTTCGCAATATGAAACTTGTTTCTATCGCCACTGAAAGCGAAAAAGAACAATCTGACCGGGCAGAGAAAGAAGCCCAAGAGGCCGAAGAGAAAGCAAAAGCAGTTGAAGCAGAAAAGGCAGAGGCAGATACTGCTGTAGAAGAAGCACCTGAGGTTGCGCAGGAAGAAGAAAAAGAGAGCACTCCTGAAGAAGAGAAGAAACCAGAAGAAGTGGCTTCGGAAACAGAAGGCGAATCACCAGAAGAGAAGAAATAATATAAAAACCCGTGGATAACACGGGATTTTTATTAAAATAAATTGGTAAACGCTATATAATTGAGTTGTGGGAAAGCGTGGACCAAAACCAAGGTGGAGGAAATTTGTGTGGACACCTGGTTTTGCATATGCTGTAGGGCTTTTTGCTACTGATGGGTGTATGTATAACGATGGCAGACACCTCAGTTTTGTGTCGGCAGATATGGATTTGGTCAAGACATTTAAGCAATGCTTTGGTTTAAAAAATAAGATAGGTTATAAAACTGGCGGGTATAACAACAAAAAGTGTCCACATGTGCAATGGGGAGATGTTGCAATGTATCAGTTTTTTCTCTCAATGGGGCTGACTCCTAAAAAATCTAAAATACTTGGGCCACTTAAAATACCAGCAAAATTCTTTTTTGACTTTTTACGTGGTGCAATTGATGGTGATGGTTCGTTTTATTCATATTTTGACCCTCGTTGGCGCTCCAGTTTTATGTTTTACCTCTCGCTTTCTTCTGGGAGTAAAAAATTTATTGATTGGATTCGTAAGGAAATTGAAGATAGGCTAGGTATTCGGGGACATATCGGTTTTCATCAAGCAAAAAACGTCTACCAAATAAAGTATGCTAAGGCTGATTCTTTAAAAATTCTTGAAAAGATGTATTATGACCCCACAGTTGTTTGTTTGAAGCGAAAACATGTCAAAATTGAGACAGCGTTAAAGAAAAATAGACAACTTGACAAATTGCGCGCGAGTGGCGGAACTTAGTATACGCGTACGCTTGAGGGGCGTATGGTCTTATGATCGTGCAGGTGCAAGTCCTGTCTCGCGCACCAGAATTAGGAGTACCTGATTCTTTGTATGGTGGCTATGGTGTAACGGTTAACACTGGGGTTTGTGGAACCTCCGATTCGGGTTCGATTCCCGGTAGCCACCCCAACATAACAAAGACCGCGTGTGAAGGCGGCCTGACTATATGTTGTGTGACTAGTGGGAATCGAAAGACGGAGTGGGGCCCCATTCAGCAGGATGGGGAGCGAGTTGGGGTCGCGGAAATTTCCGAGCGACGGCGAGGAAATTATCTGTGACCGATTCCCGGTAGCCACCCCAAAATAATGAAACCCACACTACCCGTGTGGGTTTCATTATATACCGGTGGTGTACCATAAGAAGAGAATGATTATTCGAACCATTAAATGGGGGCTCGCGCACAAGGACAGACTAGCAACATTGGCACTGGTGTTGGGGTTCGTAATGGACGTTATTACATTTCGTAATATCAATCTCTCTCTGTCGCAAATTATTTTGGCAACGCACCTCTCAATTGTCGCGGGGACGATCATTATCTACGCTCTTCCCGTAAAAGGTGATAAGCCAACTTCGTTCTTTCTCAAGGTGCGCGAGTGGATCCCCATTGTTCACCAGTATTCAACGGGAGCGCTCCTCTCGGCATTTTTAGTTTTATATACAGCGTCTGGATCTCTCGTTTCCAGCGCACCTTTCATCGTTCTTTTAGGTGTCGCGATTGCCGGTAATGAAGTGTTGCGCCTTCAAAAGTATAGATTGCCATTTCAGACAACACTCTTTTCTCTTAACGTACTTTTATTTTTTGCGTTGTCTGTTCCGATTTTCCTTGGCTCTGTGAATGCAGTCACATTTGTGGCGAGTGTGGTCGTTGGAGCCGTCACCTTTATTGTGTTTTTTGCACTTGGAAAGACGGTTGCACGCACGGCGTTTAAAAAAGCAAGCTCGTTGATTCGCGCTGGCGCTGGGCTAACCCTTATCGTACTGGTATTACTGTATTTTAATAACCTCATTCCTCCCATTCCGCTTTCGGTGAAAAGTGGAGACTTTTACCACTACGTTGAGAAGCAAGGTGACGTATACTTCGCCATTGATGAGAGACGCGACTTACTGGAAAGATTTTTTGCAATTTCAGGCGTAACGCTCCATATAGCCCCTGGAGAAAATGTGTATTTTTATAGTGCAGTATTTGCTCCTGCACGAATTGATACCAATATAGTTCACCACTGGCAGAAGTATGACGAAGTAACTCAAAAGTGGACTACCCATAATAAAGTATTTTTTACTATTCAAGGGGGGAGAAAAAAAGGGTACCGTGCGTACTCGTTGACGCGAAGTCCCGAGCTTGGCAAGTGGCGTGTTTCGGTTGAAACATCTCGCGGTCAAATCATTGGACGTACATACCTTACATTAAAAGCAAGTGACAATCCGCGGGTGCCGGTTGAGAAATTTTTGCAATAAGTTGGTATAGTTACAATATATGGCATACATTCAAGACATAGAGAAAGAAACACTTGAAAATGACAACTTTCGCAAGGTGCTCTACACAGATCCTCGGCTCCAGCTTGTGTTAATGAGCCTTAACCCAAACGAAGAAATTGGAATGGAGGTACACCACAAGGAAGATCAATTTATTCGAATTGAAGAAGGTGAAGGGTTAGCAGTAATCGGTGGAGAAGAGCATCAACTTCAGGATGGAAGCGTGGTTATTATTCCAAAAGGAATTGAGCATAATATTGTGAACACCTCTTCTGATGCAAAGCTAAAGCTGTATACTATTTACGCTCCGGCACATCATCCAGAAGGCACGGTACATAAAACAAAAGCTGATGCCGAAGTTGACAAGTATGAACACAGTTAAAAATATATGAACAAAAAACCAAAAACCAACAGTCAAAACAAGTTCGGACAGCAATCTCAACCTAATCGTGTTGCGCCACGTATGAATGCGTTTCAGAAAAACCGTGGCACTGCGGGTATGAGAAAGGGGACTCGGTAGACGTAGACACCTAAAGCAGGCAAGAAAAGGAGCTCAACACAAAAGTAACCTCGCTTGTCTCTGTCGCGCTTCGGGCTTTAGTAGTGAGGTGATATAATGAACAAACAATAACAATATATTAAGTATGGAAGAAAATAAAACAAAGCTTTTTGAAAGCCCACGAATTGAAAAATTAGCATCGCTGTTCTTAATAGTTGCCGTTGTGCTAGTGGGAGCACAGGCGGTGAGTGCGTTAGGAGATGTTTTTGCTCCTCGTCCAGCAATGGGAAATATGATTTCTGTTGAAGGAGAAGGTAGAGTTACTGCAGTTCCTGATATTGCCACCGTATCCTTTACGGTGAGTGAAGAGTCTCAGACAGTTGCGCAAGCGCAGGACGTGGCAACCAAAAAAACCAACACTGCTCTCTCTTTGCTGAAAGACGATATTGGTATTGAAGATGAGTATATAAAAACAACGTCGTACAACGTAACCCCCCGATATTCTTATACGCAGTGTTACGACCGTGTTTGCCCTCCGTCAGAAGAGAGAATTATCGGATATACCGTTTCTCAAACAATCCAAGTAAAGATCAGAGACATTGAGAAAGTTGGCGAAACGCTCGCTGCTCTCGGTGGTGTAGGGGTGTCAAATTTGCACGGACCATCCTTTGAGGTAGATGACATTGAGAGACTGCGCAAAGAGGCACGAGAGCAAGCAATACAAAACGCACGAGAGCAAGCTAAAACGTTAGCAAAATCTCTCGGTGTAGGAATTGTTCGCGTGACGGGATTTTGGGAAAATAATGACCCATACTACCCGTACTACAGAGAAGGGTTAGGTGGTGACGCTATGGTAACGTCACAGTCTAAAACACCCCCTTCTGTCCCTACAGGAGAGAACGAGATCGTTGTTCGAGTTTCTGTTTCGTACGAAATTCGCTAACTACAAAGGTGCTTTCTTCGACGTCTGTTATGCCACACTACCTTGGTTGACGTTCAGCAATAATTCAGGTAGTATTTAAAAAGGCCCAGGAGGGGCCTTTTTAAATACAAAACATTTATGAAAAGCTTCCTTGATTACTTAAGTGGTGTGCGCGCTGAAATGACGCACGTAAAATGGCCTACGGTAAGTCAGGCAATCGGATATACAGCACTCGTTATTGGCATATCTATTTTTGTCGCAGCTTACCTCGGGGTATTGGATTACATTCTTACCTTAGTGGCAGGAAGGGTATTCTAACGCAATAGAACGTATGTCAAAACAAGACGAACAAGCACAGAGAGCGTGGTACGCACTTCATACCTATTCTGGGTACGAAAATGCAGTGCTCCGCAACCTAAAACAGAGAATTGAATCAATGGGGATGACTCACAAAATTTTTGATGTGGTTATTCCTACCGAAAAGAAGATCAAAGTAACCGGAGGTAAACGCACTCCCGTAGAAGAAAAGATTTACCCAGGGTACATCTTGGTTGATATGATTGTTGACGACGAAAGTTGGTTTGTTGTTCGCAACACACCAAGAGTCACCGGCTTTGTTGGGAGCGGAACGACGCCGGTGCCACTTTCTCAAGAAGAAATTGATATGTTGTTTAAGCGAATGTCTACTGACGTTGCGAAACACAAGATTGATTTTGCTATTGACGAGCTTGTGGTAATTACTGACGGTCCGTTTAAAGACCTTGAAGGCAAGGTTGGTGACATTGACGAAGAGAAAGGAAAAATAAAGGTGTTGGTGTCAATGTTTGGGCGAGAAACACCGGTAGAGTTGGACTTCTTGCAAGTTCGTAAATTATAAGTAGTATTGGACACATATGGCTGGAAAATTAGTAAAAAAGATAAAACTTCAGATTCCTGGCGGAGGAGCAACTCCAGCGCCACCTATCGGTACGGTTCTTGGTCCGGCTGGTATTAATATTGGTGATTTCGTTAAGCAATTTAACGATAAGACACAAGAAATGCGAGGCGATATTATCCCTGTAGAGTTGAGTGTATACGAAGACCGTTCGTTCGACTTCATAATGAAGGTCTCTCCGGCATCTCGGCTCTTACTTAAAGTTGCTGGATTGCAAAAAGGTTCAGGAAAGGTTCCTTCAGTAAAAGCAGGTAAAATTACGAAAGCACAGCTTCGAGAGATTGCTGAAAAGAAAATGCCGGACTTAAATACAGACAATGTTGAGCAAGCAGAAAAAATCATTGCCGGCACCGCCCGCTCAATGGGGATTGATGTGATGTAGTGAAACATCAATCGTCCGCAGATGCGACGGCGTCGAGGCGGGTCCGCGCAAATTTTCAGCAGAAAATTATGTGTGGATTGATGTGATGTAGTGAAACATCAATCGACCTTTTGAGGTATCTTTGTGAGTTTTACGAAACAAAGTATCCAAAAGGTGTACTGTTCCTGTAAGGAATTGATGTGATGTAGTGAAACATCAACTGTTCGTTCAATATAAAAACTCCGCCTTCGCGGAGTTTTTATATTGAACGAAATAGGTACAATGCTGTGTATGAATATTGAACCGTTTGTTATTGAAACCCTCATTCCACCAAAGGACGATTTGTTCGAAAAGATTAAAAAATCATCCCTGTCTCTTGAAGAGTACGATGTCGTTGCAATTTCTTCAAAGGTGGTGAGCCTTAGCGAAGGGCGCTGTGTTCCGAAAGGGGGTAAGAATAAAGATAATCTTATAAAAGAGGAGTCTGAATTTTTCCTTGATCGTGAACATTCTCCTCACGGGGCAGTTATCCATACTTTGAAGAACGGGATACTCATCCCTTCTTCCGGGATAGACCCATTTGGTGAGCACTATGTACTGTGTCCTGGAACCCCCCCAAAAAAGCGCAGAAAATATTCTGATGTGGCTAAAGAAAGAGTATGCGGTTAAAAATCTCTACGTTATTCTCACTGACTCTAGAAGTGTCTTCTTAAGACGTGGGGTGGTCGGGATTGCTGTTGCGTTGGGCGGGCTTTGAACCACTGTACGATAACCGGTCTCGGGTTGATTTGTTAGGTTTTGAAAGTGGTGGGAGTCAAACAAATATTCCTGACTCGCTAGCGGCGAGTGCTGTTTTTGTTATGGGTGAGTCAAACGAACAAACGCCAATTGCACGAATACGAAACGCCCCGTACGTGAGAGAAAGACACGTCGAAAGAAAAAGTAAGCATAATACATTTTCGTTTACTATGGACGAAGATATTTTTGCCCCCTTCTTAAAAGGGGTGCAGTGGAAAAAAGGTGGCAATGCTTCAACTTAACGCTCAAGAACGAGCCACTCATAATTAATCTCTCCATACTTTCGTTTTTCGCGAGATATCACTTTAGAAAAAGGCGAGTAGTCAGGAAAAAATACGTCGCCCTCTTTTTCGTCATCAATGAGGGTGAGGTAGATACGGTCCGCAAGCGGCAACGCTTGCGTGTACAGTTCGCCCCCGCCACCAATAAATACTTCGGGGTGGTTCAGAGACCGTGCCTTTTGTACCGCGTCATCAATGGATGATGCGACAACGACACCGGGGTACGTCCACGAGTCGTTTCTTGTTACCACGATGTTGATGCGCTGAGGGAGTGGCTTTCCCAGTATTGAAAGAATTGATTCAAAGGTCTTTCGGCCCATAATAATGGGAGATCCAAGCGTGACCTCTTTAAAGTGTTTCAAGTCGTCCGGAATGTGCCACAAGAGGGTATTATCCTTGCCGATTGCTCGATTTTTCCCTATGGCGGCAATTACAGAAATAATATTCTTGCCATCTGTGTTTTTTGTGTCTTTTTCCATACTTTTTATCTTTCTTGCAGTATATCCTCTTTAGTATTACCTATCATACCGCTATAATACATCTACTATGGCTCAGACGTACGAAATCGAAATAAAGTCCTTACTGGGAGGAAAAGAAAAGGCCGACGCTTTAATAGAAAAGATGTGTGAGTTGGACTCAGATGTTTCGTGTGTCTCTAAAAACAAACAGCTAAACCACTACTTTGTCGGAGACGATCTCTCTGTACTCGTTGATGCTGTCGCACCGCTGTTTGACGAGGACGCTACTGCTCGACTCAAAGAAATTGCCGAGCACGTAACCGAGTTTTCAGTGAGGACTCGCTTCAAAGACGGTACTGTCTTGTTTATTGTAAAAGCATCCGTTGACGATACCTCAAGCTCTAACGGAATTTCTCGCGTTGAATTTGAAGAGCCAGTAGATCTCTCTCTTGAAGAGCTAGACAGTAAAATTTTAGGGGCAGGTTTTTCGTACCAGGCAAAGTGGTCTCGCGAACGAGAAGAGTACGTCTTTCGTGGAGCAAACGTTTGCATGGATAAAAACGCCGGATACGGGTACCTTGCCGAATTTGAAAAGATTGTATCTGACCAGTCAGAAATCCCGAGTGCGCAAGAAGAGCTCCGTGCAATTATGGAAGAGCTTGGAGTAGAAGAATTACCGCAAGAGCGGTTAGAGAGGATGTTTACCCATTATAATAAGAATTGGGAAGAGTATTACGGAACCGATAACACATTTGTAATTGAATAATATATGTTTCTTTCAGATATCGACATACAAAAAGCACACAAAGCAGGCAAGATTATTATTAAGCCGTTTTCAAAAAAGCAACTTCAGCCGGCAAGTTACGACGTTCGCCTCGGAAACGAATTTCAAGTAATTGACAGGCACGCAACAGCGTCTGTTGACCCCGCTAAAAAGATATTCCCTAAAACACACACTATCGTTGTAAAAGATGGTGGCGAGTTTATCCTCCATCCGGGCGAGAGCGTTCTTGGCAAACAAAAAGAATTTATCGGCGTGGACGAAGAGCACCTCATTTTACTTTCAGGGAAGTCGTCCCTTGCTCGCGCGGGGCTCGTTGTGCACAACACCGCAATGCTCTTTAATCCGGGGCACACGTTCTACCCTACATTTGAGTTGGTAAACACCAGCAACGTACCTCTCATTTTACGACCGGGTATGGAGGTGGCACAATTACTCTTTGCGCGTCTCTCGAGCCCCACGTCACAGTCTTACTCGAGCGTCGGCAGGTACGACACAAAAAACTCTACTCACTTTCTTCCAAAAAAGAAGACAGGCAAGAAAAAGAAGTGATATATGAACCACCACCCCGAACACCACTACCTTGATTTGTTAAGAGAGACACTTGAGAGTGGTGACGAGCAGGTTGATAAAGGAACGGGGGTTAAAACGTATAGTTTATTTGGACGACAGATACGCTTTGATTTAAGCGAAGGGTTTCCGTTACTCACCACCAAAAAGGTGTATTGGAACGGAGTGTTGCATGAACTGTATTGGTTTATGTCAGGACAATCAAACATCAAATACCTCGTTGATAATAATGTGCACATTTGGGACGATTATCCATACAAAATTTATCAAGAAAAGGTAGAGAAAGAAGAGGCTCCTGAGATGGAGAAAAGTGTTTTTATTGACAACATTAAAAATGACGACGAGTTTGCAAAAGCACATGGCGAACTAAAACATATTTACGGTGAATCTTGGAGACGGTGGCCAGGAGAGGGAGGGCGAGAAGTAGACCAACTTGGGTGGGTTATTGAAGAGCTTCGTAAAGACCCTGACGCGCACAATACGCTCGTAAACTCTTGGAACCCAGAATACCTCTACGGTATGGCTGCTCCTGGCTCTGGAGTGCGCTTTCCAATTTGCCACAACATGTACCAAGTGAATATTAAGAACAGCAAGGTTTGCTTACAGCTCTACCAAAGAAGTGCCGACATCTTTTTGGGAGTACCGTTTAATATCGGAAGCTACGCGCTATTAACCATCATTATCGCTAAAATCTTAGCGCGCGAACCGGGAGAGTTTGTACACACATTTGGTGACGTACATCTATACGAAAACCACAAAGCACAAGCTGAAGAACAGCTTTCGCGCGAACCAAAGCCGTTTCCTCGTATCTCATTTACCCACGATTTCGATTCTCTTGATTCATTTAAACCAGAATATGTTTCGCTTGATGGATATGACCCACATCCACCAATTAAGGCCGAACTTACCGTAGCAGGGGGGTACAATAAGCACTTACACAATTAACGCGTATGATCTGAGTAATTTTATTTTGCCTTCTTTATACTAATAACGATAACGCATCGAACTATGAAATCATACTCATTTATACAAAAACAAGATCAAGACGTCGCTAACGCCATTTCTGGTGAAGAAAAAAGACAAGCAGAGGGGTTGGAACTTATTCCTTCTGAAAACTATGTTTCGCAAGCAGTGCTTCAAGCGCTTGGCTCTCCAATGACCAATAAGTATTCCGAAGGGTATCCCGGAAAACGATACTATGGTGGGCAAATGTACACTGATGCTGTTGAAACCATTGCGCAAAGTCGCGCAAAAGAACTATTTAACTGTGATTTTGCAAACGTACAACCACTTTCCGGAGCGCCGGCAAATGTTGCATTGTACTTTGCGCTCCTCAATCCGGGAGACACAGTGCTGGGGATGGACCTTTCTCATGGTGGACACTTAACGCACGGACACCCCGTAACAGCGGTTACAAAAGTATTTAATTTTGTTCGATACAAAATGAAAGACGCTGAGACCGGCGAGATTGACTACGATAAGATGCTTGCAGTTGCCAAACAAGAAAAGCCAAAAATTATACTTGCGGGATTTTCTGCGTACTCACGTGAACTTGATTATAAAAAGTTTGTTGATATCGCAAAAGAGGTCGGAGCAATAACCGTCGCGGATATGGCGCATATTGCTGGCTTGATTGCCGGTAAGGCACTGAGAAACCCTTTTGACGATGGGTTTGACGTTATTACCACTACCACCCACAAGACACTTCGTGGTCCACGCGGAGGAATGATTTTAACGCGCGAAAATGAAGAGATTGCTCAAAGGGTTGATAAGACCATTTTCCCCGGTATGCAGGGCGGTCCACATATGAACGTTATTGCCGCAAAGGCGGTTGCATTTGGCGAGGCACTGCATCCAAACTTTGCGGTATATGCTTCGCAGATACTTAAAAACGCAAAAGCAATGGAAGAGGTGTTTAGAAAAAACAATATACGAATGTTAGGAG
Organism: Candidatus Kaiserbacteria bacterium CG10_big_fil_rev_8_21_14_0_10_45_20; assembly: GCA_002773335.1. Taxonomy (GTDB): domain Bacteria; phylum Patescibacteriota; class Minisyncoccia; order Phycocordibacterales; family Phycocordibacteraceae; genus Phycocordibacter. The sequence continues at coordinate 25,892 of PFBH01000017.1, read as the reverse complement.
GAGGTACATCAAACCACCTTATTCTTGCAGATGTGTTTGGGTCACTTGGAGTGTCTGGTGCCGATGCTGAAAAAGTTTTAGACGAAGTTGGCATTACACTCAACAAAAATGCCATTGCTGATGATGTAAGAAAACCAATGGACCCGTCAGGAATTCGGTTTGGAACCCCAGCAATTACCACGCGCGGGTTTACCGAAAAAGAGAGTACTATTGTTGCAGAGAAGATGATTGAAACCCTTACACACAAAGATGATGCGTCTGTAAAGGCTCGTATAAAAACCGAGATAGAAGACCTTGCGTCTCGTTTCCCAATCCCTGAGTCATTTGTATAGAAACCCTCGTGCGTTTGCGCAGAGACTTGCACTCGAACGACGGTTAATCATCCAGTCGGGTTTAAGAGGGGTGTCTGCTATACTTTTACCTGTGATACAAGAGGATTTAATACATAAGATTAGTAGCGCTCTCAAGGCTCTTGGTATTGATGGAGTAGAGCCAATGATTGAGTTTCCAGGAGATTTAACTCATGGCGATTTTGCTACAAACGTTGCTTTGGCTGGTGCCAAAGTAGCAGGCACAACCCCGAGAGAACTTGCAGAAAAGCTGGTTGCTGAATTGGGAGAAATAGAAGGTGTAGAAAAGGTAAATATCGCTGGTCCAGGGTTTATAAATTTCATATTGTCACGTGAATATTTTTCAAAAAAGATACAAGGAGTCGGCGAAACATGGGGCAGGGGCGAGAAGTTAAAGGGTAAAAATATTCTTGTTGAGTATGCCCAGCCGAATTTATTTAAACCTTTTCATATTGGACACTTATTAAACACAGCAGTCGGAGAGTCGCTTTCACGCGTCAGTCAGTTTTCAGGGGCTACGGTGCGCAACATATCGTACCCGTCTGACATCTCTCTTGGTGTTGCAAAAGCAATATGGTCAATTTTAAAGAACAAAAAAGAAGATGACCTCACCATTGACGCTATGGGGGAGGCGTATGTTGATGGGACAAAACAGTACGAAGAAAGCGAAGAAGCAAAAAAAGAAATAAACGCAATACACACAGCTCTCCATACCGCAGAAGACGGAGACGCGTGGCGTGTGTATCAAAAAGGTCGTGCGTTAAACGTAGAATACTTTAACCATATTACAGCTCGCCTCGGATCATCATTTGACCATATGTTTTTTGAGAGCGAGTCCGGTGTGATTGGGAAAGAGATTGTTATGCGCCACACTCCAGAGGTTTTTCAAGAGTCAGAGGGGGCAATTATTTTTAAAGGAGAAGACTACGGGTTGCACACGAGGGTGTTTTTAACATCGCAAGGATTGCCGGTGTATGAGGCAAAAGATATAGGATTGTTGAGTTTAAAGTTTGAAAAGTACAACCCCGACCTTTCAATTGTTGTTACTGATGTTGAACAAAAACAATATTTTGAAGTGGTCAAAAAGGCGGCGTCACTAATTAACAAAACGTGGGGAGACAACTCGCTGTATTGGCAACACGGCCGTTTGCGATTTGCCGGAGGGAAGGTCTCTTCTCGATACGGAAACGTACCGCTAGCCGAGGATTTATTAGAGAAAGTCATTTCAATTGTTTCAGAGAAAGCAAAAGAAGAAGACCCTGCAGTGTCTGAAAAAGTTGCACTCGCGTCTTTAAAGTACGCGTTCTTACGCGGAGGCTCCGGCAAAAATATTGTGTTTGATTTTGAAAAATCTGTCGCTGTTGAAGGAGATTCGGGCCCGTACCTTCAGTATAGTTACGTGCGCGCACGCGGTGTTTTAGACAAAGTCAAAAATGCTAATGACGGCTCATTCAATGTTCCAAAAGAAGTGTCTAATGTAGAGAGACTGCTTACACGCTTCCCGAGCGTGGTTGCGCGGTCTGCTGATGAGTATGAGCCACACTACATAACGACGTACCTTACCGAGCTGGCGAGTGCGTTCAACAGTTGGTATGCGCAAGAGAAAGTTATCGGCTCTAAATATGAGGCGTATTACTTACAGGTGGTGCGAGCATTTGCTCACACTATGAAAAACGGCTTATGGTTACTTGGAATTGAGGCACCAGAAAAGATGTGAGGACATTGACAGGTTGTGCCGTAACGCTATTATGAAAATGTATGGATAGAGCAAACAGTATTGCGGTTATTATTACCTCTTAGGGAGGGGATAATCGTCCATACCACGATACCCCCTCCTCAAGGAGGGTTTTTTGTTTCAAAGTGTTACCATTATAGAATTCGTCTGGTTTCTATAGATATGACACACGAAGCACAGCCAAGTTTTGACGACACAGAGATGATTATGGTTCAGCCCGATAAAAAAGGAAATGGGTACATAGCAACGCAAGGAAGTAGGGTAGAGAGAGGAAGCACTGCTCCGGAAGCAATGAGTAAAATACTCGGTAGATCACTGAGGATCCCAACAGACAGAGAGTACTAAATATGAACAACGAAAATAATACAACTCAAAAATCCAACTCAGCTAAAAAAGAAGAGGAAACTCTTGTTTTTTGGAAAGAGAATAATATATTTCAAAAATCACTCGCCAAAAAATCTCCGAAAGGCGAGTTTATTTTTTATGAAGGCCCGCCAACGGCAAATGGTCGCCCCGGCATTCACCACCTTGAGTCCCGTGCGTTTAAAGATGCAATCCCACGGTATAAGACTATGCGTGGGTATCGTGTACGCAGACGTGCGGGGTGGGACACGCACGGATTGCCCGTAGAGCTTGAGGTAGAAAAACAGCTTGGTTTTACAGGAAAGTCAGACGTAGAAAAGTACGGCATAGCAGAATTTAATAAAAAATGCCGAGAGAGCGTCTTAACGTACATCAGCGAGTGGAGTCAATTTACTGATCGTATTGGGTATTGGGTAAATCAAGACGACGCATACTACACCTACAATCCGACGTATATGGAGTCTTTATGGAACATTTTTAAAAAAGTTTCAGACGATGGCTTACTGTACAAAGATTACAAGGTTGTGCCGTGGTGTCCTCGATGCCAAACAGGTCTTTCGTCTCATGAGCTGGCGCAAGGGTATGAAGACGTTACCGATTTGTCGGTTACGGTTAAGTTTGAACTTGTTGACGAACCGAAAGTATTTCTTCTTGCATGGACAACCACACCGTGGACACTCCCGGGCAACGTAGCACTTGCAGTCCATACAGATGTTTCGTATGGGCAGTATGTAAAAGACGATGAAAGAGTTATTGTTGCCGAAAAGTTAAGTGAACAATTAGGAGAGGGTTGGACATTGGAAAAGAAGTACTTTGGGAAAGATTTGATTGGGAAGAAGTATAGAGAAGTATATCCTTACTTGGTGCAAAATCTTGACGGTGAAGAGGTGGCAAAACGCGAGAAAGCGTTTCAGGTGTACAGTGCCGATTTTGTTACAACAGAAGACGGGACAGGGATAGTACACACTGCTGTCTTGTACGGGCAAGATGATTTTGAGTTAGGTACAACAGAGGGATTGCCAAAGGTGCACCTTGTAAATCCTGACGGCAAGTTTAAAGAAGGTATGGACTTCTTATCAGGAAGGTTTGTTCGAGACGAAGACGTAGCGATAGATATTATTAAAGATTTGGCGCACCGCGGGTTGCTTTTTTCAAAACAAAAATATACACACTCGTATCCATTTTGTTGGCGTTGCAAAACGGCACTTATCTACTATGCGCGCGATTCGTGGTTTATAAAAATGGACACAAAACGTGAAGAGTTAATTGCCGAAAACAAAAAAGTTAATTGGGAACCGAGCCATATACGTGACGGACGTATGGGAGATTGGCTTTTGAATGTTCGCGATTGGGCGGTGTCTCGAGAGAGGTACTGGGCAACACCGCTTCCGGTCTGGGAGAGCGAAGACAGCAAGGAACGCGTTGTTATCGGTTCAGTTGAAGAGTTGAAACAGAGAGTAAAAAAGAGCGGAAATACTTACATACTGATGCGTCACGGGCAGGCAATGAGTAACGCGCAAGATATTGCGAGCACCATGGCAGAGAAAGAAAATCACCTTACGGATCTTGGAAGAGAGCAAGCAGAGAAATCAGGGGAGCAATTAAAAACAGAAGGAGTCGATATCATTATCACCACCCCCATCCTTCGTGCACAAGAAACAGCTAACATTGTTGCCGATGCAATTGGGTTTAAAAAAGAAGATATTCTGGTTGACGCAAGAATGCGCGAAATAGATGTTGGAGAGTTTGAAGGAAAATCAAACAAAGAATTTCACACCTTTTTTGGCTATTCGTATGAGGCAATGTTTAAAAAACGTCCCGAGGGCGGAGAGAACCTCGTTGATGTCCGCCTTCGGGTCGGAGAATTTTTGTACGACCTTGAGCAAAAGTATCAAAACAAAAAGATTCTGATCGTCGCTCACGAGTACCCAATTTGGCTCGCGGAAGCAGTTGCCAAGGGGGTAGACGAAAAAGAGATTATTGCTATGAAGCTTCCACGTCCCGAATATTATAAAAATGCCGAATGGAAAACACTCGACTTTGTTCCGCTTCCACACAATGATAATTACGAACTCGACCTCCATAGGCCATACATAGATGCTGTAGAGCTTGTGTCTGATACTGGCACGCTATTAAAGCGTGTGGAGAGCGTTCTTGATGTGTGGTTTGACTCAGGTGGTATGCCGTTTGCACAGGACCATTATCCATTTGAAAATAAGGAGTGGGTTGAGAGGAATGGGTACCCTGCGCACTTTATTTCAGAGGCTATTGATCAAACACGGGGGTGGTTTTATACATTGCTCGCACTAGGAGTTTTGATGGGCAAAGGAGTTCCGTATAAAAACGTGATTTGTCTTGGGCATCTTTTGGATGCCGAGGGACGCAAAATGTCTAAGAGTAAAGGGAACGTGATAAATCCATGGGAGGCAATGGACACGTGGGGTGTTGATACGATTCGTTTTTGGATGTATAGCGTGAGTGCCCCGGGAGACTCTAAAAGTTTTGACGAAAAAACAGTGCGCGATGTGTCAAGGACACTTTCTTGGCTAGAAAATAGTGTAAAGTTTTACACCCTATCGAAGGATGCAACCCCTACCAAAGGGCGGGAAGAACCCATTGATACATGGATGAAGGTTCAAACACGCGAGACAGTTGAAAAAGTAACCGAGGCGATTGATGCGTATGACGTAACCGGAGCAACTCGCACGTTGGCAGACTTGTTTGAAGATATTTCGCAGTGGTATGTGCGAAGGATACGGGACAGAGTTCGAGAGGGAGACGAAGTTGCGCTCTCGACACTCCGAGATACGCTCCATACTGCATCTTTACTCCTCGCTCCTTTTGCGCCGTTTTTGGCCGAACAGGTCTTTCAGGGTGTCCGTTACGACACCGATGCAGAAAGCGTACATTTAATGGAGTGGCCTTCTTTTAAAAAACCTCTCCTCAGTGTTTTGTTTTCCGGAAAGAAGGAAAGCGTATTGCTTGCAGACATGAAGGTAGTACGAGACACAATCTCATCTGCGCTAAAGTTTCGACAGCAGGCAAATCTAAAAGTAAGGCAACCGCTTTCGTCGGTGACGCTAAAAAGCGAGTACCTGAAAGGCAAGACACAATTTCTTGAGTTGATACAAGAAGAGGTAAACATAAAAGAGGTTCTCTTTGACCCGTCTCTAGAAGAAGCGTTGCGTTTAGACACGACCATCACTCCCGAGTTACAAGAAGAAGGGAACGCACGTGAAGTGGTTCGTTTTATTCAAGATTTAAGAAAGAAGGCAAACCTCGAGCCAAAAGATACGATTACCATTACGTACTCTGGTGACGATGCGGGGGTGGCAATTTTAGAAAACCACTGGGAGTCAATACAAAAGGCGACAAATGTTTCAGAAAAGAAAGAAGGGGAGGGAGACCTTGTCCCCGTAGAAGGCGCAACACTTTCGCTCGCTATTCAGTATGCACCGTGAGATTACATCGCGCGCCGTTGTTATAGGGAGGTACTCTGCCGGAGAAGGGAGTGTACGCGTTTTGCTCTACACGGAAGAGTTGGGTATGGTTACGGCGATCGCAAAAAGTGCTCGTGAAGAGCGGTCAAAATTGCGACCTCACCTACAGGGTGGAACCACGGGTACATTTTCTTTGGTGCGAGGGGCATATGACTGGCGGGTGATAGGTGCCGTTGATACGCAAAATAAATATTTTTCTTTTGTGAAAAATGCTCCAGCGCAACGCGCTTCGGCAAACGTTATTCATCTCGTATCGCAACTGGTGAGAGGTGAGGGGAGCGATCCGGGATTTTTTGATGCGCTGTGGGACCTTCTTCACTCGCTGAATGCACTCGACGAAAACGAAGTGAGGATTGCCGAGAGGCTCGCAGTGCTCCGCATTCTTTTTGCTTTAGGGTACGTTGCTCCGGAAAGTGGCGCAACGTATGTTACGAGTAGCGATTACTCAAAAGAGATACTGAAAGAAGTTGCTCCAAAAGAGAGGGATTTGATAGCAAGTATTAATGAGGGTCTTCTGGTTAGTGGACTGGCGTAAGTGTATAAAGTGATGTTTTTACTGTTAAAATGAATTTGTATGAGACCAAAAAGCGCACTAGATCGACTTGAAAAGAAACTGGATAGCAGGAGCGAGGAGAGTGCGCCGAAAGAGAGGTCGTCGTTGTCGCAACACAGAAACAAAGCGTCAGAAGAGTGGCAATCTTCGCCCGCGTCGGCGAGTCGACCTCGACGAAGACGGCTTCGAGTGCTCGATATGGTCTTTATTATTGCAGTCGTGTTTTTTATTATCGCGGGTATCTTTGCGTCAGTAACATTCTTTTCCGGAAACAATATCGTCTCTACACGAAACGTATCAATAGCGATTGACGGACCAAACGAAATTCGCGCAGGCGATACGCTCTCTTTAAATATTGCCGTAACCAACCATAACAGTGTCCCTATGGAGCTTACTGATTTAGTGGTCGAATTTCCTGATGGAACACGTTCCGAGGTTGACGTATCTGTTGCTCTGCCAAGAATACGCGAGTCTGTGGGTACCATAGAGCCGGGGCAGAGTATAAGCAAAAATGTTCGTGCCGTTCTTTTTGGCACTGCTAACACAAACGCAGAAGTAAAGGTCTCTGTCGAGTACCGAGTACCATCATCAAATGCCATTTTCTTTAGTGAAGAGAAGTACGTTGTGCCCATTAGCCAGTCTCCGGCATCCATTACGGTTGATGCACTGGACGAGGTGGTTTCAGGGCAAGAGACAGTCCTCTCGGTGACTGTTACCTCTAATGTGTCAGAAAAATTACCCGGTATGATGCTGGTCGCAGAGTACCCACCAGGATTCTCGTTTGTGTCATCAACGCCAGAGCCTGTTTCGGGCTCGTCGGCGTGGAAGTTTGGCGACATTGAAGCGGGAGGCAGTAGAAAAGTTACCATTAGGGGAAGGTTCTCGGGCGAAGATGGTGACGAACGTGTCGTTCACTTTACTGCCGGAACGCAAAACCCAAATGACGAAGAGGCGATAGCGGCGCCTCTTGCAACGGGAGATGCTTCGCTTTTTGTGGCAAAGCCTTTTATATCTGCCGCGCTTGCCCTTGGGGGAGACATTGTATCTGAATATGTTGCCAATAGAGGAGCGCAGGTTCGCGGAGACATTCGTTGGACAAATAACCTACCTTCTCGGGTACAGGATGTCGAAATTGAAGTGAAATTAAACGGTGCTATTTTGGACAGAAACAACACTTCTGCCGATAGAGGATTTTACCGTTCTTCAGACAACACCATTCTCTTTTCAAAAGAGTCTGACCCTCGCCTTGCAGACGTAGCTCCAGGAGCTTCGGGGGTATCTTCATTCTCTTTTGCATCGCTTCCACTCAATCTTGGCGAATTTAGAAATCCTGAAATTGATATTTCGGTGACGGTAAAGGCACGGCGCATTAGCGAAACCTCTGTGCCGGAAAATCTTGAGTCAAACGCGTCGGCAACGGTGTTGGTTTCAACCGATCTTGCACTTGCTTCGTCTGCAACAAGTCTTTCAGGTCCGGTGCCTCCCAAAGCAGATGTTGAAACAGTGTATTCAATAACGTGGTTGGTGACGAACTCGGTAAACGCAGTGGCAAACGCATCGGTAACTGCCTCGCTCCCAAGTTATGTGCGTTGGATTGGAAATGAGACACCAAATGGTAGCGAAGTCTCATTTAATCAGGTGGGAGGTGTTGTGTCTTGGAATATTGGCGACATCGGTGCGGGAGAGTCGCGTAACGTAACGTTCCAGGTTGGTGTTACCCCATCTTTGTCGCAAGTAAACAGAGCTCCTACAATCATTTCTGACCAACGAGTGTATGGCTTTGATCGATTTACCAGAAGGCAAATTGAGAGAACCTCGTCATCGCTTGATACCTCAAGTGGCGTTCCGCAATCTCAGGGGATTGTGGTACCGTAGTCTAGGAAGTTAGGATTTAGGCACTAGGTATGATTAGCAAACGTATATGAAAGATGAAAAACAAGAACTACTGATGGAAAAGATTGTCTCTTTAGCAAAAAGGAGAGGTTTTGTGTTTCAAGGGTCTGAAATTTACGGCGGTCTTGCAGGTACGTGGGATTATGGTCCACGAGGTGTTGCACTCAAAAACAACATAAAAAATCTTTGGTGGCGAATGTTTGTTGAGTCTCGTGATGATATGTATGCCGTGGATGCAGCGATTTTGATGAATGAAAAAGTGTGGAAGGCAAGTGGGCATACTGGCGCGGGGTTCACTGACCCGGTAGTTATTTGTAATAAGTGCAAAAATCGTTTTCGCGGTGACAATGTAAAATTTAAAAAAGATGACGATGGGAAAATTTCTGAACGGGTTTGGATTTGTGAAAAATGTGGCACAGAAAATGATTTTGAGACAAAACAATTTAACCTAATGTTTGAAACTAAAGTTGGAGCTGAAGGAACGATCAAGTCATACTTGCGTCCTGAAACCGCGCAAGGTATTTTTGTAAACTTTAAAAATATTGTGGATTCAATGAATCCAAAACTACCGTTTGGTATCGCGCAGATTGGTAAGGCATTTAGAAACGAGATTGCTCCACGAGATTTTGTGTTTCGTACACGCGAGTTTGAACAAATGGAAATTGAATACTTTGTAAAAGAAGATACGTGGGAGGATCATTTTAATGAGTGGCTGGGTCGTATGTATAGCTGGATGGAGGCAATCGGTTTACAAAAAAAAGATATACACGAACTAGACGTTCCTGAGTCAGATCGAGCGCACTATTCAAAAAAGACTGTAGACTTTGAATTTGATTTTCCATTTGGACGAAAAGAGTTATACGGACTTGCGTACCGAACAGACTTTGATCTTAAAAACCACACCGAGCATTCAGGAGAGTCGCTAACATATTTTGACAATGAAGCAAAAGAACATCTCACGCCGCACGTCATAGAGCCGACGTTTGGCGTTGATCGCACTGTCCTAGCTGTTTTGACGAGTGCATACACTGAAGACGAGCTGGGGGGATCCGTCTCCGCAGACTCCGGCGAGCCGAAGGAGAAGCGGGTGTACTTGGCGTTTAAGCCCAGTATTGCTCCTGTTAAGGCGGCGGTCTTTCCACTCCTTAAAAATAAGCCCGAACTTGTTGCAAAGGCACGCGAGGTTTACACAGAACTTAAAAAGCACGTTCCGCAGGTTATGTTTGACGATAACGGAAACGTAGGCAAGAGGTACAGAAGGCAAGACGAAATCGGCACCCCCGTAACTATTGTCGCTGATTTCCAGACACTTGACGACGATACCGTCACGATGCGTGATCGCGACACCGGAGAGCAAGAAAGACTCTCTATTAACGAGGCAATAAGTAAAATAAAAGACGCCTCTATGCTAGGATAAAGTAATGAATAAGGATCACCTTTCCATCACCATAACCCCCTCATCAGTTCTGTACGCAGCACTGGTGATATTGGGTATTGGACTCTTTTTCTACCTCATTGACCTCTTTTTGATTATTTTAACGGCCATTGTCATCTCTTCTTCTATGGAGCCGGCAGTTTTGTGGTTTATGAGACATCGTGTCATCCGGCCGATTGCAGTGACACTCGTGTACCTGCTTATTTTTGGCTCTCTCTTTATGTTTGTATACTTCTTGATGCCTCCGTTAATAAAAGACACAGCATCATTTGTTTCAACGCTTCCTCAATACTTAGACTCTCTTGGAATTGAATCCATTACTTCCAATCAGCTTATTAATTCAACTATCACTAGCACAAGAGAGGTTGTTAACACCACAAGCTCGGTTACCGACAAATTGTTAGAATTTCAACGAATCTTTTCATCGGCAGGGGAAGGAGCCTTTCGTTTTGTATCCGGTATTTTTGGCGGGGTGTTTTCTTTCTTACTCATTATTCTTTTATCATTTTATTTTGCGGTGCGAGAGACGGGCATTGACGATTTCTTAGAGGTTGTAACGCCGGTGAAACATCAAAAATACGTTATTGGTCTGTGGCGTCGTTCGCAGGTAAAAATCGGGCTCTGGATGCAGGGGCAATTACTGCTGTCGCTCATTATGGGTGTGCTGGTGTATTTGTGGCTTTCCATTCTGGGTGTTCCGTACGCACTATTACTCGCTATATTTGCCGCTCTGTTTGAACTGGTGCCGTTTTTCGGGTCATTCGTCGCGGTAACTCCTTCGGTAGCAATTGCGTTCTCTGCACTTGGCCTTACCCCCGCGCTTTTGGTGCTTGGCGGGTACATTGTCTTTAATCAAATCCAAGCAAATCTTATCTATCCGTTGGTGGTAAAAAAGGTGGTGGGCGTTCCGCCCGTGCTGGTGATACTGGCACTTATCGCGGGGGCACAGCTTGCGGGATTCCTCGGGGTATTGCTCTCGGTTCCTATTGCCGCGGCTATCCAAGAGCTTGTCTCTGATGTGCAAAAAGCTAAAATTGCAAAAGCTCAAGAAGGAGTATCGTAATGAGAAAGTACATAACGACCACGCTTCCGTATGTTAACGCAAAGCCTCATATAGGTAATGTGTTTGAATTTGTGCAGGCTGACGCTCTGGCACGACTTGAAAGGAGTATAGGAAACGAAGTATTTTTTAATACAGGAACCGACGAGCACGGTCAAAAGATTTATCAAAAAGCCTTGGCGGAGGGAAGGACACCGCAAGAGTACGTTGATGAGTACGCGCAAACATTTGATGACCTAAAGGTGCTTCTCAACCTTTCTTACGACGCGTTTATCAGAACGACTGACCCAAAACATATACACGCGGCGCAAGAGTTTTGGAAACTGTGCGAAAAAGCAGGAGATATTTATAAAAAAAACTACAGCATCAAGTATTGCGTTGGATGTGAGCTTGAAAAAACGGACTCTGAACTTGAAGAGGGGAAGTGCCCCATACACCCATCAAACGAGATTGAAGTCATAGAAGAAGAAAACTACTTTTTCCGTTTTTCTAAATACGCAGATGCTCTGTTGTCGCTATACAAAAATGAAGACTTTGTGGTCCCGCGTTCGCGTGTAAACGAAATTATTTCTCTTATTAATGACAAAGGACTCCAAGATTTTTCTATTTCTCGGGTAAAAGAAAAGATGCCGTGGGGTATTCCGGTCCCCGGAGACGATTCGCAGGTAATGTATGTATGGTTTGACGCGCTTATTAACTACATTTCAACCATTGGATGGCCCACAGATATGGATACCTTTCATACGTGGTGGCCGGTCATACAATTTGCCGGCAAAGATCAGGTTCGGCAACAGGTAGCAATGTGGCAAGCAATGCTTCTCTCTGCCGGACTCCCACCCTCAAAGCAGATTTTTATTCACGGATTTATTAACGTTGAAGGTCAAAAAATATCAAAGTCAGTTGGTAACACCATACATCCTGCGGACATTGTGGATGTGTATGGTACGGATGCTCTTCGGTACTACTATTTGCGTCACATTCACCCGTTTGAAGACTCAGACTTTACTATGGAGCACTTTAAAGAGGCGTATAACGCGCACCTTGCAAACGGTATAGGGAATGTTACCGCTCGTATTATGAAGCTCGCAGAAGATAACCTTGACGCTCCGGTTGACCTTTCTGAATCGACACTATTTTCGCCAGAGTTTGTAGCCCTCGTTGAATCATACGAGTTTAACCGCGCGATGGATAGTATATGGGGGCGCATTCAGGCGCTTGATGAGCGTATTCAAACAGAAGAACCGTTTAAGGTTATAAAAACAGACGAAGTAAAAGGAAAAAAGATAATTGAGGGATTGGTAAAAGAACTGTACAGTATCGGGTGCCTCTTACAGCCGTTTATGCCAGAGACGAGTGACAAAATAAAAGCAACGGTACGTGCCAATAAAAAACCAGAAACCCTGTTTCCACGGCTAGAGGTATGACATATCGCTACATAGACGTACACTGCCACCCTCAATTACGGCAGTACAAAGACGATCAAAACGAGGTAATAGAAAGAATGGCTGAAGAGGGGGTTGCCGGTATTGTGGTCGGTGTCGATAAGGTTTCTTCAGAAGAGGCGGTTCTGCTTGCTACAAAATACGAACACCTCTGGGCAAGTATTGGCCTTCACCCCAACGACACACCGCACGAAGACTTTTCTTCCGAACAGTATGCGTCGCTGATTAAAAACCCAAAAGTGGTGGCGATAGGTGAATGCGGTCTAGATTTCTATCGTATTTTGCCCGACGTAGATGTTGTGAAAGAAAAGGAAAGACAGTGGAGGGTATTTACGTCGCAAGTAGCATTTGCCACAGCAAACGATCTCCCTCTTATGATTCATTGCCGGCCGTCCCAAGGGTCAATGGATGCATACGAAGACATCCTCTCGTACTTAGAGTCATATAAAAAAGAGCACCTGTCTCTCTCAGGAAATATCCACTTTTTTGTGGGCACGCTTGCCATTGCCGAACGTTTTTGGAGTATCGGCTTTTCAACCTCGTTAACAGGGGTTATTACGTTTACGAACGACTACGACGACGTGGTAAAAGGAGCCCCACTTTCAATGCTCCTTTCAGAAACTGACGCTCCCTACGTCGCTCCCGTGCCACACCGAGGAAAAAGGAACGAGCCGGTCTATGTTCGTCACGTGGTAGAGAAAATCGCGGAGCTTCGGGGTATTTCTGAGGATGAAGTCGCCACGACTCTCCTCAAAAACGCTGAGCGGGTATTTAAGATAGAGGGCTTGGTGTAAGCGTTGCAGAGAGAGGCACGTTGTGGTACCGTATGGCGACATGACAGATTCAAACGAAATCCACGAGGTTGATACTTCAGGCATTGATGCAGGAGGCGAAAAAGACGCCACTCCTTCAGTGTATGAAATCGGCTTCCACCTCTTGCCAACGCTAGAAGAGGCAAGCGTTGCAAACGAAGTTGCAACCATTACCGAGATGCTCAACAAGCTCAATATTGAGATGGTAGGAGAGCGGTTTCCGGTAAAAATACCTCTTGCCTACACAATGGACAAGAAAATTGACGGCACTATCCGTCACTTTGATGAAGCGTATTTTGGTTGGATTGCCGGAGTACTCACCGCAACTGCTATTGAAGAGGTAAAAGGCGCACTTGATGCTCATCCACAGGTACTCCGCTACCTCATTACAAAGACGTCAAAGGACGCAGTTCTTGCTACATTAAATGATCCAAGTTTGGATATCGGCGCTGTAGAAGAGGAAGAAACAGAAGAAGTGTCTGAAAAAGAGCTTGACGAAGCCCTTGACGCTATTGAAGAAGATGGGCCTAAGGACGATAAGTAACAGCCGTTCAAGTACGGTATACTAAATAATGAAGGCACTTTAATAAATAAAGGTCACTAATACTATGTATCTCAACAAAGTTTTTCTTTACGGTAATCTTACTCGCGATCCAGAGTTAAAAGCACTCCCTTCAGGGGCGCAAGTCGCTTCGTTCGGACTTGCTACCAACAGATCGTTTAAAGACAAAGACGGGAACAAACAAGAAACCGCAGAATTTCATAACATTGTGGTCTTTGGACGCCTTGCCGAGGTGATGGCGCAATACCTAAAGAAGGGACGCCCCGTGTTTATCGAAGGGCGCATTCAAACGAGAAGTTGGGAGAAGGACGGTCAAAAACAGTACCGCACCGAGATTATCGTTGAAAACTTTCAGTTTGGTGCCGACGGTGGACGTGGGGGAGACAGCGGGTCTACTACAAACGCCTCAACCCCCGACTCTGGAGGCGGTAAAGACATAGAGTATCCCGCAGACGAGATAAGTCCTGACGATATTCCATTTTAAGAGCAGATATGGTAGTCTTCTAGACACCGAAAACATATGGATAAAAACACCAAAACACAAAAGACCCCCGTATACGTTGATTATAAAAACGTTGCGTACCTAAGACATTTTATAAACCCACACGGCAGAATGTTTAATAAGGGCAGAAACGAGGTTTCAGCAAAACACCAACGTACTATTGCAAATTCAATAAAACGCGCGCGTTTTATGGGTTTAATGCCGTACGTTGCAAAATAGTAACGTATGTTTGAGGTTGTCCGACACGCTGTTTCTCCCAAATTTAGAAGGGCAGAGCGAGTTTTGGCGAGACGTTACCTTGGCAGAGATTTAAAGATAGGGGTCAAGTTAGCAGAGCCTTTTTCAAAATGGTCTGGACCCGGTTACTCAACAAGGTATCTGGACCCTAGAGTAAAAGAAATAAAAAAGTATGGCGTGGTTGTAGAGGGAGGCCCGTATGCTTTTATTTTAACCATAGGCGAAGACATAGGCGGTAAACCGTACCAAAGAAAATTTCCCACACAAGCAACGGCGACAAAATTTATCCCGTTTCGCGAACTAGAGCCAGTATACTCTAAACTACAAGCTCTTTTGCACAAACAAAAATAAAACCGCCCATCAGGCGGTTTTTCTAATAGTGGGGGAGCTGTGTTCTTGCTAGAGCCTAATTCCTAATAACCTAATCCTCCTAGTGTTATGCTTTCTCCAGTCACAGATATTTTGTTCGCCGTCGCTCACAAAATTCCGCGACCCCGCCTCAACCGTTTTTCTTGCTAGAAAAACATGTTTCCGGCCGGTTCACAAAAGCATAAAAGCACAGCAGTGTGCTTTTATGCTTTGTTCACCCTTTCCGTGTACTCTCCTGTGTCAGTATTGATACGAATAACATCGCCTTCATTAATAAAGAGAGGTACCGATACCATCGCACCAGTCTCTAGCTTTACCTGCTTTGACCCGCCCTGCGCGGTATTTCCTTTTACAGAAGGCGGTGCGTCTACAACGGCAAGCTCAACCTTGATTGGGATTTGGATACCGATAATCTCGTCATCCCACAAAAGCGCGTCTACGACAGCCTTTTCTTTAAGGTAGGGAACTTGGTGCCCAACAATGTCCTCTGGTATTGAAATACGTTCTTTTGGATTTCCTTCTTCATGAAACCACGCTTCACCCTTGTTGGTATAAATGTATACAAGTTCTTTTTTTTCAATATCCGCCTCGGGGATTGACTCGGACTGATGAAATGATATCTCTACAACCTTTCCTGTTTTTAAATTACGAAGTTTCGTTTGATTAACGGGCTTTCTTTGTTGCTTTCTAAACACCCACGACGAGAGCACCTCGTAGGGGGCATCGTTCCAAACGATTATTTTTTTGGGAGTAACCTCGTTATATGAAAGTATTGCCATACGAAACCTTTGTGTGTAGTTGAAAGTAGTAATGAGTAGGTGGCCATAGGTCACCGAAAACTATAGCAAATAATGACACAAGACGGAAACATTGACACGTTACATTCTTTCACTGTACCATTTGGTATAGATACGGTGAATTCTCTACAATCTTTAAGTGACGAAGACCTTCTCGCAGTGGCAGAGAAGAAGCCAAGTGCGTTTGAGACACTTCTTTTTCGCTACCAGCAACCTTTTTTTTACAAAGCCCTCTCGGTAATGAAAAACCCAGACGAGGCGGAAGACGTTGTGCAAGAAGCGTTTATTCGTATTTATAGGTTTGCACCAAAGTTTAACAGGCAAGGGGGGTCGTTTAAGGCGTGGGCAATGACCATTTTAATGAACGTTGCTCGTACAAAATACTCTCGTCGAGGTATTGAGCGCGAACGCACCATGCCACTGCTCCCTGAACAGTACGAATCGTTGGGGAGCTCTCGAGAGGTAGAGTATGCGCAAGCAAAAGATGTGGTTGAGCGTGCACTAAAAGACGTCCCTGCCGATACCGCGCGGATTATGCAACTCGCTTTCTTGGATGGCCTTCCCTACGAAGACATTGCCCACAAAGAGGGAATTACCGTTGGTGCGGTTAAGACACGCGTTCATAGAGCCAAAAAAGCACTCCGTAAGGTTATTGGCGATATCGTATAATACAATCCAATCCACTATATGAAACACGAACAACAAATGAGAGAGTATGTAATGCGTCGAGTATATGCACTTTTTCTTATACGTTCCCTCCTCAGTCCAGCATCGCGCGTACTTGCGCTAGGCGTGTCGTTGTTACTGATCACTCTTTCGGTTTCAGTACCAAACGTTATTCATAATATGCCTTCATTTTTAAACATTGCAGACGTATCTCGTTTCTTTGTGTACGCATTTCTCAATACACAAGTGGTGGTACAGGTACTCTTGGTTATTTTGACTACTTTTGTTGTATGGACAGGAGTAGACATTGTTCGTGTTTTTGCTAAAAACAGTCGTCAATTTGATACAGCGCTCAATTAAATAAAGACTCTTCCACAGGCGAGCTTCGGGGTGTACCATAGGCCCTATATGAGTTTCTTGAAGCGCATAGGCAGGGCATCAAGAAACATTACGCTTGGAGCTAGCGTAGGTATAGGAGGTATTGTTGTTGTTATTCTGTATGGGCTCTATGTTGCAACGCCGTTTATCCAGGGTCCAGAGATCACTATGTATCCGGTAGAGGTGGGGGACTCAAACACCGTTACAGTGAGCGGTGTCGCGCTGAGGGTATCCAATCTGTCAGTCAATGGAATGAGCATCCCCATTAATGAAGCGAGAGAGTTTTCCATAGAACGAGCGTACCCTTCGGGGTATACTGTACTTACCGTACGTGGAGAGGACCGGTTTGGCCGGATCTCCGAGCGAACCATTACTTTTATAATAGAACCATATGCCAGCAAAAAAGAAGAAACCAACAGAAACGAAGTCAGCGACAAAGAAAGAGTCTTCAATTAAAGACACAATCGCTTCTATCAAAACAAAATTTGGCGACGAGGCCATAATGACCCTTGGGGCTGAACATAAAGTTAACATTGATGCTATTTCAACAGGGTCTCTTGGACTTGACGCAGCGCTCGGCATTGGCGGAATGCCTCGAGGGCGGATTATAGAAATCTTTGGCCCAGAGTCTTCAGGAAAAACAACACTCTCTCTACACGTTATTGCCGAGGCGCAGAAAAAGGGTGGCGTGTGCGCGTTTGTTGACGCAGAGCATGCGCTTGATCCCGAGTATGCTGGAAGGCTTGGCGTTAAGGTAGAAGAGCTTTTGGTGTCACAGCCTGACACCGGAGAGCAGGCACTAGACATTGTTGAATCACTCGTACGGTCAAATTCAATTGACGTGGTGGTCATAGACTCTGTTGCCGCGCTCACACCCCGCGCAGAGATTGAAGGCGATATGGACGCAGTGCACGTTGGAAGGCAAGCGAGGCTTATGTCTCAAGCTCTACGTAAATTAACTGCGATTGTTTCAAAGTCAAAGACAACGGTCATCTTTATTAACCAGATTCGTATGCAAATTGGCGTGATGTTTGGTAACCCTGAAACAACTCCAGGAGGGAAGGCGCTCAAATTTTACACCTCTGTCAGGCTTGATATTCGGCGTATCGCGCAGATAAAGAAAGGAGACGAGATAGTTGGCGGACGAGTGCGTGTAAAGGTGGTAAAAAACAAAGTTGCCGCGCCGTTTAGAAACACAGAATTTGACCTTATGTACAACGAGGGAATCTCCAAAGAAGGAGAGTTACTCGCTCTTGGCGAAAAATATGACCTGGTACAAAAATCAGGCGCTTCATACTCGTACGGCGAAGAGAAGTTGGGTCGTGGGTATGATGCCGCCCGAACATTTTTAAAAGAGAATCCAAAAATCTCAGGAGCACTTCTCAAAGAGATTCAAAGTAAATTGAAAGAGGGGTAGGACGTTAGGAGGATTAGGGCATTAGGCTCTAGGATGATTAGGAAGTTAGGCGTTAGCTAGTTATTAAAAGGTAGAGTATTTAGTATTCTGTATACAGAATTTAGTATGTAGCACAGAAAGTCTGGAGCGGTTAATTTTGAGTTATGACTTTTCCGGGCTAAAGCCTAATCCTTCTAACTCCCTAGTTCCTTTTTTCCCCTGTATCTTCTTCTTCAGTATCATTGCCTTCTTCCTCTCCGTGCTCGTCATTGTCTGGCGCATCTTCAAGGGTAAGCACATCACGAGGTCGCGCTCCATCTGCCGGTCCAATGACACCCTTTTCTTCTAAAATATCCATAAGGCGCGCTGCTCGAGCGTAGCCAACACGAAGCTTTCTCTGCAAGAACGAGGTAGACGCTTTTCCCGCGTCTTCAACAGTTTGTTTTGCCTCTCCATACAAGTCGTCGTCAACGTTGTCGTCTTCCAAAGATGCGCTAAATATTGCGTTTGGAGAGTCAGGAGCAGGGGACCCAGAGAGCGTTATCTCGTCAAGGTTCTCGTCGTTATTGTCGTGTATAAATGCGACAACTTTTTTAACTTCGTCTTCAGAAATAAATGCTGTTTGAATACGGTGAGGTTTTGACATCTCACCAGAAAGGTACAGCATATCTCCGGCACCTAACAGCTTTTCTGCTCCCGAGCCGTCCAAAATGGTCCGTGAGTCAATTTGAGAGGCAACCTGCAGAGCAACACGTGCCGGTATGTTTGCCTTAATAAGGCCCGTAATAACGTTTACCGAAGGGCGTTGTGTAGAAAGGACAAGGTGTATACCAACGGCACGGCTCATTTGAGCAAGGCGCACGACAGCGGCCTCCATTTCTCGGGGGTACGACTGCATAATATCCGCCAACTCGTCAACGACAATGACAATGTACGGCATTCTGTCTGGTGTAGCGCCGTTCTCGTCGTCAGACTTTTTCTTGTCTTTGCCTAAGACATTTGTATGGTACGAGAGGATGTCTCGCACAGAGTTTTCTTCAAGGAGGTTGTACCGCCTATCCATTTCTTTTGCCGCCCACTTAAGCGCAAGAATGGCTTTCTTAGGGTCGGTGATAACCGGAGCAAGAAGGTGGGGGATTTTGTTGTATAGCGTTAGCTCAACCCGTTTCGGATCAACCATAATAAGGCGGAGGGCGTCTGGACCATTTCTGTACAAAAGAGAGGTGATGAGCGCGTGAATAGATACCGACTTTCCTGACCCGGTTGCTCCGGCAATCAAGAGGTGAGGCATTTTGGCAATATTTGCGAAGTGCGCGTTTCCGGTAATGTCTTTTCCAAGTGCCACCGTCAGCGGTTTGGTGTCCCCGGTAAATGCGGTGTCTGCAAGCAGTGTTGCCAGCCCAACGGTAGATTTTTTACTATTAGGCACCTCAATACCTACCAACGACTTTCCCGGAATAGGGGCCTCTATACGAACGGGGGACGCCGCAAGAGCTAACTCGAGGTTGTTTTGGAGCGCGAGGATCTTTTGAAGACGAACACCCTCTGCCGGTTTGAGCGCGTAGCGCGTTACCGAAGGTCCGATAGATATCTCGTCCATCTCAACCTGAATGCCAAAGTTTGCGAGCGTTCTTTTAATAAGGTTTGCGTTTGCCTTCACGTCGCCACCCGTTGCCTTACCTTTATCTTTCTCCAAAAGAGAGATAGGAGGGGGGACGTACGCGGTATCTTTTTGCGAAAACGCCATTTGTGGTAACTCTTCTTCGTCTTCCTCCTCTTTCTTTCCAAACAAGCCTTTCTTTTCTTTTTTTGGCTCTGGCTCTTCCTCCTCCTCTTCTTCTTCATACTCATCCTCCTCCTCGTACTCTTCTTCATCAGAAACTTCTTCTGCCGGGTCTTTTTCTGATGTGCGTCCAAAACTAAAAGAGGGGATCTTGAGCGGAGTATCAAGCGCTATGAGTGTTCCCACAATGGCGATTGCTCCAAGCGCGATACTGCCAAATACTGTCTCAAAGAGAGACACAAAAGGGTACGCAACCAGCGTTCCTAAAAACCCTCCAACGTCTCCGGCGAGCGAGAGTATTCCAATACCCGACACAAACAAAAGGAGTGCCCCTACAATACGGGTCACTCCAACACCTTCGTCTTCGTGAACTTTTACCAAACCAATAACTAAAAAGATGAGGGACAATGGGAGCAGAAAGTAACCAAAGCCAAACAGGTACGTAAACCATTCGTAGAGCGTTGAGCCTACCGTACCCCCGAGGCCGGTTGGCGCCACAAGAAACAAGAGCGCCGCTATACTTGCCCCAATTGCATAGATACTGCGCACCGTCTCTGCACGTACATTCATTGAAAGAGAAGGCAGTGCAAAACCACTGCCTTTCGATTTTCTTCTCCTCCTACGCTTTGCCATATCTACTGTATGGTACCACTTAGTTTTTCTTTTTTGCACGCCTCTTTCGCAGTGAATCTTTTCCACAGTATGCAAAATGTATGTACAGCCATACATCGTAGCCACAAAACACTCAGGCGCTTTCTTACAACACCCCGTCTCTTTCGTAATTTTTATATAGATATTTTAAAGTGCTAGTTTCAATGCACTATTACAGACCTGCAAAAAGACACATAGCAAAAAAGCAGGGTAGGCAATTGACTCAGAAGGTAGAGGAGAGTAAAATGTCTCTATTGGTATGTCCTTTTAAAAAGGACAGATATAAAGAATATGTCTTATTCAAATAAATCTAAAAAAGACATTTCATTATCTAAAAATAACGTTTCTTTCTATAACGCTCTAGGTCAATTTCTTAAAAACGACCATCACAATTTTGTAGTTCAAAAGTCAGAAAAGTTAGCATCAGCACTATACATAGTAACGGGGTTTATTGGCGAAGACGACCCTTTAAGAAAGCGCCTACGAACGTGCGCAATAGACCTTGTCTCGGCCTCAATGAAGCCACAAAAGACGTCTTCTTCGGATAGTCACAGAGACTACTTCGCCTCTCAGTGTATGGAGATAAGCACAATGCTTAACCTTGCCGAGAAAGCAGGCGTGGTATCGCCTATGAATGCCAAGATTCTTTGTGACGAGTACGGATCCCTCGCCTCGTTTGTAACAACTCATCACGATAAGGTCTTCCATACGGCACAGCTTGATAAAGATAGTACAAAGACAAAAGTAAGGCCAAGTTTGTCCTATAAGACAGATAAATCTAAAGGACATACTGGTAGCACTATAAAAGACACTATGCAAAATGTCCGAGAAAGCCCAGTTTCAGATAAGAGAGAGGAGAGGCGTAGAAAGATAATGGAGGTGTTAGATATAAAGGACAAAATTAATATCAGTGACGCTACAAACGCCGTACCCGAATATAGCGAAAAAACTGTCCAAAGAGAGCTTACAGACCTTGTCCGAGAGGGGGCCTTAATAAAAGAAGGGGAGCGTAGGTGGAGCACATACAAAAAGGCATTTTAGAACGAAAAATAAGTCCGTATTACGGGCACTCTTTTTTGCTAAAAATCAGTTGTCTATTTTGCCCTAAATGTGTTAAAATTGCTCGGTGGGTAGAACCTGTTTCTAGGTAAGCGAAAGAAAGCCGACACGGTCGGCTGTTTCGCGTTTTTATCCACATTTGTTATGTCCCAAATTCGTATGAATAGGGGCAAGTGCTCTGTATAATGAGTACCACTGGTTTCTCTAATTGGTTTCTTATAGAACTCAATTTTTGAAACGAGTGAACGATTGTTCGTTGACAACTATCAATATACCGGACAGCTGTTGAGAAACATTCAGTTCCTCACCGGTCGATCATTAATTAATTTTATTGGCGACCACCATTCCGAAACAGAAGCACTTTTCTGCAGACTTTGAGATATATATTTGCGCGTCATTATTATGGTGTTGCGAAGAGTGTCACAGAGACTCAACGATTGCACGACTGCATTTCCCCTTATCCTTCTTAGCCATCAACCCCAGAGGTAGTCGTTAGACAATTAGTCGTTAGTCTTTAGTTTTTACTAAGCACTAATAACTAAGCACTAATAACTATTTTTGGGTGATGGAACATTAGATTGCTTATTAACAAAGGTTAACGGTATGTAACGTTCGGTCGAACGAACACAAAAAGTTACATAGCGTTGATCGGCACGAAACACACACCACACATTTAATAGTAGAAAGGTGTATGAATCGTGTTTACTTCTATTAGCTACACGTTATGACTATTACTAAAACTTTGACTGCAAAAATTGCAGCAACAGTTGCAGGAGTAGCGATGGTGTTTGCTTTTGCGTTCTCTTTTGCGGTACCTGCTAACGCAGCCCTCAGTGAGACACAAATTCAAGCTATTATCACGCTTCTTCAATCGTTTGGCGCTGACAGCGCAACGATCGCAAATGTTGACGCATCACTTCGCGGTCAACCAACCACACCAACAACTCCTGGAACACCTTCAGGCTCATGTTTGGCTGGGGTTAACCGTGACCTTACTATCGGAGCACAAGGCTCTGACGTAATGGAACTTCAGAAATTCTTGAATGCCAACGGAGCAGTAGTTTCTGCTTCAGGCGCAGGTTCGCCTGGCTCTGAGTCAGAGTACTTCGGTGCTCTTACACAAGCCGCTCTTGCTAAGTGGCAAGCAGCACACGGTGTATCTCCTGCTTCAGGATACTTCGGTCCTATTACGCGAGCTGCGATTGCGGCTAACTGTACACCAACAACACCAACAAATCCTACAACTCCAGCACCTGCTGGATCAGGACTTTCAGTTTCTGGAGCATCACAGCCACAAAACTCTCTAGCACCACAAGGCGCAACTCGCGTTCCTTTCACTCGCTTCACAGTGACTGCAGGAAACGATGGAGCTGTAACAGTTAACTCTGTTACCGTTCAGCGTACAGGTCTAGGACAAAACGCTGCGTTTGCAGGTGTTGTACTTATCGACCAAGATGGAAATCAACTTGGTACTGCTAAGTCCTTCAACTCAAACGACCAAGCAACAATCGGAGAGGCTGTAGTTGTCCCAGCAGGACAATCACGAACCTTCACTGTTGCGGGTAATATGAACTCTTCTCTTGCATTATATGCAGGTGAAGCACCAGCTATCTCAGTGGTTGCAGTTAACTCATCAGCAACAGTTTCAGGATCACTTCCTATCACTGGTGCATACCACACCATCAACGCTACGTTGACTGTGGGATCAGTTACACTCGCACAATCAAATGCATTTGCTTCAAACTCAAGCCAGACAAAAGAAATTGGTTCAACCAATCTCAAGCAAACTGGTCTTCGTTTGACAGCAGGTTCAGCTGAAGACGTACGATTGAAAATGCTTCGCTTTAACCAGACTGGTTCAGCATCTACTGTAAACGACCTAGCGAACATTAAGATCGTTGTTGACGGCACCGCATACCCAGCAATTGTTTCTTCTGACGGCAAGTACATTACCGCGAACCTAGGTTCAGGTATCCTTGTTACAAAAGGAAACTCTGTTGAGGTATACGTTCAGTACGACATCGTTGGTTCAAACGCATCAAACAGAACAGTTATCTTTGACGTAGATAAGAACACTGACATCTACTTTGAGGGCGTAACCTACGGTTACGGAATTTCACCTGCAGCTGGTTCAACTGGCGTGCCAGGAAGCCGTGGTACCTTCACTGTTACTAACGGTACTCCGTACATCTATGACACAGTAGTTACCATTTCAGGTGCTTCTGTAACGACAATCGGTAAAGCAAACTCAGTTGCAGCACAAAACATCGCGGTGAATCTTTCAAATCAACCTCTTGGAGGATTTGAAGTTGACATCAAGGGTGAAGGAATTACCGTTCAACAAATGGTATTCACTGTTGCTACCTCATCTGCTTCTATCGGTTCAGGTCAAATCACCAACGTTACTATCGTTAACGAGAACGGTGCAGTTGTAGCAGGTCCTTTCGACACGACAGGGTCTACAGCAACTCGTACTCTTACCGTTACTGACTCAGTAACATTCCCAGTTGGAAAGCACACTTACACATTGCTTGGTAAGATTCCTTCAACAGCATCAAACGGTGCAGTTGTAACCTTCTCATCAATTCCATCTTCAGGATGGACCAATGTTAAGGGTGATGTAACTGGAAACTCAATCAGCCTTACACAAGGAACATTCTCAATGAATGCAATGACGGTGAAAGCCGGATCATTGTCAATTGGAAAAGATGCAACATTTGCATCTAAGACAATTGTTCCAGGAGGAACTAATGTAGAGATGGCGCGCTTCCAACTTGATGCACAGCAATCAGGTGAAGACGTACGTGTTTCTTCATTCTTGACTTCTCTTGCTGTCAACACTGCTACAAACTCTAATGAGTTGTCAGCATGTCAGTTCTACGATGGCTCAACAGCATTGAACACAGGTTCAAATGTTCTTAACCCATCTGCAACTTCATTCCCAGAGACTGACACTACTACCTTTGACCAACCATTGTTGATTGCAAAGGGAACAGTGAAGACTCTTAGCTTGAAGTGTAATGTTTCAGGTTCAGCAACGGACACTGCAACATTCGCCTTTGACCACGGAGCTATCGGAAGCTTCTCTGTAACAGGAGCAACTTCTGGTAACACCATTACCGCAACATCTGCTGCTGGTTCAACAGCAACAATCACTATCGGTTCAGCTGGACTATCAGTATCTACCGATGCTTCAAGTCCTGGCTATATGGTGGCAGCCGCTGGTTCAACTGGCTCAACAATCGGTGCGTTTAGATTCACTACAACTAACGAAGCAGTGAACCTAACACGCGTTGGCTTGCAACTTTCTAACACCGCATCTTCAACTCCATCAGACCTATTGGTGGTGAAATTGTTTGACGGTGCTACCCAAGTTGGTACAGCTACCTTTGTTGGTTCAAGCAACTACGCAACATCAACCTTGGATTCAGCAGTTAACATTCCTGCTAACAGCGACAAGACATTGACCGTAAAAGCTGACTTCTCAGCTATCGGTACTGGCGCAGCGGTAACCTTCTCAGGTCACCTTGTGGCAGTAGATGTTGACGTTGCAGGAACAAACACCCAAGGTGTTGGTGCTTCGTCAGGAACAACCATCAACGCAACCGGTTCAACAACAGTTTCAGGTGTTCGTGTATTCAAGAGCTTCCCAACAGTTGCGCTTGACACACTTTCATCAACTGGTGTTCAAGACGGTAAGTTGATGCGATTCAAGGTTACTGCAGACGCAAAGGGTCCAGTATCATTGACTGCGCTTAACCTCAACCTTGCTACAACCACATTGTCTGTGACAAACGTGCGCGTGTACGGATTCTCTGACGCGTCATACTCACAAGCAATCTCTGGTGTATCATCTGACGGTTCTCTTCAGTCAGCAGTAGCACAACCAGACGGTTCTGGTGATGTTGCAATCGCAGTTCAAAACTCTGCGGGTACAGCAACAACCATCCAGGTTCCAGCAAACACAACCCGCTACTTTGAAGTACGTGGTTCAATTGCCGGAGCAACAACTGGCGCTTCTGTAACAACCAAGTTGAATGGTGACTCTTCGTTCCCATCAACTGCAGCAGGTGTAGCCGCAAACCCATTGCTTGCAGCGGGAGCATCAGCTCTTACCTCTGCAAACTTCATCTGGTCACCTAATTCGACAACAACTGTTGATCGAAATAGTCAAGACTGGACGAACGGTTACGGTGTACCAGGACTTCCATCAGGAGGCTTGCTACAAACTCGTTCTCAATAAGCTTCATAGCTTAAGACAGACAGAACAAGTTCTATCAGCAAAAACCCCGCTCCGGCGGGGTTTTTGCGTACCCCAACAATAAAAAAGATAAAGGTTCAACCTTTAT
>PFBH01000004.1:14825-15575 GCA_002773335.1 Candidatus Kaiserbacteria bacterium CG10_big_fil_rev_8_21_14_0_10_45_20 | reverse complement strand
TTATCTTTGCGCTCGGCTGGCTTATCGGCGCTGCGCTTGGACGAGTGATTGCACAAGTTATTCGCAGTCTAAAAATTGATGGCGCACTAAAGTCAACAGGACTTTCAGACGCTGTTGAACGAGCAGGATTCAAATTGGATTCTGGTGCGTTTCTTGGCGGACTTGTAAAATGGTTCGTTATCCTTGTCTTCCTTGTTGCTTCTCTTGAAGTACTACAGTTGACTCAAGTAAACGTATTTCTTCAGACAGTTGTCTTGGCATACTTGCCACAGGTAATTGTTGCTGTACTCATTCTTCTTGTTGCTGCAGTTGTTGCAGAAATAGCAAAGGATGTTGTTGCAGGAGCAGCGAAAGCAGCACACGTACGTTCTGCTGCATTTGCTGGATCAGTTGCAAAGTGGGCAATTTGGATTTTCGCAATCCTCGCTGCACTTAACCACTTGCAAGTTGCAACCGCATTTGTACAAACACTCTTTACCGGTGTTATCGTTGCGCTTTCTCTCGCGTTCGGCTTGGCCTTCGGTCTTGGCGGACAAGAAGCAGCTGCACGATTAAGCGAAAAGATGCGTGCTGAAATTGGAAACGACAACTAGTTTCCCCACTCTAAGAAAAGCCCGTATCGCGCTTTGCGATACGGGCTTTTTCTTTTGACTAATTCCTATATCCTCACCTCCAATTTTCCAACCTTTTCCCTCTCTCTTTTTATCCTTGCTAAAACCTAATAACCTAGCGTCTAATCCTCCTAATAAA
>PFBH01000004.1:12769-14750 GCA_002773335.1 Candidatus Kaiserbacteria bacterium CG10_big_fil_rev_8_21_14_0_10_45_20 | reverse complement strand
CGTCAGAAAATAACCAAAGTAATAACACCGAGATAGAAATCAATTATTGTGGTTTTCAGGCTTCCTTCTGGGAGTCTGAAGGGTGTATGGTGGATGCCTTGACTCTGAAACGGCGATGAAGGACGTGGCAATCTGCGAAAAGCTCCGGGGAGGTGATGAGCAACCTTTGATCCGGAGGTGTCCGAATGGGGAAACCCTCTCTCTTTTTAGAGAGAATCTTGAACGGGTGTTCAAGAAGCAAACCTAGGGAAGTGAAACATCTCAGTACCTAGAGGAAAAGAAACCAATATATGAACCTTTTGCTTTGCTGAGTCATCTGATCAGCAAGGTAAAAGGTTCTGGAATTCTCCTAGTAGCGGCGAGCGAAAAGGGAAAAGCCCAAACCGATTGTCTTCGGACAGTCGGGGTTGTAAGGCAAAAGTGTTCCACTTGTGGAAGGAAAGTTACAAATTATACGTATAGCAGAAGACGCTGGGAAGCGTGGCCCTAGAGGGTAATAGCCCCGTATGCGACATTCGTATAACTTTCTTACTTTTGTTCTTGAGTAGTCCGAGACATGAATAGCTCGGATGAATCCGCCGGGACTAACCGGCAAGGCTAAATACGTTCAGAGATCGATAGTGAACCAGTACCGTGAGGGAAAGGTGAAAAGTAGTCCGATAAGGACAGTGAAATAGTTCTGAAACCATACATCTACAAAGAGTCGAAGAGGTCCTAGACCTCGACGGCGTGCCTATTGAAGAATGAGCCTGCGAGTTTATGCATGTGGCATGGCTAAGTCCGAGAGGACGGAGCCGAAGGGAAACCGAGTGTGAATAGCGCGCCCGCTTCGGCGGAGTCGCACGCATAAGACCCGAAGCCAGGTGAGCTTGCCTTGGGCAGGGTGAATCTCGCAGAAATGCGAGAGGAGGCCCGAACCGGTAGGTCGTACAACGCCTTCGGATGACCTGAGGTAAGGAGTGAAAAGCTAATCGAACCTGGTAATAGCTGGTTCTCTCCGAAACAGCTTTTGGGCTGGCGTCTGATGTATCTCTTGGGGGTAGAGCACTGGAAGGGATGAACAGGGAGAAATCTCGTCATTCCTATCAAACTCCGAATACCAATGAGCAATTATCAGGCAGTTAGACTATGGGGGCTAAGCTCCATCAGTCGAGAAGGGAAGAGCCTAGATCTCAAGTTAAGGTCCCTAAATCTACGTTAAGTGCATCTTAAGGAAGTGAGAACTCTAAGACAGTGAGGATGTTGGCTTAGAAGCAGCCATCATTTAAAGAAAGCGTAACAGCTCACTCATCGAGAGTTCTTGCGCCGAAGATAATCGGGGCTAAACGTAGTACCGAAACTGAGGATGCATTCATATTTATATGAGTGCGTGGTAGGAGAGCGTTCTTTGCCGCTATGAAGGAAAAGGGGTGACCCATTCTGGAGCGCAAGGAAGTGAGAATGCAGGCACAAGTAACCACAATGCGGGTGAGAACCCCGCACATCGAA
This sequence comes from Candidatus Kaiserbacteria bacterium CG10_big_fil_rev_8_21_14_0_10_45_20, assembly GCA_002773335.1. Lineage (GTDB taxonomy): Bacteria > Patescibacteriota > Minisyncoccia > Phycocordibacterales > Phycocordibacteraceae > Phycocordibacter. Next base: position 13,262 of record PFBH01000004.1, on the reverse strand, counting down.
AGACCGAGGTTTCCTTAGCAATGATAATCAACTAAGGGTTAGTCGGGCCTAAGGGGATGGCGAAAGCCGCAACCGATGGACACATGGTTAATATTCCATGACTTCGACATAGTGCGATGGAGAGACGAAGGGCTGTACACGCTGCACACAATTGGATGTGTGTTAGTGCCGTGAGGGGGTATCCTAGGAAAATCCGGGATACGCTACTCCGAGCGGAGCAACAATTTTCTGCTACGGTAGAAGAGAGAGTGTGGAGCGCGCTTCCGAGAAAATCTTCTAAGCTTCAGCTATGTGGAACCCGTACCGCAAACCGACACAGGTGGTCTGGTCGAGAAGACTAAGATGAACGAGTGAGAGGTCCTCAAGGAACTCGGCAAAAAAGCGGCCGTAACTTCGGGATAAGGCCTGCCTCTCTAGCAATAGAGAGGCCGCAGCGAAAGATTCCCTGGCAACTGTTTACCAAAAACACAGCTCCCTGCGAACTCGTAAGAGG
>PFBH01000004.1:12217-12718 GCA_002773335.1 Candidatus Kaiserbacteria bacterium CG10_big_fil_rev_8_21_14_0_10_45_20 | reverse complement strand
AGCCCTGGTCAATGTCGGCGATAACTATAATCGTCCTAAGGTAGCGTAATTCCTTGTCTGGTAAGTTCAGACGTGCACGAATGGCGTAATGACTGGGGAACTGTCTCGAGGACTTGCTCGGTGAAAATACAATACCGGTGAAGATGCCGGTTACCTATGGTTAGACGAAAAGACCCCAGGAGCTTTACTGCAGTTTCACATTGGGGCTGCGGTGTTCATGCGTAGCATAGGTGGGAGACTTTGAAGCATCGGTTTTGGCTGATGTGGAGTCGCCAGTGCAATACCACCCTTGGACAGTGCAGTTCCTAACCTAGAGACAACACTCTGGAGACAGTGTGTGACAGGCAGTTTTAGTGGGGCGCTATCCTCCTAAAGAGTAGCGGAGGAGCCTACAAAGGTCAGCTAGGCGCGAATGGAAACCGTGCCGGTCGTGTAATGGCACAAGCTGGCTTAACTGTGAGACGTAAGTGTCGAGCAGACACGAAAGTGGAGCATAATGAA
>PFBH01000004.1:0-12192 GCA_002773335.1 Candidatus Kaiserbacteria bacterium CG10_big_fil_rev_8_21_14_0_10_45_20 | reverse complement strand
AAAAGTTACCCTGGGGATAACAGGCTGGTACCGCCCAAGCGTCCATAGCGACGGCGGTGTTCGGCACCTCGATGTCGGCTCACCACATCCTGGAGCTGGAGAAGGTTCCAAGGGTTTGGCTGTTCGCCAATTAAAGTGGTACGCGAGCTGGGTTCAGACCGTTTAGAAGATAGGCGCTAGGAAATTAGGCGCTAGGCGCTAGCAAAAAAGCTAGTTCCTAGAGCCTAAAGCCTAACCTGCTGTCTTTTAGACCGTCTGAATCCCGCACATAACAGACATACAAAATCGGGCTTTTCGTTTAATGCAATATAAGATAGAAACTAACCATCACGGCGGTGGCGTATAGTAATATGCGTCATTGATGTGTGCTAATTTCGGTAAAATCCCACCCATATTTTGTATGGAGGACAATACCGAGGGAAGTGAATGAAATTACGAATAAAAAGTAGCAATACTCTTTACCTCATTCGCGCCCGTAGAGACTGAACGCACACTATCCTACTCTGTTAGGATAAAGCTACAGTCCGATCCTTCGAGTAATCGGAGTTAACGAAATGCGTGAGACAGGTTGGTCTCCTATCTACCATAGGCGTGGATTTTTGAGGGGAGTTGTTCTTAGTACGAGAGGACCAGAATGAACTGACCTCTGGTCTGTCTGTTGTCACGCCAGTGGCACTGCAGAGTAGCTATGTCAGGAATGGATAACCGCTGAAGGCATCTAAGCGGGAAGCCAACCCCAAGATTAGAAATCGTTTGAGGCCCCTAGGAGATGACTAGGTTGATAGGCTCTATGTGTACGTACAGTGATGTACTTAGCAGAGGAGTACTAATTCGCCGATCTCTCAGGAGGAATCCTGGAAAGCACAATAATGTATATTGGTGTTTTATATTTGAGTTATTGACGTTGTTTAACGAGCACGATATGTGCTTCGTTCTGGTGATTTGTCGGTGGGGTTATACCTGTTCTCATTCCGAACACAGAAGTCAAGCCCACCAGAGCCGATGGTACTTTCGGGGAGAGTAGGCCGTCGCCAGAACGAAGCACATATCGAAATAAAACAGCCACGCGCAAGCGTGGCTGTTTTATTTGTTTTATAATGAAAGCATGCTTTGGTCGCTTCAACGCCAACTCTTATACGCACTTAGCGTGGTCGGCATTTTTGTTGCACTGATTGTAGGAGTATATTTTCTTTTTTTCTACTCAACACCAACGTGTTTTGATGGAAAAGAAAATCAAGACGAAACAGGCGTAGACTGTGGAGGAGTCTGTTCTCGTATGTGTGTTGCTCCTAATGTTACTCCATTATGGGCGCGCTCTGTTGAGGCAACTCCCGGAGTACATCACGCGGTCTCGCTCATTCGAAATCCCGATGCAGGTGCACAAGGAACCATTTCCTATGTCGTGTCGTTATTTGATGCAGAGAATGTTTTGATTGCAAAAAAAGAGGGTAAAACATTTCTTCTGCCGGGGGAGATATTTCCTCTCTTTGTTCCCAATATTGTTGTAGGAGAGCGCGTAGTGGCTCGAACGTTTGTTGATGTAACACCTCGAACGTGGGATCGTGCCGAACGAGAAATACAATCTGTCCGAGTTTTAAATTGGAGCTTCGATGAAGACCGTACCAAGTTAACCGCAGTTGTTGAAAATTATGGAGCACTCCCTGTTGGAGAGGTGGTTGTTACAGCACTTATTTTTAACAAAGAGGAAACATTGATTGGTGCATCGCAAACACGCATTGACGCACTTGACGCACGAAAAAGAAAAAACGCTGTCTTTACATGGCCAACACCGTTCCCCGACACCACTTCTCGTATTGATATTATCCCCCGTGTAACTCCACGGTAGTGTCTTTCAGTATGCGCCAATATACACACGCTCTGTAATATGAAAAATGTTATTGCAAACACCGACTGGTTCCTTTTAGGGAGCGCCATCGCAATTTCGTTGCTTGGTCTTATTACAATGTACGGATTCGGTGACGACAGCCAGTTTTCTTCCCGGCAACTGATTTGGCTTAGCCTCGGAGTATTTGTCTTTTTTTTCGCCAGCACTATAGACTTTCGTTTTTTACGCAGAACGTCGGTAGTGGTATTTGTGTATAGCATCGCTATATTTTTACTTCTTTTACTGTTTAGTATCGGGTCAGTATTTCAAGGCTCATCACGCTGGATAGATTTTGGTTTTTTTGCTCTGCAACCAGCAGAGGTTGCAAAGCTCGCACTCATTATTCTTTTAGCAAAATATTTTTCACGTCGACATATCGAGATCGCCCACTTCAGGCACATTATTGTATCCGGAGCATATGCGCTCATTATTTTTGTACTCCTGTTTTTGCAACCCGACTTTGGATCAGGTCTTATTATTTTAGGTCTGTGGGGAGGTGTCATTTTAATTTCCGGCATTCCCCCTAAACGGTTAGTGGTGTTGGTAGGAATCGGATTAATCGCGGCGTCTTTTTTGTGGTTTTTTGGATTAGCAGACTACCAAAAGGCACGTGTCGTCTCTTTTTTACACCCCCTCGCAGACATTCAAGGCGCCGGATACAATGCGTTTCAGTCAACGGTAGCAGTAGGCTCTGGTGGAATACTAGGAAAGGGAATCGGCTACGGGACGCAATCACGTCTACAATTTTTGCCAGAGTACCAAACAGACTTTATCTTCGCGGCATTTGCCGAAGAGTGGGGGATGGGAGGCGCCATCCTGCTTTTAGCGTTGTTCGCTGTTATATTTTGGCGCATTGCAGAGAATGCTCGAATAGGTGCAACAAATTTTGAAACACTCTTTATACTCGGAGTCGGCGTATTGATCCTCATACACGTTTCTGTCCACGTTGGTATGAATGTAGGCTTATTACCCATTACGGGCACCACGCTCCCATTTATGAGCTATGGAGGCTCTCATATGCTCGTAGGGTACCTCTCTTTAGGTATTATCAATGCGATGCGCCGGTATAGCCGAGTCGTCCACGAGGACGAAAAACACGAAGTAGTCGGAATTTCTTAATCATTATAGAGCGCTACTGTTTTTTGAACCATCTGTTCAATAGAAAATTGTTCTGTGACCTTTTTGTATAAGTTTTCTGAGAGCTTTCTTTGGAGCGCTGTGTCGTTATGAAGGCGCGTTATGGCAGAAGCAAGTGCTTCAGGGTTTTCTGGGGGCACCAGCAATCCAGTCTTTTCATGTTCAATGATTTCAGGAATGCCTCCAACAGCGGTTGCTACAACCGGCGCTTTCGCAAGCCCGGCCTCCAAGAGGACATAGGGGAGACCTTCTTTCCTTGAAGGGAGGATAAAAATCTCTAATTTTTCCAGTTCAGTGTGTACGGGGCTTATAAAACCTAAAAAATACACTCGTTTACTCACTCCAAGTTTCTCTGCCATTTCTTCAAGGTGTCTTCGTTCGTCTCCATTGCCTACGATTCGGAGTTCAAGTGAGGGAGTATGCGTAAGCGCCCTTATGAGACAATCTAACCCTTTATTTTTATGTAACTCAGCTACGGTCCCAATACTTTGCGTAGGAGTACGTATCTTATGAGGTTTCTTGTCTATAGAGATACCATTATGGACAAGGGTAATTTTGTTTTTGATAAACGGCCACTGTGTAAATGCATCCCTATCACGTACACTCACAGCAATGGTTTGATCCACAAGAACAATAGTCAACCATGACAGTAAGCGTAGAAAAACTTTTTGTATTTGCGGCCTTCCTTCAAAAAAGGCCCACCCATGAGCTGTATAAATTATCTTTTTAATTCCCACTATTTTCCCTGCAACAGCACCAAGTCCTCCAGCCTTCGGGCTGTTGAGGTGTAGTATCTCAGGCTTCTCTTTGTTTAAAAGAGAAATAAAGAAAAGTAGCGTACCAGTTTCATGGACGATTGAACGAATCCACGCAATAGGATTAAACAGAGAAAGTGTACTAGAAAAAACATCAACGTCTCTTTTTAGGTCTTTTATCTCAATAAATGGAATGCCTAATCTGAGTATTTTTTCATTCAAGCCGCCCTTTCCAAAATATGTTCCCGCAGCTACTTGGGAATAGAACCCTTTTGAAGATAGTGAACGCGCCATGTCGTACACGTAACGTTGAGCGCCACCCCAGTTTGACTTAGTAATAATAAAAAGAACCTTTTTATTCATTTTTTGTACATAAATACTACCATGCGACAATTTAAAAAGTTTCTTGTATCTTTTATATTTTGACGCTGGTATACTCACTAATAAGCATAATTTCCAATGTTTTCAGTACTTACTCGTGGCCAATACCTTACTTTTATAGGTGATTTAACCTCGTTAGTCGTTGCGCTGTGGGGGGCTCTTTTCTTGCGACACGTATCGTTACCTTCTTGGGAAAGTTTTACTGTACACGTTACTTACTTCATACCTTTATTTTTTGTCTCATTTTTAGTTTTTGTTATTGTTGGGCTCTACGATAAAAGAGTGGTGTTATTTGAAAAGCAGTTATCAGCTTTAGTTATAGAGGCACAGGTAGTGAACGTAGTGATTGCAGTTCTTTTCTTCTTCTTTCTTCCCAATACTCCCATAGCACCAAAAACAACACTGCTCATCTATCTAGGTGTTTCGGTGTTTTTTATTGTGGTATGGCGACTTTTTATACTAAAGGCACTGTTACGATATAAAAAGAATCCACAAAAGATGTTAGTGATTGGTGCTGGTAAATCACTGAATGAATTGTTACGAGAGATAGAAATAAATAGTCACCTAAATATTACGCCACATACAATCATTGATTTAGAAAAGCCAGACCATGTTTGTTCTGCGCAAGAAACACTACATAAAATAAACGCAAGTGACATTTCCATTGCGGTGATTTTATATGGCCATCCCAAATTAAAACAAGTTTCTCACAGTACGCTCTCTAAAATTACAGAAAACCCTCAAGTGTCTTCAATGCATTTCAATAGTTTTTATGAATACGTATTTGAACGCATTCCATTACATGCCCACTACTTGTTAGGTGACGGGCAGTTTTTTGTAACACAAAATAGTGCGTATATGTTCGCCAAAAGAGTAATAGATATTTTTGGAGCCTGTATCGCAGGCACACTTTCTGTGCCTGTATACCCAATTGTCTTTTTACTCATTCTTCTGGAAGATGGCAGGCCCCTTTTTGTGAGTCAGCAAAGAGTTGGAAAAGATGGATCTTTGATAACTATTTGGAAATTTCGTACCATGAACGGAAGTGACCAAGGAACAGACGTGTTAAAGAGCACCTTAAAGGTTACTAAGGTCGGTCATTTCCTGAGAAAGACAAGGATTGATGAGTTGCCGCAACTATGGTCAGTATTAAAAGGAGACCAGTCTCTCGTGGGTCCTCGACCAGAACTTCCTGCGTTAGTCGAACAATATATGAGTCAAATACCATTGTATAACGCTCGGCACTCTGTAAAACCGGGTTTATCGGGGTGGGCACAAATTAATCATCAGCAACACCCTCACCATGGGGTTGATTTAGAAGAGACGGAACGTAAGCTGTCATACGACTTGTTTTATGTAAAAAACCGCTCGTTTCTTTTAGATCTTGAAATAGGTTTACGCACCATTAAGACGTTAATATTAAGAGTGGGAAGGTAGTATGAACTTAACGCAAAATAAAAAAGCAGTAGTGACAGGTGGAGCGGGCTTTATCGGTTCACGGCTGGTCCGTGCCTTATTAGATCAAGGATTTGCGGTAACCGTCATTGACGATCTGTCTGCTTACGGGGACGTTCGTCTATTAGATGTGCAAGAAAAGATTACCTTCCTCAAAGAAAGTATTTTAAAAAAAGAAGTGTTACTAAGTGCGTTTGACGGTGCTGATGTTGTGTTCCACCTCGCGGCAGTGGTATCAGTTCAAGAGAGCATTAACCATCCTGAACGCACTAACGAGGTGAATTGTGTTGGCACTTTTAATGCTATAGACGCAGCACGGATAGCCAAGGTACCAAAGTTTGTTTTTTCGAGTTCTGCTTCTGTATACGGTGACACACCAGAGCTTCCTAAAAAAGAAAACGGGGCAACTAAACCACTCTCTCCTTATGGAGTATCTAAATTGATAGGAGAAGAGTATGTAAAACTGTATAGTGATTTGTACGGGATGTCTGCGATAGCTCTCCGTTATATGAATGCATATGGCCCAGGACAAGACCCAAACGGTGCATACGCAGCAGCAATACCAAAATTTATTTCTGCGGTAGAAAATAGTCAACCGATTACAATTTTTGGTGATGGGAAACAAACAAGAGATTTTGTGTTTGTTGACGATATTGTTCGGGCAAATATTTTAGCTTCTCAGTCCGATAACGTAGCGGGTCATGTTATAAATATAGGAACAGGAAAAGAAGAATCACTCCTATCAGTTATTGAAATCCTAAAAGAGTTATGGGGTGAGGACTTTGAAGTGTTGTTTGAAGATGTGCAACAAGGAGATATACACCGGAGCTTTGCGAATGTTACGAAAGCAAAAGAACTTCTAGGATTTGAAGCAAAGATTTCTTTAAAAGAGGGGATTAGCTTAATGATAAAGTTATGATCATTGACGGAAGAGCGCTCGCCAAAGAGCGAAAAGAGGAAGTAATGAAAAGGCGCGAAAAACTCGGACCGCTCTCTTTAGGGGTGATTCTTTCAGAGGGGGACGCGGTAACCGACTCATTTGTACGAATCAAAAAACGCGTTGCCGAAACTCTCAGTATCTCTGTGGTAGAGTACCCGCTCCATAAAGACGCCACCACAAAAGACGTGCAAGAGGCAATCGACAGCGCAAACATTCACGATGGCGTCATTGTGCAGTTCCCCCTCTCATCAGGCATAGACAGCAACGCAGTGCGTAATTACATTCCGAAAGAAAAAGACGTGGATGTCATTTCCGATACTGCCTTCGCACTTTTTAAAGAAGGGGCGTACCCGGCAGTGCCTCCGGTTGCCGCCGCGTTGCGCTACATAGTAGATACTCACGGCGTTTCAGTGCAAGGCAAAGAGGTGCTGGTTGTAGGGCAGGGGACGTTAGTGGGAAAGCCCTCCGCTGTCTTATTTAAAAAAATGGGTGGACACGTTACCGTTGCCACCTTAGGCGACGATGTTGCTACGCTGGCGCGCAAGAGCGACATCATTATTTTGGGCGCAGGCAAACACCGTATGCTCACCGCCGATATGATAAAAGAGGAGGCTGTCATCTTAGACGCAGGAACGAGCGAAGACAACGGTACGCTCGTAGGAGACGCTGACAGAGAGTGTCATCACAAAGCGTCTCTCTTCACCCCCGTCCCCGGAGGGGTAGGGCCAATCGCGGTTGTTGAGATTTTTCATAATGTGGTCGCACTCCACGAGTTTTCAAACAAACCCTAAATACCGCACGCTTATCGGACGCACTAGGGCGCCAATCGCCTAAAACGCCTTGCGTTTTAGGCGATTGGCGCCCACCCCTCATCTCACCACCCTCTCGTCATTTCATATGCGGTCGCATATGAAATGACGAGAGGGGCAAAACAATCAATTCATAGCAATACAGAGAGACTTGATTTTAGAGCCCAAAAAAGAGATACTTTGAACACTATGTGGTTCACCAGATCCTTGGCGGTTTTCTTTCTTATTGTAGGCGGGCTTTTGGGGTGGTTTATTTACGCTTCACAACAAGAAGGCTCAGACCTACCATTCCGGCTCGGACTTGACCTGGCGGGTGGGTCTCACTTGGTATACACCGCAGACGTTTCAGACGTAGCGCAGGGCGAAGTAGCAGACGCAATGTCATCGCTCCGCACTGTCGTTGAAAGACGAACAAACATCTTCGGTGTCTCTGAACCGCTCGTACAAACAGAACGATCCTTTTCAGGCGACCACCGATTAGTGGTAGAACTCCCAGGCGTTACCGACCTCAACGAAGCAGTGCGCGTTATTGGCGAAACTCCTGTACTAGACTTCCGCCTCCAAACCATTTCTGAAGACGGAGAAGTCTCGTACACTCCCACAGAGCTGTCCGGCCGTTACGTTGCCCGAGCACAGCTCGAGTTTGATGCTGGGCATGCCGGCGTCGGTTCAGAGCCAGTGGTCATTATCCGATTTGATAGCGAAGGCTCAAAATTATTTGAACAAATAACCAGAGACAACGTTGGCGAAGTGCTCGGCATCTTCCTTGATGGAGAGCCAATTTCAGTACCGGTGATTCGCGAGGCTATTCCGGGAGGGTCTGCAACCATTAGTGGCAACTTTTCTCTCGATGAGGCAAAAACACTGGTGCGCGACCTAAACTTCGGAGCGCTCCCGGTCCCTATCTCGCTCCTCTCTTCTTCAGCAATCGGCCCGACGCTCGGCGCGGAAACCCTGCAAGCGGGAATCATCGCCGGAGCGATTGGCTTTTTACTCGTCGTTCTGTTTATGATCGGGTGGTACCGCGTGCCGGGATTGGTGGCGGTCGTTGCCCTCCTCATTTACGGCGCCGTTGTCCTCTCTCTCTTTAAAGTCATTCCTGTAACCATCACCGCCGCAGGCATCGCCGCCTTCATTCTCTCTGTCGGTATGGCGGTTGACGCAAACGTGCTCATCTTTGAAAGAATGAAAGAAGAGTTAAAAGGAGGTAGACCTCTCGACGAGGCTATCAAAGAAGGGTTCAGACGCGCGTGGCCATCAATCCGCGAATCTAACCTCTCATCACTCATTTCCGCCACCGTTCTCTTTTGGTTCGGCACGGCGCTCATCAAAGGCTTTGCGTTAGTGTTCGGGCTCGGCGTCTTTGTATCAATGCTTTCGGCAATCACGGTCTCTCGGGCAATGCTCCTCGCGCTCGCCTTTGATTGGACACGCTCAAAAGCAAAAGCCCTCTTTGGCAGTGGGTTACGTATTCATTAAAAAGATATATGTTTGTTATTCAATACCGTACCATTTTCGTTTCCATATCAGCAGTACTCATACTCGGCTCTGTCATAGCACTTGGCGTATGGGGACTCAAGCCTGCAATAGACTTTACAGGAGGATCCCTCATTGAAGTGTCGCAAGGAGACGCATCAAAAGAAGACATCACTGCCGTTGTTGAAGAGATCATTACCGAAACTGTCGCCCTCCGCTCAACAGACGACGGCTTTATTATCCGCACAAAAGAGCTCGCCCCTGACGTTGTCGCAGAGGTAGAGACAGCGATCACAAATATCTCAGAAAGCACATCCGTCCTCCGCGTATCCACCATCGGGCCATCTCTCGGAGACGAGCTCTTTACCAAGGCACTCATCGCGCTTCTGTTGGTAGCACTCGGCATCATCATATTCATTGCCATTGCGTTCTGGAAGGTTTCAAAACCTGTCTCTAGCTGGGTGTACGGCCTCGTTACATTAGGGACGCTCGCTCACGATGTGCTCATTCCGGCGGGCGTCTTTGCGCTCCTCGGGGCATTCGCCGGACTTGAGGTAGATGCGCTGTTTGTCGTCGCGCTCCTCACCGTGCTCGGATACTCGGTCAACGACACCATCGTCGTGTTTGACCGCGTCAGAGAGAATCTCAAAGTAAACAGAGAGAACGAAAAAGACGAACCGTTCGAAAACGTTGTCGGAAGAAGTTTGACGCAAACGTACACCCGCTCAATCAACACCTCACTCACCACCATTGTGGTACTGCTCGCACTCTTCTTCTTCGGAGGCTCCGCAACAGAAGACTTCGCACTCGTGCTTATCATCGGCGTCGCCGCGGGTGCCTACTCGTCAATCTTCTTTGCTTCACCGCTTCTGGTTATGATCTCTCACCTCGGCTCAAAGACAAACGCAGATACAAAAAAGAAAACGCAATGATCATCGGCATTACGGGCACTGACGGCGCAGGAAAGGGGACCGTTGTTTCGTATTTGGTAGAGCAAAAAAATTTTACTCACTACTCAGCGCGAGCATTGTTACTACAAGAGATAGAGCGTCAGGGACTGCCAAACGACCGTACGCATATGCGCCTTGTCGCAAACGAGTTACGCAAACAGTACGGTAACGATTATGTCGCACGCCACTACCTCAATCAGGTAGCAAAAGATAAACCTAAAAACAGCATCATTGAATCAATTCGCGCCGTTGCCGAGGCAGAGCTTTTAAAACAAAATGGCGTATTCCTTCTCGCTGTCGATGCAGACCAAGCAATTCGGTACGAAAGGGTACAGCGCCGTCGGTCATCTTCAGACAAAGTAACATTCAAACAATTCCAAGAGCACGAACAGCTTGAGATCAACGACCCCGACCCGCACGGTATGCAAAAACAAAAAGTCATCGATATGGCCGACGCCATAGTCTACAACAATGGCACCATAGAAGAACTGCGCGCGCAGGTCGACAGCGTACTTGCTACAATGTACATATGAGCACACCAGAGACAGTACGAAGCAGTATGGTACACAGAACTGCAACTTTCTTTGAAAAGCGTCCCAAAACACGCCTCAATAATTACCTAATGTGGTCACGCGCACTCGATAGGGTAATGCGCGTAAATAAAAAGAGGGGGTGCGATTTTTCTCCAGACGAACTCTTTTCAATCTTGGAGGAGAGTCTCTCCGAGGCATCCGAGGCTGTACTCGGCAGAGTCCTCACCGCAGAAGAAGAGGATGACTTACGCGCACGCGTTCAAAGCCTCAGGACACTAAAGGGCCTTACCTAGTCGGTAACAATCGTTCCCTTAAACGGCTCTCCCGCAAGGTACTTTCCCACCTCTTTCAATTTGCGTCCATTGATAATCGCCACCTCAAGCCCAAGCTTCTCTGCCTCTCTTGCCGCGATAGGGTCAAACGGGGCAGAAAGTCCCGGATCCCACTTCTTTGGCAAAAGCGCACGAAAGTCTTTCCACGAAGATGTTTTGATCGGCTTTGCGTCTTTATGTTCGCGCGGATCTTTATCGTACGCAAAATCAACATTTGAAAGGTTGATAAGTTTTTTCGCTCCAAGATTTTTTGCAATACACGTTGCAACGTAGTCGGTGCTTCGCCCAGGCTTCCACCCCGCCGCGACAATCACCGGATGAGTAGCGGTAATTTTTCTGCGCGGATCTTTTATAATAGTCGGACACGCCTCTTTCCTAAACAGTGTTCTAATCAAGTGGCCGTTCAGACGCGTTGAGTGTATGCCCAGCCAGTCAATATCTTCGCTGGCGAGCGCCGTTAATGTTTCCGCCGCGCTCATATACCTGCGCGCAGTCTTTCCACCACCAGAGATAATTACAAAACGTCTCCCTTGTTTAATATGATCCCGAATAAGGTCACGAAATGCTCTCAAAAATTTAGTATCAATAGCATCCGGAACGATGATAGACCCCCCTAACGAAATAACGGTATACGGCTCTTTCTTAAGACGTTTTTGTGTCGGTTTTTTTGATTGTGGCATAAAAATATATAGATACCTTTTTGTAGTATACCCTCTTTTCAAAAGGGGTTGACAGTGCCTTATGGGTAAAGGTAGAATAGCGGAACGCTTTGCTACGGTAAGCGTTAAGACTTTTGGCATCAATAGTATGAACACTAGAAACTAATAGTAGACACTAGACATCACTATGACGCCGAAAGCTTTAGCTTCGGCTTTTTTAATTCCGTAGAGCCCTTTGATAATTGAATACCAGTGCAAATCGTTTTGCATAGAAATTGTCTTGAACAATAATATGCAAAACAACCTGAAAATTAGGTAAGAAAGAAAAACGAAAATGAAAATTGGAGGCAAGAAGAGTTCTTATTTCTCTTCTGCTCCGTCTATCGATTGGGCGCATCACACTGCGTGTGATGCTTCAGGCTTTAGGAAGTTAGGTCTTAGGCTTTAGCAAAACGAAACTGCTAGCGCCTAATGTCCTAGCGCCTAGTGCCTCTGAGACATCGCTCATAGCGCGATGCGTCCGATCTTTACTTAGAGTTTGATCCTAGCTCAGGGTGAACGCTGGCGGCGTGGATAAGGCATGCAAGTCGAGTGGGTTTAGACCCACGGCGAACGAGGTAGTAACGTGTAGGTATCTGCCCTCAAGTCAGGAATATCCCATCGAAAGATGGAGCAATACTTGATAGTCTCTACGGAGTAAAGATTTATCGCTTGAGGAAGAGCCTGCCTAATATCAGCTTGTTGGTAAGGTAACGGCTTACCAAGGCTATGACGTTTAGGGGAGCTGAGAGGCTGACCCCCACCGACGGAACTGAGACACGGTCCGTACCTCTACGGAGGGCAGCAGCCGAGAATATTCCGCAATGGACGAAAGTCTGAC
>PFBH01000002.1:1468-13803 GCA_002773335.1 Candidatus Kaiserbacteria bacterium CG10_big_fil_rev_8_21_14_0_10_45_20 | reverse complement strand
TTACGCAGCTGCTTCACCTTCTGCAGGAGCATCTGTAACAGGTGCGTCTTGTGCAGGAGCATCACCTTCTACAGGTGCGTCGTTTGGAGTTGTCATTTCGTCGTTGATCATAATGTTCTTTGTTAACGGATTCCTTTGGAGAACCATGGAATCCATAATTATAAGAACTTGGCGTATATGCCAAGCACCTGAAAATAGTAGCACACCGCCACGACCCCGTCTACCTCTTAGAAACAACGAATATACAGGATATAATAGAGGCACCGTATGACATTTTTAAGCGAATTACTCCTCTCTGTGGTATCGGCACTTACTGCAACGTTGGTCTTTTTTGGCCTTATTTCTAGCCCTCCTATAGAAACCCCTGCGCAACCTGTCTTGGTAACAGAAGAATCCCCCTCTCCTTTGGCAGATACAGAAAAAAAAGAAAGAGAGGAAGAGGTAAAAACATCCCCAGAGACAGAAGAAAAAAGCCCTCAATCACCAAAAACGCCAGCTGAAGCAACACCAGAGGCTGAACCGACCAAAACTACCGCTCCTGTTACAGAAGACCCTTTAGAAGAGGTAATAAAAGCGTTTGCGCAGCTCTCTTTTGAGCAAGAAAAAGAAACTTCGACACAAAATATACAAGAAACTCTCGGTTTAAACGAAACGGTCCGTAATTCTGTAGTAAATATTCTCTGTACCACAGAAGGCGCGGGGCAGTTAAACCCCATATCGGCAAGCGGTGTCTTTATTCACCCCTCAGGTGTCGTCCTTACAAATGCACACGTTGCCCAATATTTGCTTTTAAAAGACTACCCAGTACCAAATTTTATAGAGTGCGTCGCCCGCACAGGAAGCCCGGCAAGTCCCAAATATACCTTTGAATTGCTCTTTATCCCACCCTCTTGGATCCAAGAAAATGCTTCGAAAATCGTGCAAGAAAGCCCCCGGGGTAACGGAGAGTACGATTACGCACTCCTCTACGTTACAGGAGGGGTAAGTGACCAAATAGTAGTACCCGAAACCTTTCCGTACCTTAAAATAGCAGTAGATGGTCCAAATCAAAATGACCCTGTACTTTTGGCAGGGTACCCGGCCGGATTTCTTGGAGGAATTACGGTGCAAAAAGAACTGTACGCAGTTTCAGCAAACGCACTCGTAGGAGAGATATTTACCTTTGGTGGAAACACTCCCGACCTGTTTTCAATAGGAGGCTCAATTGTCGCCCAGCAAGGGTCATCAGGTGGCGCTGTTGCAAGGCAAGACGGTGCGCTTGTTGGACTTATTGTCACCTCTTCTGATGCTGAAACTACAGAAAATAGAGACCTCCGAGCAATCGCCACACCATACATCATCAGAGATTTTGAAAAGCAGAGTGGCGCATCCCTCTCTCTTTACCTTTCCGGAGACTTTAGAGAGCAATCTCGTATATTTAACCTTACAGTGGCACCAACACTTACAAAAACACTCTTACAGTACCTAGAAAACTAAAAAATAGCTCTACAGAGCCATTTAATAAAGGACATTTTGTAATAACAAAATGTCCTTTATTAAATCTTCACCACTCTACTTCCCTCTCTTCTTACTCCTAAACCCCTAACAATCTAATATCCTAACGTCCTAATCTCCTGTTTTTATTTTGTCGGGCTGCTGGAAATCGGTCACAACTCTTCTGTTTCGCTAGTTCGCTTTGCTCTCAAGCTACACAACGAAGGTCGCGACCCCGACTCGGCGACAAGCCTCACTTCGTTCGCTTGTATACCGCCTCCGTCTTTCGGTTTCAATCAGCTCTGGCAAAATAAAATCACACGATGCTGCTCATTGTGTTCAGTATTTTGTCGGGCTGCTGGGAATCGAACCCAGTCTACTTGATCCCAAATCAAGCGTACTACCGGTATACTACAGCCCGAATGTAGAGAGAGAATACTATGCTCGCATATATTCTTCTCGGAATGAGAGGATGCAACCTGAGTTACAGCCCGAGGAGTCGAGGGATATGCTGTGTGTGTAACAACACAAGCATATCCGAGGCGACGATGGGCTGTATGCTGTCATACAGCCCGAATAGAGGGTGCAATATAAAAACTATATTACCCTCAAGACACAACTATACCGCGCAATTACTATTTCACCAATACTATGCACCAATTACTATATTACTTATTGTTCGCACTTTCGCCCTCTTGTTCTCTATATCGAGGTAAACCACCAAAACACCAAATTCCCAATCCCCCTTTGTTTCATATGAAACAAGGTATTCTTGAATTACCCGTGACAGCCTAAGCAACTTCTTGTGGTGAACGTTTTCTTCTGGTCTGTATGTTTCATATGGAACAGATTTACTCTTTTCTCTATGAGTTTCATATGAAACAGATTTTACCTCCCAAAAGTATAATTTCCCCCTTTCATGTGAAATTATGTCTATTTCGCCATATTTCTTTCTATAATTTCGAGAGATAATTCGATGCCCCCTCTTTCTGAGAGTTTCACATGCAACGTCTTCTCCTATTCTGCCAATTTCGTTGTGTTGAGCCACGAACAAAGAATATCACCCAATTAAGCTGTTAGGCTCTAGAGGATTGGGCGTTAGGTAAAAAACATAACTCAAAGTTCTGGGTTTTTTCTACATACTGAATACTCTGCCCCCTAATGGCTAAAGCCTAATTCCCTACCATGTTTCATATGAAACTTATATCGTGTTAATAATGCAGATGTTTCACGTGAAACGAATATATAATGTAAATTACACGACACCCTTATAATAAGCCGTACTTTTGACTTACAAAAATCAGACTTTTATGTCTTTTTGTCCTTTATTAACAATACACACAGAGTTATCCACTGTTTTCGCTTAAAATATAGCTATTTTCCAACAAAAAACCTCAAGGACTTTTTGTCCTTGACATTTTTTTGGAATCTTAAGATGCTAGATGGTTACCTTAAAGCGGGTAGTCGCAATTAAAGCACTTCTTTGCGCTCCATCCGTTCTCTTTACCACAATTTGGACACCTTATATTTTCAAAACCCATATTAAGTGAGTATTTTTCTGTATTCATACACTTTAGTGTTATCCCTCTCTACATACTAACTCTGTGGAAAGGGGAGTGAAGATTATATGCCTGAGTGTATGTTGTGTCTAGCTATTCTTTTGTGCGGATACGGGGAATCGGTCACAACTCTTCTGTTTCGCTAGTTCACCTTTAAATACTGTTTTTTTATAAAGAGAACCCCCGAGTAGTCCTGTATAATCATACTATATGAGAAAAGATAAAAAAGCAGTGTTTACGTTAAGAAAGAACGGGAAAAGCTACAAAGATATTGAAAAAATAATGAATATTCCTAGGAGCACATTGTCATCATGGTTTAAAGACGAGGAATGGTCTCAGGTGTTGAAAAATGAATTGCAAAAAGTGACAAGAGAGCAACATACACAACGATTTACTCAGTTAAACCGCACACGCGGTATTGCACTCAAAAAATTGTACGTTCAGTCAGAACGTGAAGCTGTAAACGACTTGGAGGTATTAAAATTCCACCCACTATTTGTGGCCGGCCTAATGCTGTATTGGGGAGAGGGAGATAGGGTATCAAAAGGTCTCGTACGAATGTCAAACATAGAACCAAGACTTCTCGTTGTGTTTATCGCCTTTCTTGTGGAAGTGTGTGGTGTCCCAAAGCAAAAGATAAGCGCCGCGATTCTAGTGTATCCAGATCTGGATGAAAAAACCTGTCGCGAGTATTGGTCAAAAAATATTGACCTCCCAGAAGAGCAGTTTCGAAAGAGTGTAACCGTTAAGGGGCGCCATCAAACAAATCGACTGAGATACGGAGTGTGTACGGTGTATATCACGAGTTCCTATTTAAAAAAGAAAATTATGAAATGGCTAGAGTTACTGCCTGATGAGTTGCTCAAAGGTGACTACTATGCAAATATATAAGCACTGCGGCCATGGTTCAGTGGTAGAACGTGTGCTTGCCAAGCACAAGACAGGGTTTCGATTACCCTTGGCCGCACAAAAACGTTAAGAAAATGGGATCTGCTATTCGTTTTGTACTAAGCAACTTGGCATCGCCTCACGGTCGCTAAAGCGACAACGTTCCGGCTCGCACAAAGCGAAAAATCGGTACGCAGGTACCGATTTTTGTCTTTGTGCGCACGGCAGGAATCCTGTTCGGTAATTTTCCTGACGGAAAATTCCTCACAGCCGGCCCTCGCGGTGTTCGCCTTTCGCTTCGCTCAAACTCACACATCGCTCCGGGCTTCTCATCCTGACGTAAACCAATCAGTTGGTTTACTGCGGGCGCACACAAAAAACTCCCCCTATATGGGGAAGTGTTTTTAGTGTGCGCCCGGCAGGAATCGAACCCACAACCCCTTGTTCCGAAGACAAGTGCTCTATCCGTTGAGCTACGGGCGCATAGTTGAACCTCTCTATCCTACGCCACCAAAGCGCAAAAAGCGAGTGTCTCTGCCCTAAATGTGGCACAATAGAGAGGTAATGCAAATAAAAGATATTCCACAAGAAGTCCGTACTGTTTCAGAGGCGCTTGAGAGCGCCGGATTTGAGGCATATCTTGTCGGGGGATGTGTCCGCGATCTTCTTTTACAGAAAACCCCAAAAGATTGGGATGTCGCCACAAACGCAACACCCGAGCACATTCAGACCATATTTCCTGACTCGTTCTATGAAAACGATTTTGGTACTGTCGGGGTAAAAACAGAATCTGAAAATGACACGCTCAAAGTAATTGAGGTAACGCCGTATAGAAAAGAGGGGACGTACAGTGACGCACGGCGCCCTGACACGGTTGAGTTTGGTGTCTCACTCTCTGAAGACCTAACCCGTCGTGACTTTACCGTAAACGCTATTGCGTTTCGTGTTCAGACCGGCGAGTTGGTTGACGAGCATAGTGGTAAAGAAGACCTGCACAAAAAGGTGCTTCGCACAGTAGGGGACCCTGACCAGCGGTTTTCTGAAGACGCCCTTCGTATGATGCGGGCGGTGCGTCTTTCGGCAGAATTAGGATTTGCTATTGGTGACGAAACCGCGCAAGCAATTGCAACTAACGCTGAAAAACTTTCTAAGATATCTAAAGAGCGAATCCGTGATGAGTTGATTCGTATCCTTGAAACAAAAGAGCCGATGCAGTCCATTTTCATATCTCAAAAATTAGGCTTACTGAAGTACATCGCCCCCGATTTAGAAAGAGGGGTTGGTGTTGCTCAAAACCAAGCACACTCGTTTGACGTGTTTGAACACCTTCTCCGCACCATGCAACACGCCGCCGACAAAGACTGGGAGCTTGCGATTCGCCTTGCGGGACTCTTTCATGACGTCTCAAAACCTGAAACACGCCGGTGGTCAGACGAGAAAAAAGACTGGACGTTCCACGGGCACGAAGTTGTCGGAGCACGCGTTACTAAAAAAGCACTCATAGACTTACGATTTCCAAAAGAACTGATTGAACGTGCTGTAAAACTGGTTCGGTGGCATATGTTTTTCTCGGACCCGGATCAAATCACACTCTCTGCTGTACGTCGTATGATTCAAAATGTCGGAGAAGAAAACATTCACGACCTATTAAACTTACGTATTTGCGATCGCATCGGTACAGGGCGCCCCAAAGAGCAACCGTTTCGGTTTCGTAAATACAAAGCAATGGTAGACGAAGCGCTCCGTGACCCCTTGAGCGTAAAGATGCTTGCCATAGATGGAGCCGACATAATGAAAGCCTTTAACGAAAAGCCGGGGCCACGCATCGGTTGGGTTCTCCACGCGCTTTTAGAAGAGGTGCTTGATGATCCAAACAAAAATACTATAGAGCATCTGGAAATTCGCACCAGAGAACTTTTAACGCTCTCTGACAAAGAACTTCGTTCACTCGGAGAGCAAGGAAAGATGCGTCTAGAAAAAGAAGAAGAAGAGGCGGTGCAAGAAATTCAAAAAAAGCACCACGTAAGCTAGTTTGTCTTTTTCTTTAAAGTGAGATAGGGTAGCCACACTATGGAAATCAGAGAAGGAGTGCACTTAACGCCGAGAGGAGAAATTTTTGTTGATTGGTTCTGCTTGCGATGTGGACAACGACACCGTATATCTGAAATAAAGCCACGGTGCGCAAACTGCGGACAAACCCCCTCAGGCCGCGAAAAGAAGGGTATTGCTCAAAGCCTCTCTCTCGGAAAACGCGTAGCGCAGAGGGCAGATTTTGTTATTGACTCTGTAACAAATAATGGTGTATAATTTTAATATGAAAGAAAATATATTTGGCGAAGATATACAAAACGCAGCAGAAGCATTAAAAGCGGAAGAAGAGAGGGTGCGAAAAGCTGCCCAAAAGGAAGCAGAAGAGCGAGGCGAGAAAGCTTTAGGAATAGAAGGCACTTCCATTACTCCCTAGATTGTAAGCGAGACCGGACAGTGATCAGAGCCAAGGTACTGAGGAAGTATCTCGGCTCTTTTTATTGATGGCACGAGCACTTTTGATACAAAAACGTAATCAATCCTCCAGCCAACATTCCGCTCACGCGATTTTGCAAAGTGGCTCCACCATGTGTAGTGACCGTTACTCTTCGTAAACAAACGGAATGTGTCGGTAAACCCGCCTGCAATCATATTATCAACACCCTCTCTCTCTTCTTGCGTAAAGCCCTTCTTTCCAACGTTGGGTTTTGGATTTGCCAGGTCCTCTTCGGTATGCGCAACGTTTAGGTCGCCACAAAATATAACGGGTTTCTTTTTTTCTAACGATTTCATATACGCCAAAAAGGCAGGGTCCCAGTGCTTATGACGAAGAGAAACGCGAGAAAGATCTTCTTTTGCGTTTGGTGTATACACCGTTGCTACAAAATATTTTTCAAATTCAAGCACAATAACCCGACCTTCTTCGTTGGGATTTCCGTAACCGTCGTCTTCAATACCAAACTTTTTTGCTATTGCAGGTGGAATATCCAACTGAACTGATAATGGTTTCACTTTTGTAAAAATAGCAGTCCCCGAATAGCCTTTTCGTGTCGCAGAGTTCCAGTACTCTTCGTACTCGGGAAGGTCTACCTCACTCTGAAACTGCTCTGCTTTTGTCTCTTGCAAACATAAAACGTCTGGCTTTTCTGCGTCAATAAAGGGCTGTAGTAGGCCCTTTTTGTGTATAGCTCTAATGCCGTTAATGTTCCAAGAAACGATCTTCATAGACATACTGTACCGTATAAGGCAGTATAGGAGAAATGGAAAACGGAAGAGAAGGGAAGGGCTGTGGTGCGTGCACGAAAAAAGGCAGGAGTCTCTTAGAGGGAATATCTCCTCTACTCAAATCGTGGGAAAGGGATGGGTACGCAACCGCGCCGATTGAAATTTCTAAAGAAGGTGTACACAACGCGATTGATTCGTTTGTGTCGTTTACGGCGATCCCCAAAGCGCTCCGTTCAAAAATTTGCGCGTATCTACCAGAAGACGAAAAGCGAGTACACCTCGGTGTCGGCATTAGAAAACCAGAGAGCGATGGAGATGGAGAGCATAAAGAATTTTTTCACTACCACCCCGACGTTGCGCGCGAGTTTAAAAACAAAATTTTACAAGCAGGTCCTGAGGCTGTCGACTTTTTGAAACATGCTGACCGACTGTGGGTAAACATTGCCAAGCAAGTCAAAGAGATTATTGAAATGCAAATAACGCCAGTCTACTATCAAAAACTCACTGAACGCTTTATTCCTACTGGTGAAAAATACCCCCGCGTCATCTTGCGATTTCTTGCGTACAAAGATGCTAACGAAAGCACGTACTCGGCAAAAGAGCACTATGACCGCAGTACAGTGACATTGGCAATTACAGAGAGTGCTCCGGGGCTCTGGGTAGAAAACCCCCGAAAAGGAAAACGTAGCAAAATAAAACACAAAGCAGGGCAAGCGGTATTCTTTCCATGGTTTGGTTTTAACTATGCTGTTGACTCAAACATACAACCAACGCTTCACGGGGTAGAGCAACAACAAGGCGAGCAGTACAGCAACGACGTCGTGCGCTGGGCAACAGAGGTGTTTACTGATATACCGAATGCACCAACACCACCAAAATCTAAAACGGTGACTTTGTAATGTATGGAAAAGCAACCTCAAAAACCACACCCGAGCATATCAACTGAGTCAGAAAAAAAGCACGACTCATTAGAGAATTTTATACAGACAAGAAATCGCTTGCTTGGGTACTTAGAAATGCTGACTTCGCAAGCGGAAGACCTTGAACACGAGCTAAACACCACAGCATCAAAAATGTCTCCGGAGCGCCTGCACAAAAAAACATGTGATTGGATGCGTATTGCCGGACAAGCAAAAGAGCTGAGTGAAAAACTACACGCGCAACCAAAGAAATTTGACTGACCTATTTTCGTTTTTTGCCGTGAAATGCCTTATGGATATCGTGTAGGTGCCTATCGGTAACGTGTGTGTACACCTGTGTTGTTGCAATATTTGCGTGACCCAAAAGCGCCTGCACCGAACGCAGGTCTGCGCCATTTTCCAATAAATCAGTTGCAAACATATGTCTCAGCACATGGGGTGTCACCTGACTGGTTATACCGGCTAAGGTTGCGTACTTTTTAATGTGGCGCTGAATGTCGCGAGGGGTAATGCGGTGCAATGCCTTAGGTCTTCCATCAACAAACAACGCTTCTTCCATATCGGTTCGTGCTTTAAGGTACGTTGCTATTGCCTTTTTTGCTGTACCAGAAAGAAACACGACCCGCACTTTGTCTCCCTTTCCTCGTACAGAAAGTTCGTCACGAGAAAGGTCTATGTCAACGTCAAGTGCGCACAATTCAGATACTCGAAGCCCTGTTGAAAATAGCAACTCAAGAATCGCCTTATCTCTAAGGCATACACGCTCTTTTTCAGGCGAATCAGCTTTTTGCAGTGCTTCAAGTGGAGCATTGAGCAAGCGCTCAAGCTCAACAGACGACACAACGTCCAAAGACCGCTCCGGCACCTTGGCAAGCTCTATCCTCTCTGCGGGGAGTGTTTGTACCCCCTGACGGTGTAAGTATTTAAGAAACGCACGGAGAGCAATAAGGTAGTAATTTTGCGTTTTCTTTTTTAACGTCCCAACTCCGTGTTTACTTGCCCCGGCACTCTGCCGGTTAAGCCACAGACGAAACTCTTGCACCACCTTATCGGTGATATCGGTAGGAGACACCACTTTTGAAAACTCTATAAAACGCGTTAAATATCGGTCATAATTTTCTACCGTTTTAAGGCTCCTCCCTTTTGAAATCTCTATATACTCAAGAAACTCTCTTTTTAAATCGGTAACTGTTGCCATTGCGTATAGTATACCCGAGTAATGTGCGCACAATAATACGGAATGAGCTATTGAGCGCACCATGGTGCGCTCAGACCCCCTTTTCACGGAGAACTTGCAAATAAGGCTCAACTGTGGTACCGTATGAAAATATGTTAACGAAAACACAGAAAACGCGAGCAATAAAGTCCGTGCAAAAACACGACAAAGATACTGGGTCTGCAGAGGCACAGGTTGCTCTTTTAAGTAAAAAAATCAACGAGCTTGCCGCTCATTTAAAAACACATACGAAAGATAAGCACTCTCGACGCGGTCTTTTGCAAATGGTTGCTGATCGACGTACTCACTTAAAGTATCTCGAGAGAACAGACAAGAGAGCGTACAACAAGGTAGTAAAGAGCCTCGGTTTGAAAAAGTAGCTACCACAGAGAGTGCTCCACCTGCGTGCAAGTAGAACAAAACACCTTGGTGTTTTGTTTTTTGCACGATATCATTACCATAGTTCGTCTTAGTTTGTTTTTTAATTTTTACCATTTCAAAAACAAGACGTACTAAAATAATTTTTATGGCAATAATAAAACACAAAGATCAACGCGTAGGAGTTTTTATAGACACACAAAATTTGTACCATAGTGCAAAAAACCTATATAAAACAAGAGTTAATTTTGCAAACGTACTTAAAGAGTCGCTCGCCGGAAGGCACCTTATCCGCGCTATCGCGTACGTCGTCACAACAGAGAGTGGCGAAGAGCGGGCGTTTTTTGACGCGTTAACAAAAATTGGCATTGAAGCAAAGACAAAAGATCTCCAAATATTTTATGGGGGGGCAAAAAAAGCTGACTGGGATGTTGGAATGGCGGTAGACGCCATAAAAATGGCGCCTCACCTAGACGCGATCGTACTTGCGACCGGCGACGGTGACCACGTTCCATTGGTAGAGTACTTAAAAGCGCAGGGGGTGCAGGTAGAAGTTATTTCGTTTGGCAAATCATCATCAGGGCGTCTTAGAGAAATCGCCGACGACTTTATTGATATGTCTGAACAGCCACGTAAATTTCTTATGACGCAAGGACGATTTAGCATTCCGGGTGTTGGAGCTCCCGATATAAAGGGGGCCCTAGGATCAGACGAACACTCTGACGAAGGGGGCGAACCAAAAGTCATCGGTGCTGATTCATAACCAGTATGAAAGAAGAATCATACGCAACAGAAATAGGGGGAAAGACGCTCACCGCAACATTTACCGATCTGGCTGATCAAGCAAACGGCTCCGTTTTACTGCGTCTCGGCGACACAACAGTTTTGGTAACAGCGGTGATGGGTTCTAAAGATAGAACTGATATTGATTACTTTCCACTCTCAGTTGAGTACGAAGAAAAATTTTACGCTGCAGGACAAATTCTTGGTAGTCGTTTTATGAGAAGGGAGGGACGCCCCTCAGACAACGCAGTGCTCTCAGGCAGGGTCGTTGACAGGACAATCCGCCCGCTCTTTGACGCAACGCTGCGAAAAGATGTGCAGGTTATTGTAACCGTTCTTTCCATAGACGAAGACGATCCGGATGTCCTTGCGATAAACGCCGCCTCTATTGCGCTCCTCACTTCAAATATCCCCTGGAAAGGTCCTGTGTCTGCGGTGCGCATTGGAAAGAAAAAAGACAGTGATGAATTTTTAATAAACCCAACATACAAAGAGCGCACTGCCGACGATATGGAGTTGGACCTGCTTCTGTGTGGAAAGAACAACACAGTAACAATGATTGAGGTTGGCTCTAAAGAGGTTTCGGAAGAGCTTCTCTTAAAAGCATTTACTGCCGGCTTAGCTGAAATAGAAAAAATCCAAGCATTTCAAAAAATGCTTCAAGAAAAACTCGGGAAAACGAAGGTTGATGTTCCTCCCAAGAAGTATACCGAAGCGGTTGCTGAAGTCTTCTCTCGTGTACAAGACGACCTTGAAAGCGCGGTATTTTCTGGAGCTCCCGGGAAAGACTCTATGCTCGCGCTCAAAGAGAGGTTTATAGCACTTGTTGTTGAGCAGGACCCAGACAATAAAAAACTGGCGGACGACTTTTTTGAATCAAAAGTTGAGTCGCTAATGCGAAGTCGTGCAATAGAAAAAGGGGACCGCGTTGACGGGCGAAAGGCCGACGAGGTACGTCCGTTATTTGCCAAGGCTGGTGGCATTTCGTCAGTGCTCCACGGGTCCGGTGTTTTTTATCGTGGCGGAACCCATGTTTTCTCGGCACTCACGCTCGGCGGGCCCGAAGATTCGCAAATTATTGATTCTATAGAGCGCTCGGACGAGAAGAAACGTTTTATGCACCACTACAACTTTCCCCCTTACTCAGTCGGAGAGACTGGACGAGTTGGCGGTATGAATAGAAGAATGATTGGGCATGGAGCACTTGCCGAAAAAGCGCTTGAACCGGTTATCCCTTCAAAAGAAACATTCCCGTACACCATTCGTCTCGTCTCAGAAGCACTCGCGTCAAATGGATCAACGTCAATGGCGTCAGTGTGTGCGTCAACATTAGCACTGATGGACGGTGGTGTTCCTATTAAAAAACCGGTGGCAGGTATTGCTATGGGAGTAATGTACGAAAGTCCTGAGAAGTACCGTGTTCTCACCGACATTCAAGGCCCCGAAGACCACCACGGTGATATGGACTTTAAGGTGGCCGGCACAAGAGATGGGGTAACGGCAATTCAACTTGATGTAAAGGTTGAGGGAGTTCCTGTTTCGGTGCTCGCTGAGGCCTTAGAGCAAGCAAAGAGTGCCCGCGTTCAGATTCTTGACGTTATGAAAGATACTATTGAAAAACCACGAGAAGATATTTCTCCGCGCGCGCCTAAAATTGTCTCACTTACCGTACCGGTTGATATGATTGGAATGGTTATTGGACCCTCAGGAAAAAATATCAAAAAAATACAAGAGGACACCGGGGTCTCCGACATCACCATAGAAGACGATGGCACTGTCTTTGTAACCGGACAAGGAGACGCTCCAGAGAACGCAGCCAACGCCATCCGTGCAATCACTAGAGTATTTAAAGCAGGTGATATTATT
>PFBH01000002.1:361-1435 GCA_002773335.1 Candidatus Kaiserbacteria bacterium CG10_big_fil_rev_8_21_14_0_10_45_20 | reverse complement strand
AATGGACTTTGGTGCATTTGTCCGACTTTCGCCACGTACCGAAGGGCTAGTGCACATCTCAGAGTTCGCTCCATTTAGAATTGCCTCGGTAAAAGACGCAGTCACCGTTGGAGAAGTTGTAAAAGTAATCGTAAAAGAAATTGATGAGGAAGGTCGCGTAAATCTTTCAATAAAGAAAGTGGATCCAGAGTTTGCGTCTCGAAAAGGCCTCTCTCCGGCAACAGACCCTAAAGCACAAAATCACCATGGTAGAGAAAACACCAGACAGTAGTGAACGCGAATCTCAAGAAACGTTTGAGCGTGCGGGCATAGACATAGACCCACAAAATAAAGCGCAAAGCGAAGTGCAATCAAAACGCGAAGCTGAAGGCGACGCACTTCCACGCCTTCGTACCTACTCGGCAGATATGAACGACGCGATTAAAAAACGCGGAGCGACACTCTCAAGTATTATTTCTGCCGAAAAGACGTCTGCCGATAAAAAACCTCGAGCCTCTACGACGCCTTCAACAAAAGGAAAGAACATAGCGCTCATCGCAGGAACGCTTGCACTTCTTGTCTTAGGTTCGTCCGCGCTTATCTTTACATTTTTCATTACAGAAAAAAACGCAAACGACCAAGAGACAAAAGTAAGTATTATTTCCCCTAACAAAGTACTGCGTGTTCCGTACTCATCAACACTAACCACAGATTTGGGAGAAATCCGTAAAGGCACAAACGTGACGCTTGGTGAGGTGCTTCGTTTGGATATATATTCGGGGCAAGTGCTCACGTCACACGCTGAGGTTTTGGAATCTCTTCGCATTCCTGAAGCGCTTCGTCGCGAAATAACAGACGTGATGATCGGCATTCACTCATTTGATAGAAACCAACCGTTTATTATTCTTTCTGTTTCTGCATACGACCGCTCTTTTAATGCGCTCCTTGAGTGGGAAGACGAGATAGCAAGAAGCCTCGGATCCTTTTTTGCTCCACTGGGAGAGGCTGGGAATCCTCCTATTGTTAGTTTTTCTGACAGCGTGGTGCAAAACATAGACGTACGAAAAAGCCAGCCCGGATGGCCTATCTTATACG
>PFBH01000002.1:0-346 GCA_002773335.1 Candidatus Kaiserbacteria bacterium CG10_big_fil_rev_8_21_14_0_10_45_20 | reverse complement strand
GACCCTAATCTAGGACATTAGCAAAATAGGTGATTAGGAGAACAGTGCTTAGAGAACAGTACTGAAGTAGAGTGTATGTCGGTAGACAGTATAGAAAAAACTACTAAAACACAGGGACCAGAGTCCAAATAAAACAGTTGAAATTTTTCGGGCGGATTTTCAAACATACCCTCAATCTCGTCATTTTAGGTGCGCCCGCACCTAAAATGACGAGATTCTGTTGACGGAATTCGCTTCTGTATTTGCTTCTTTAGCATTAAAAAACTCCCCGCACGCGGGGAATTTTAAGGGGACAAGAACAAAAGTCAAAGACAATGCTCAATCTTAGACGACGACGCGGTCACCA
>PFBH01000009.1:1691-14237 GCA_002773335.1 Candidatus Kaiserbacteria bacterium CG10_big_fil_rev_8_21_14_0_10_45_20 | reverse complement strand
TTCGTCCTCAATCTTCTTTCGCTCAAGGCCCGCAAGTTTAGAGAGGCGCATTTCCAAAATAGCTGTCGCCTGTTTGTCAGAAAATTTAAATTTCTTCATCAGGGCAACCTGTGCCGTCGGAACATCTTTTGATGCCTTAATAATTTTTATGATTTCATCAATGTGATCGAGCGCCTTCTTTAGTCCAAGTAAGATGTGCTCGCGGTCTTTTGCTTTTCGCAAATCAAACTCGGTTCTCTTCCGAACGACGTCTTTACGGTGTTCAATAAAATGAGAGAGGACGCTTGAAAGTGAGAGCGTTTCAGGAACGCCATCAACCAACACCACCATATTAAAGTGGAAGGTGTCTTCAAGTTGCGTGTGCTTATACAAATAGTTTAGAACCGCCTGCGGTTGCGCGCTTGATTTAAGATCAATAACTACGCGAATGTCTCTCGTTGATTCGTCACGTAAGTCTTTTATGCCTTCTAATTTTTTCTCGCGCACCAAGTCGGCAATTTTTACAATGAGGTCTGCCTTGTTTACCCGAAACGGAATTGACGTGATAACAATTTGAGGGTTCCCCTTTTTGTCTTCAGTGATTTCGGCGTCTCCTCGCACCACAACGCCACCGCGACCTGTTGCATACGCGTGCGCAATGTCTTTCTGATTGTACGCAATACCTCCTACGGGAAAGTCTGGACCTTTTACAAATTCAAGCAAGTCTTCGGTGGTTGCTTTCGGGTTATCAATAATGTGTACCGTTGCGTCTACTAACTCTTTTAAATTGTGTGGAGGAATGTTTGTTGCCATACCCACCGCAATACCCAACGTTCCATTAAGAAGCAACCCCGGTACCGCCGCTGGAAATACCTCCGGCTCTTTTCGTGTGCCGTCGTAGTTTGGACGCCACGATACTGTTTCTTTTTCAAGATCTTTCAAAAACTCTCCTGAGAGTTGCATCATCTTTGCCTCGGTGTAACGCATCGCCGCCGGTGAGTCGCCGTCTATAGAACCAAAGTTTCCCTGCCCTAACACGAGCGGGTAACGCATCGTAAAGTCTTGCGCCATTTTCGCGAGTGTATCGTACACCGCGGTATCACCGTGAGGGTGGTACTTACCAAGCACATCACCCACGATAAACGCTGACTTTCTAAAGCGGGCACTGGAAGAAAGCCCGTTCTCATGCATCGAAAACAAGATACGTCGGTGGACGGGCTTTAGTCCATCGCGCACATCAGGGAGTGCTCGTGATGTAATAACCGACATCGCGTAGTCTAGGTAACTTTCGCGCATCTCGGTTGAAATAGAGCGAGCCACCACGTTAATGTGTTCAGGTTTTTCTGGCAGTGCCTCCGATTCTTCTTTTTTACGAGCCATAGATACGGCCTATTATACCGCATTGATTCAAAACACTCCACTCACTGTTTTCCTAATATCCTAACTCCCTAACCTTCTCTTGCTGTGCTTTGTGTTTTATTTGGTCTTTGGACTTCTGTGTTTTGTGTTCTCTCTTTCTAAGCACTAAAAACTAGCTTTTAGGCTCTAGGCCTTAGGCTTTAGCTAACTCCTAACAACCTAATCCTCCTAACCCCCTAGTTTCCTCATATCTCATACTGAATACTGTATACAGAATACTAAATACTCTAAACTTCCTAGTTTCCTATTTCATTGCCACCGCGGAGGAACAATCAGAGGTTCTGTCGCAGGAGCTGGTGTAGCTGGCTCCTGCTTTGTGCTAGAAAAGAGCGAGCTGACGTGTATCAAAAATCCAACTAACCACACAACCCCAATACCAAGCGTCACTGAGAGAGCTATCGAAAAAGCGACACGACGTCTCTCAAGAGGAGTTTTCTGTCTTGTTTCTTCAATCCACGAAAAAATGCCCATAGTGTCTCCTCTCTATAATACATCACCGGGCGGTACGTATTATTTCAGGAGCGCAATCTCTCCCTCATTTCCCTGAAGATCTTTTGCACGAAGCGTCAGTTTTTCAACAGGCTTTACCGCGGTTGAACCTGCTGTTTTAAGAAACTCTTTTATGTCGTCTCCCTTGCCTACTTGGTACGGGATAACCAACCTTGGCTCAAGTGTTGTCACTAAATCGTGAGAACCTTTTGCGTCAAGTGTATCGGCGCCAATCGGTACAAAAATAATATCAACGTCGTCTAAATTAGCTCGAGCACTCTGCGGAAGTTTTGCATTAGAGAGCGCTCCGAGCAACACAATGTGCATACCATCAAACTGAACCGAGTAGATGGTGTTTTTAAAATTTTCAATCTCTCCTCCTACTGCGCCTTCCGTTGGGTACCCTTCTACCGCAACGTCACCGATTTCATACGCGCCGGGACCGCGAAGCACAAAAGGTTCCTTCCCCCCGTGTGATGCAGTCTCTTCTCCATCCCAATCCTTGTGGTTCGCTGAAATAAACACAACGTCTGCTCCAAACTTTGAAACCTTCATTTCACTCGTCTGTGAGGGTGGGTTAATTGCTAACATTGTGTCTCCCGACGAAACTTTAAAACAGTATCCTCCTGCGTATGTAATAACCATATAGTTAATTATAGCTGGCACACTTCCTTTTTGAAAGCTTTTTTGCTATAGTTCCTCACACGTTCGCTTGTAAAGCGGATATTTATTTCTTCACTTTGGTTTAGAATAACCCTCTTAGTTCGTAAGAATTGAGACACCTAAACTGATTACTGAGGCATACTATGGAAACAAAAATAAAAGAAGAAGGAGTCATGCACTCCTTTGTAGAAGAAACACCGGAACCGCCGGCACTGGGAGACACTATTGAAGGTCCGGTTGTCGCTATTGGTTCAGGTCGTGTGTACGTCGATTTACCGCCTTTTGGGACCGGTATTATTTATGGACGCGAGTATCTTGCGGCGCGAGATATTTTAAAGAAGGTGGCGCTCGGTGACACCATTGCTGCAAAAATTGTAGACACCGAAAACGAAGAAGGTTACATCGAGCTCTCTCTCAAAGAGGCTCGTCAGGCAATGATGTGGAGCGATGCCGAAAAGGCAATTGCAGAGGGGACCGTATTTACTCTCCCTATTAAAGACGCAAACAAAGGCGGTCTGATTATCGCTTGGCAAGGCATCAACGGATTCCTTCCGGCATCACAGCTTCGTACCGAGCACTACCCTCGCGTAGCAAACGGCGAAAAGCAACTGATTCTTGACGAACTGAAAAAATTGATTGGAGAGATGCTTCCGGTACGGATTATTACCGCCGACCCACGAGAAGGAAAACTTATCTTCTCAGAAAAAGAGCTCTCTGGTGAATCAAAAGAGAGTACAACTGAAAACTACGAAGTTGGTGACGTTCTTGAAGGAGAGGTGACCGGCATCGTTGACTTTGGTGTGTTTGTAAAAGTAGACAGTGGCATTGAAGGGTTGGTACACATCTCTGAGATTGACTGGGGGCTTGTTGAAGACCCGCACTCATTTGCCAAGGTTGGTGATCGGGTAAAAGTAAAGGTCATTGATGTGAAAGACGGCAAAATCTCTCTCTCGTTCAAACAACTACAAGACGACCCATGGGTTTCTGCTTCTGACCGATTCAAAAAAGATACCATCGTTGAGGCTGCAATTATCAAGTACAACAAATACGGAGCGCTCGCATCAATTGAAGAGGGTGTCGCTGGACTCGTTCACGTATCTGAGTTTGAAAGTGAAGCAGAGCTGAAAGAAAAGCTCTCACTCGGTAAAACATATAAATTTGCAATTACTCTCTTTGATCCAAAAGAGCACCGTATGACACTCTCATACACAAAAGCAAATTCGTAATAAAAACAGCACTTAGAAGAAAGAACTAGGCACTAGCTTAAAAACAAGAAAAACCCCCGTCAAACGCTTTGCGTTTGACGGGGGTTTTTAATCTAAAACTAGTGTTGTCTTTTTACGCTAAATCCTAACATCCTAATGTAGAACCCTAACGTACCTATTTTCTTATATTTGTACAGTTAACTGTACAAATCTTTGGCAGAACAGTGTATAGAAGTACTCGTTACTGACATATCTAGAGTACTTTTTTCTAAGCACTAATAACTAGCTTTTAGGCTCTAGGCCTTAGGCTTTAGCTAACTCCTAACAACCTAATCCTCCTAATCTCCTATTAGGTGTTTTATTTGGACTCTGGTCCCTGTGCTTTGACAGTTTCCTCTCCTGTACTGTCTACCGACGTACCTTCTACTTCAGTACTGTTCTCTAAGCACTGTTTTCCTAATGTCCTAACTTCCTAGCACCTAATCCTCCTATTTTTTACATTCTATTTACCACATTCATTGCGGGCACGTGACTCTTTTCCGGCAAAATAAGCTCAATGGCACGAAACACTTTTTCTTGAATCTCACCAGTCAGCATTTCATATTGACTCTTTGGAAACGTTCCCATAAGAAAATCGACCACTTCTTTCTCTCCTGAGGGTTTTTTTGCGCGTCCGCGCGCCGATTTTGAAACACCGACCCGAATACGAATAAAATCTTTGGTTTTTATCGCTCGCGTAATCGATTCTATCCCCCTATGGCCACCGGACCCTCGCCCAAAAGAGACGCGTACGACCCCGAGTGGCAAATCAATGTCGTCATACACCACAATAAGATTCTTTCCTGCCTTCGGAGTCTTTACGTACCCCACAACTGCAGTACCCGACTTGTTCATAAAGGTGTTGGGGAGTACCAACCGAGCACGGACACCGTACACGTCGCCTGTTCCTACCAAATGAGCGGGCTTTTTTTTGTCTTTCAGTGCAACTCCTTCTTGCGTTGCGAGCGATTCAACTAATATGCGTCCTGCGTTATGACGCGTATGCACGTATTCGCCCCCCGGGTTTCCTAAACCAACAATTGTGTACATAGTAAATCAAGTATACACGAGGAGAGCGGTGCAAAAAAATAAA
Organism: Candidatus Kaiserbacteria bacterium CG10_big_fil_rev_8_21_14_0_10_45_20; assembly: GCA_002773335.1. Taxonomy (GTDB): domain Bacteria; phylum Patescibacteriota; class Minisyncoccia; order Phycocordibacterales; family Phycocordibacteraceae; genus Phycocordibacter. Next base: position 9,350 of record PFBH01000009.1, on the reverse strand, counting down.
TTTTGTATGTAAAAAAATATTTGAAGACAAAAAAATAAAAAAACAATTGACTCAGTGTGCAAGATGCGTACAATACAGAGTAATGGAACGTAATACAGGTAAGTTTGTTGACGATTTCATCAAGTTTGCACTGATTGCACTTCTTATTATTCTCCCCATTCGTGCTTTTGTAGCACAGCCATTCATAGTACGAGGAGCGTCAATGATTCCAACTTTCCAAAGCGGAGAGTACTTAATTGTTGACCAACTCTCCTACCGTTTTCATAACCCCGAGCGTGGCGACGTTATCATTTTGCGATATCCAAAAGACGAAAAAGTATTTTTTATTAAAAGAGTTATTGGTCTGCCGGGAGAAACGGTAGAATTGCTGGGTGAATCAATCGTTATTCAAGGCAACGACTCTCCTCCTGTAACGATTGAAGAACCCTATATTGCAGACGACCGTATACAAAATGAATACGGCGTCTACACATTAGGAGAGGGTGAATACTTTGTGATGGGCGACAATAGAATTGAAAGTTCAGACTCTCGCTCGTGGGGAGTCCTGAAGCGCGACGGCATCGTTGGAAGGGCGTTTCTCAGGGTGCTTCCGCCGACGAGGCTTGATTTATTTCCTGGGCAAGAAACACATAACGAAACATCTTTATGAGATCAATTGAACGAGGGGTACAGCACGAATCTTTAGAAGCAGTAGTCGGAAGCATTGCAAGCGCGTACGGCTTTGTAGACACTCCTGTTGCTCTGTCAAACAAAACACCGCAACAGCAAACACCTACTGACACCGATAAGACAACGTCAGATATTGCGGTGCTCGCAGACACACTCATCGCCGCAAAAGAAGTAACGCAATCGTGGGGCATTTCTCGCCACGGCACCTCTTCTACCGTCGTGTTTGCAATTACCTCTCCAAAGCACGCCATTGCGCAAGCATTTGTCGTAAAGGCGTCACTCGCCGTTGTAGAGTCTGCCGGATTCTCAGACGCTACCGTACTCATCTCTTCTATCGGAGACCAAGAATCACGGCGACGGTTTAACAGAGAACTTGGAAACTTCTTTAAGAAAAACGCAAAAGCAATCCCCGAGCATATCGTAGACACCGCGCAAAAGAGCCCCGAAGACGCAATGAAGCTTCTCGTAGACGAAGAGCACGAGTTGGTAGACTCGCTCCCTCGCAGTATTGATTTTCTTTCCGAATCAAGTCGAAAGATAATGTTAGAGACAATTTCCCTCTTTGAGTCACTCAACATCACATACGAACTTGCCCCACGTCTTGATGCAACCGCCGGTGTACATAACGAAATTTTATTTGCTATAGAAGCATCAGATAAAAAAGGTGAGCGTGTCCGGCTCGCTATGGGAGGAAGGTTTGATGAGTACACAAAAAAGAAGGGCGACGCGACAGAAATTGTTGGAATGGGAGTCTCGGTACCTGAAAAAATTGACTCTCGCATTGCGCGCAGTAGTGTAGATACACCTGCCTGTTTTGTCGTTCACATTGGCGAAGCCGCAAAGATAAAAGCCTTTGGGCTCCTTGACTCTCTCCTCCGTTCAAGGATCGCGCTCGGGCAAGCTATTCTCGCATCAACAATGCAAGAGCAAATGGAGTTGGCAAAAAGTTCGGGTGCAAAGTACGTCTCGGTCATTGGGCACCGTGAAGCACTTGACGACACTGTCATTTTACGAAATCTAACAACGCAGATACAAGAGGTCATTCCGATTCAAAAGCTCCCCGCTCGTATGAGCCGTGTACGCGTGTAAACCTACCGCGCAATTCTACATAACCGAACCGCTCCTTCTCCTTCCACGTACACGTCGGTGTATTCAAAATGTTTCCCATTCTTTTTTACTGACTGTTTCAACCAAGGCGGGATTGGCGTTGGCATCCACCCGTTATGAACCAGCATAAACTTCTCTATCGGTTGCAGTCTGCGCAGAGCGTGGATGTCTTCCACCTTTGGTGCGGGTTGCTTTGATGCAAAAGACTCTTTCTTCATAGTGTCCCTTTGTATACCAAATGTTGCCCATATATCCTAACCGCCTACTTGCAAAGATGGTATAGGTATGTTTAAATCTACCCACTATGACTATGATTGGAGTAGCCGTAAAGAAAAACGAAAACGAAACAACGCCGTCGTTAATGCGTCGCTTTTCAAAACGCGTTCAGGGTTCGGGCATTGTCCGAAAGGCAAAGAGTCTCCGATACCACCTCCGAACTGTTTCAAAACAAAAGAAGCGTAACAGCGCGCTCCGCAGAATCGCTAACAAAGAAGAGCGTGAGCGAAAAGAAAAACTTGGACTCATCCAACCACGCACACGCGGGCGAGGCGGGTCTCGCTAACGAATGTCTCCTACTTTTTCAATACGAAACGGCACTCAGCAGAAAATCCCTGCGGTGCCGTTTTTACGTATAAAAGAAAAAGTCTTGGGAAAAAAGTACGACCTCTCACTGGTGTTTATTGACGAAACGCGGATGCGTACACTCAACACGCGCTATCGAAATAAAAAAACATCAACCGATATTCTCTCGTTTCCTCTCGATACGCTCTCGGGAGAAATGTTTATTTCAATGAATGACGTGCAAAAAAAAGCAAAAAAGTTTTCACTGTCTACCAAGCAGTACCTCGGATTTTTATTTATCCACGGTTTATTGCATTTGAAGGGATTGGATCACGGGCGTACAATGGAGAGACAAGAAAATTCTTGGTGTCGCACGTTTTCCATCCCTTCTCCGAATACATAAGAAAATGTGCGCTATTCTTAAGCGCATGGCATTACGAACAGCAGTCGGCATAGATATTGGCACCTACCAGGTGCGTGTTGTTGTTGCACGAGAATCTGAGAAGGGTGGCGCACCACGCGTCATAGGTACCGGGTACGCTGAAAGCAAAGGTCTTCGTCATGGGTACATTGTAAACATTGCCGACGTCACTCGCTCCATCAGGGTTGCCGCACTGCAAGCAGAAGAAACGTCAGGTTTTAAAATAAAGAGCGCCTTCCTTTCTATCGGTGGCATTGGCCTTGATGAAGTTCGCACAAAAGGTGACGCCGTTACGCAACGAGCAGACGCAGAGATAACCGACTTAGATGTTGAAAACGCGCTCGCTATGGCACGAGAGAGCGTAAAGGGTCGCCTTACAAACAGGCGTGTCCTCCATACCATTCCCCTTTCATATTCAATAGACGGCTCAGAAGTGCTTGGGCGTCCCCAAGGTATGCATGGATCAAAGCTGTCTATAGAGACGCTCTTTATCACCTGCTTAGATCAGCACGTTGACGACCTCATCGAGGCGGTAGAAGGTGCCGATATTGCCGTTGGCGATACTATGGCGTCCCCTCTTGCCGGATCCATCGTAACGGTTACCAATGCCGAAAAGCGGGCTGGGTGCCTTTTGGCAAACATTGGGTCTGAAACAGTTTCAATTGTTGTTTTTGAAAATAGCACCCCTATATCGCTCAAAGTGTTTCGTATCGGGTCTATGGATATAACAAAAGATATTGCCCTTGGACTGCGTATTTCTTTGGAAGAGGCAGAGCAGTTAAAACTTGGAGCAGTCACCGGCGCCTCGTACCCCAAGAAAAAGTTTGACGATATTTTAGGTGCGCGCCTTACCGATATGTTTGAACTTATTGACGGGCATCTAAAACAGCTTGGTAAAGACCAACTACTCCCCGCAGGTATCATCCTCTCTGGTGGAGGCTCTGGCGTTGGATCAATCAGAGACATCGCCGAAGGCTCATTAAAACTTCCTTCAAAAATCGCAGGGTTAAATAACGCGCAGGGGGGAAAGATAAAAGACTCAAGTTGGGCGGTTGCCTATGGACTCACTATCTGGGGACTCACTGGAGAGTCTGCAGAACGCTCTGCAATGAAGGGGGCCATCAGCAGGTTACTCGGAACAATCGTAGATTTCTTTAAACAGTTTCTTCCGTAGATTTTTCTTCGACGCTGTGCCACGCAACACTGTATGGAGCAACCATGCTTCGTAATTTAAACATCGTCGTACGTTCTTTTTCTTTTCGAGACAAAACGATTCGCTGTACAACCCTCCACAAAAAAAAGCTGTCTTCAATAACAACAACGTGCGCACCGGGAGTATCTACAGCAAGGTAAGAAATCTTTGGATTTCTGACTGATCGGAAACCTCCTCGTCTTCGTGATCTTCTTTTTCCTTCCATTGAGTGCTTTATTAAAAAGTAAGAGGTTTATATGAACATTTATTTCTAAAAAAGTCAAGTTCTTCCCTTACGACACCGTTTTGTTATTATAGATGGACTTACTAACGGTAACCCATTACGAGCATGCCTCAAATACATTCTGATATGGAATCTGCTGCACGAATCCGCGTTGTCGGTATCGGCGGTTCCGGAAAAAACGCCATTAACCATATGGTCAACTCTAAAGTAAAAGGAGTTGATTTTATTGTCGTTAACACTGACGCGCAAGACCTTCAACAATCACTTGCAAAGACAAAGATCCACATTGGTAAAAACCTAACGCGAGGTCTTGGAGCTGGGATGAATCCTGCCGTCGGAAAGCGTGCCGCCGAAGAAACGCAGGCAGAAATTCAAGACGCGCTTCGCGGTTCAGATATGGTCTTTATTGCAGGAGGTATGGGAGGCGGAACGTGTACTGGCGCCGCTCCCGTTGTCGCGCAAATTGCAAAAGAGTTGGGTGCTCTTACCGTTGGCGTGGTTACCAAACCATTCTCCTTTGAAGGACAGCAACGAGTCCGTCTCGCAGAGTCAGGTCTCGATGACTTACGAAAAGAGGTAGACGCGCTTATCGTTATTCCAAACGACCGTCTCTTGGCAATCGTTGACCAAACAACCACAGTAAAGAGCGCTTTTGCTATGTGCGACGAGGTGTTGCGTCAAGCAGTTGAAGGTGTCTCAGACCTCATTACCACACCGGGCAATATCAACTTGGACTTTGCTGACATTAAAGCAATTATGCAAGACACCGGCTCAGCCCTTATGGGTGTTGGACTATCCTCAGGAGAGAAGCGCGCAGAAGAAGCCGCTCGCGCCGCAATTAACTCTCCCCTTCTGGATATCTCTATTAACGGAGCTAAAGGAGTATTGCTTTCAATTGCTGGTGGCGAAGATCTCAGTCTTCTTGAGGTTCAAGCAGCAGCTCAAATTGTTACCGACACCATCGATAAAGACGCAAAGGTTATCTTTGGTACTTCTAAAGACGAGCGTCTCAAACGAGGTGAAATTCGTGTCACTGTTATTGCAACGGGTTTTATTGAAGACTCTGCGACAGCGGCCCGAACAACAGGCACTCCTCTGTTTCAAATGACCGGAAAAAAACAGAAAGAAGAAGGAGGAGAAGAAGAAAAACCTTCCGGAAAGATTTACAACACTATGATGCCTTCAGATATTGAACAGCCCGAAGAGAAATCCGAAAAAGACGAAACAACTCCAAAACCTATACACGATGATGACGACGAGTGGAGCGCTGTTCCGGCATTCTTACGACGAGGAAAAAAATAATTAGGAATTTAGGCTCTAGGAATATTAGGAAATTAGCTTAACACCTTCAAACGCTTTGCGTTTGAAGGGGTTTTGGGATATGGTGTAAAGGTTGATCAATAGTTTACTTTTAATGCTAAAGCCTAGAGCCTAATTTCCTAACTTACGGTATACTTATTTCTATGTACGACTTAGCAATTATTGGAGGAGGTCCAGCCGGAAGCGCCGCCGCGGTCTACGCTGCGCGAAAGTTGGTAAAATCGGTTTTAATTACTGAATCATTTGGAGGTCAAAGTGTCGTTTCGCCAGAGATTGAAAACTGGATTGGTACAGAAAAGATTTCAGGAGAAGGCCTTGCAAAGAGCTTGGAAAATCACGTGCGTGCATACGCCAAAGACATTGTTGATATTGAAGAAGGAGAAAAGGTGGTCGCCGTCACGTCAAACCACACCGGACATTTTGATGTTACAACACAAAGCGGTAAATGCTTTGAAACAAAAACAGTACTCGTTGCAACAGGCGGGTCACGAAAAAAGTTGAACGTCCCCGGCGCTGAAAAATTTGATAACAAAGGTGTTACCTACTGCGCGTCCTGCGACGGACCACTGTTCTCTGGAATGGATGTTGCGGTTATTGGTGGCGGAAACGCGGGTTTTGAAACAGCCGCACAACTTTTAGCATACGCAAAATCAGTCACCTTGCTTCAACGAAGAGATACCTACGTTGCCGACCCGGTTACGGTAAAAAAGGTGTTATCTCACCCTAATATGCGTGGAATCACAAATGCAGAGACCCTTGAAGTACTCGGAGACAAATTTGTAAACGGATTAAAGTACCGAGATACAAAAACAGATGCAGAGCATACACTGCCGGTATCAGGAGTGTTTGTTGAAATCGGACTCGTTCCTTCAACAGAGTATGTAAAAGATTTGGTTGATATGGATCAGTTTAATCGTATTGTTGTTGACGCACGATCACAACGAACGTCTATGCCAGGCATTTGGGCAGCGGGCGATTGTACAAACGAGCTGTACCACCAAAACAACATCGCCGCAGGCGATGGGGTTAAGGCACTTGAAGACATCTACCTCTACCTCAACGCGCAATAGGCTGGTTTTTTATTATGATTGGGTGTCGCCACTAGATTCCTTTGGTTGAGGTTACGATGCATCTATCCCTTCTGCACGCGCCCGCAAAACCACGTTAAAGTAAAGCGCGAGGAATACTACAAATGATATGACAAGCGGGATGAGGAGAAGAAACATACTAGCAAGAGACGCCCACCCTCCAGCGTTTAGAAGAATTATTGCTAGTGTAGAGATGCCAATTGTAACTAATAGTAACGGCAAAAGTTTTATAAAAATCATTTTATAAGAATATTTGTAGGTTTTAAGAATAATGCTATGTGCAATTATTATGGCTGTAAGACTAAGTAAGGGCGACATAGAAATGAACCAATAAGCGATAATGTATAAGGTTAAAAAAAAATGATGAACTTTTTTCTGCTTGATATTTCTTTTTTTAAAGATTTCATGCGAAGGTATTTTAGGTTGGATAAAATTACACCTCTATTATACTATCGACCAAACCCATCGGTATTTGAATCCTTGAGACGCCATAAATACCAAGACGCAATCGTTCGGTACGGCTTCCACGCCTCTGCCAACTTTTCCATTTTTGAAGCAGAAGGAAGCGCTTTTAGTTTAAAAAGTTCTTGAAACCCTTTTTGAATGCCCAAGTCCCCCGTCGGCAAAACATCGGGACGGTTTAAGAAAAATATTAAAAACATATCGGCAGTCCACACGCCAATGCCTTTGACTGCAATAAGGTGCGCACGAATCTCTTCATCTGACATTTTTGAAAACTTCTTTGGCTCAATAGTGCCATCAAGAAACTTTCTGGAAAGGTCTCTCAGGTAGTCTGTTTTTTGACCTGACAGTCCAACCGAGCGCATTTTCGCAATTGGTATTTTGAGCACCATCTCTGGTGTTGGTACGGTGCCATAGAGGGCTAGGAAACGCTCTAAAATCGTCCCTGCCGCCTTTCCGGAGAGCTGTTGGTACACAATAGAGCGAATGAGTGCTGAGTACGCATTTCGTCCTCTTTTTAAGTCAGGAAGCGGATGTTTGGCAATCACCTTTGCTAGTTTTTTATCTTCTTTTAAATGCGCGAGCGCCTCGTCCA
>PFBH01000009.1:0-1607 GCA_002773335.1 Candidatus Kaiserbacteria bacterium CG10_big_fil_rev_8_21_14_0_10_45_20 | reverse complement strand
GAAATGTCTTCGCTTCACTTAGGAAAATGGTGACTGACCCCATTTTTATCATTTTTAACAGAAAAATGGTGACTGACCCCATTTTCCCACAGAGGACGATGACAAACAGGTCATGAGTATTGAAGCACAACTCTTTGAGCTTCGTGAATTTGCTCGCAAAGAAAATCTTGAAATTGTTGAGACATTTCAAGAGTCGAGAAGTGCAAAGACTCCGGGACGTGAGGTATTCAACAAGATGATGGAAAAGATTGAGAGTATGGAGAATGTGGGAATACTCGCGTGGCATCCTGATAGACTTGCGAGAAATAGCGTGGATGGTGGTCGCATCATCTATCTTGTTGATCAAAAGAAAATTACGTCTTTGCGCTTCTCGACATTTTGGTTTGAACCAACTCCGCAGGGGCTCTTTATGTTACAAGTGGCGTTCGGTCAGTCGAAGTATTACTCCGACAATTTAACGCAGAATGTTAAGCGAGGTATGCGCCAAAAAGTACGGCGAGGAGAGTGGCTCACAAAAGCGCCATTCGGGTATGTGAATAATCCAAAGACTCGCAATATTGAACCACATCCCACTTATAGCAAGATTATTGTTCGCGCATTTTTAGAGTATGCAAAGAAATCGCACACTCTCGTATCTCTCGCCGACTTTTTGGCGCTCCACGGAGTAACTACTTCCAAAGGTACGCCACTTGGCAAAGCTTCTATCAAGCGGATGCTCACAAACAGAGCATATTTGGGATTTGTGAAGCATCATGAGGAATGGTTTGACGGAAGCTTTGCGCCAATTATTTCCCCGAAATTGTTTGAAGCCGTACAAAAAGTATTAGCGACAAGAGAAAGACCGCGCAAAACAAAGACAGGCCACAATTTTCCTTTCGTTGGACTTTTTCGTTGTGAGGAGTGTGAAAGCATGATCACCGCACAATGGGCAACAGGAAAGTGCGGAGGAAAATATAGATACTATCGGTGCACGAAAAAGAAAGGAAAATGTGGTCAAGGATATTTGAGCGAGGAAGCTCTTGTCGCAGAAATAAAGGAACGGCTCCAAACAATTTCACTTAGCGATGAGAATACAGATTATATGCTCAAAAGGGTTGAGGAGTTTGAGCAAGAAGAAAATCACTCATCGCAAAGTCGTGTTCAAAATCTTTCTTCCAAAGTCAAAGCAAGCGAGGAGAAATTAGACAAGCTCGTTTCTGTTTATCTTGATGGTGATATTCCAAAGTCAGTGTACATCAAGAAAAAAGACGAGCTGATGAGAGAATCACTTGCTTTGAAAGAAAAGCGGAAAGATTTTGAACACTCGGGAAATAATTGGGTCGAACCCCTGCGGGAATGGATTTTAGATACGAAACAAGCCAACTTTTTGAGCTCATCCGCAGATTTCCACGAAATCAGCTCCTTCGTCAAAAAGGTTGGAACGAACCCTACGGTTCGTGACAAATCCGCGCGCTTCGGCGCGCCAGTTCCGTCTGAATTCGTCGCTTCGCGACGCGCATTGGGAAAAGTTTTAAATTGTGACCCCACGGGGAATCGAACCCCGATTCCAAGCTTGAAAAGCTTGTGTCCTAACCGTTAGACGATGGGGCCGAGAATTCTTGAAATTT
>PFBH01000018.1 GCA_002773335.1 Candidatus Kaiserbacteria bacterium CG10_big_fil_rev_8_21_14_0_10_45_20 | reverse complement strand
TGATGAACCACCCGATGCAATACTGGTGGGGTTTGCCGAGAGAGATACTGTTGGTGTTGACGCCGGAGCACTTACCTGAACCGTCCCACAAGTAGCGGTTGCACTCTGCCCTCCACTGTAAACAGTTACTTGGCCTGTTTTCGTTCCTGCCGTGGTATACGTCTTATACACATTAGATACACTACTTGAAAGGCCGTCGGTTCCACTCCACGAGTATGTGTATGTACCCGTTCCGCCCGAAACAAAAGAGAACCACTGAACCGTGCTACCGGTAGTAACTGTTCTGGGTGTGGCCCCACAGCTGACGTCTAACGGTCCGCCACCTCCAGGGTCAGGAAACCCTTGGTCTCCGGGGTCAGGGTTCTGAAATCCACCGTTAAGGTCGAGGAGCGCAAACGCGCTTACCGGCAACAAAAAAAACACCGCAAGCGCAAAAGCAAAACTTATTTTTGTTATTGAAACATTTTTACTTAAAATGCTAAATTTCATATTTTTTAACGCGACGATAATACAAATTTAAGCGGGTCAATATTCTGAGGAAGTTTGTACACCTCGTCAGCGCTGTCTAATTCAGAAAGCGAGTGCGTCCAAACCGAATTTCCCTCCTCTTCTAAATCGAGTCCAAACAGCAATCCATTTTTCATATACACATCATTGTAGAGAGGTACGGTACCAAGTGCGCTTAAACTGATAGATGTTGGATCTTGTAAATCAAACACGACAAAATCTTGAAGCAACGGATTGTACGCAATCAACGTCTTACCATCTGCAGATACTCTCACTCCCAGTTGCGTAGATGGTGGAATCAGCTCACTGAAGTAGATAATATCTTTTGACACCGGCTCATACATTGCAATGCCGGACGACGAGCTAAGGTACACAAGTGTCCACCCTTCTTGGACCGTTACAAATTGAGGCGAGTACCCCGAAACTACTTCAGTGTCCGCCGTATCGAGGGAATGAAGGACAATTTGCCACGCGTCTAAATTGGTAGAGTCTGCCTCGGTATCAATTCTTTCAGAAAAGCCAACGATATTTCCATCGTCTGAAAGCTCTAGTGTAGATTTTTCAAAAGGACTTGCAGAGATTGTCTGCCACTCCCCACCAGAGACTCGTGCCAATACGCGATGTATGCCGTCTTTCGATACAATCAGCACCTCAGTGTCAGACGCGGTACTGTAATCTAGAACATCTCCATCAATATCTGAAAATTTTTGCTCTAATTTTTTGGATCCAAGCTCAAAAAGCTGTTGTCCGCCACCAGTTGCAACCAGTAGCCGGATATTCTCTAGACTGGATTGCACACCCTGATCTTTTGGCGATGTAGAAAAGACAAAAACAGTAATACCAATAATAGCTACTAACCCAAGAACGATAACAGTGTTATTTTGTGAAAGTTTCATATAGTACTTTTAAGTATACTAGATTAAAGCACTTCTCATCCTGCACACTGTGTATTACTGTGTCACGTTCTTTTGCGAAACGCTCTACGGTGATGCTTGATAGAAAAACGGTGCGCTTCTGCGTTTGCAAGTAGTATAGAGCGCTCGTACGAAAAGATAATTTCTGGTGACCCTAGAACCTCTTTTGGTTTATGTTTTTCGTCTTTCACCACCGCAACCACTTGCGCGTCGCTCAGGGTTTTTTGCAACACCTTCTTTGCAAGCGCAACGTGTGCCTTACCGCCATCAACAACAACAATATCAGGCAACGGCCACTCTATGTGCCTCATTCGGCGCTGTAATACTTCTTCAAGCGCTCCATAGTCATCTCCGGCCTTTGCGTCTTTGATGGTAAAAACACGGTACTCGTCTGGTTGTCGCTCTCCGTCAACTACCACGACCATGACAGCACGGGTTGCCTCTCCCCGTAAGTGGGCGGTATCGTACGCCTCAATCCTCACCGAATGCTCGTTGGGTCTTTTTAAATCTTCTTTTATCATCGTACTGTCCTGAATGTGCCTCAGTGCAAACAGTTGCTTTTTTATTGTTTCTGCCTCTTCAAATTTCTTTGCCTTCGCTAAGCGCATCATTTCCCTCTCAAGCGTTGCTAGGAGGGTCTTTTTCTTTGCCTCAAACAGCAGACGAATATTTCTAATTGTCTTTTTATAGCGCACGCTATCTAATTCCGGAAACAGGCCTATGGACTGATTAAACGCCACCGTCTTTTTTTGTGCGGGCGAAAGAGAGTCAAAAACAGCAAACCTGGTATCAAAAAAAGGAAATATCTTTCTAATCACCTTGAGGCCTTCTTTCAACGCGGTGCTGTGCGGAAACGGTCCAAAAATGTGCTTAATAGCATATTTTTGGCTGTGTGTTTTACGAGAGAGTTCGCGCCCCCGAACAAGTAAAACTCGTGGAAACTCCTCATCGGTAATAACGACGTAGTTAAAACTCTTATCGTCTTTATCTTGCGTATTTCCGAGAGGCTTGTGCTTTTTAATAACGGTTGCCTCTAAAATCAATGCTTCCAGTACCGAATCTGTTTCTTCCCACACAAGACGTGTTGCGTCGTCAACGGCTTTCTTTACCAACGGGCTTCGTATCTCTGAGAGGTTCGCAACAAAGTAGCTCTTCAACCGATCCCGAAGTGACGTTGCCTTTCCCACGTACAGCACCTCTCCCCGAGCACCGAGAAAACGGTACACGCCAGGAGCATCAGGAATATCCAAAAAAGAAACCTCTGATTTTTTCATAATCAGAGGTAACTATAGCAAAAAGAAGGTCTGTACGTTACGCGCCTTGGTGGTTGTTTTCGCGACGACGACGATCTGTCTCTCTGTTAGTTGCGTCTTGTGCCAGGCGATCAATCCAACTCCAAATAGCTTCACCGGCACGTCTCTTTTCCCACTCTTTTCGTGACACTTTCGGTTTTGGTTGAACAAGCGCATCAATTTCTTTCTTTGTCATTTTTTCTCCATTTTTCATACAAACATTATACACAATACCAACTAATTGTCAATCTTTATACGGTGAATTCTCACCCTAATCGCACCAGAGTTTGCAGGCTAATTGCACCACCCCCTGAAGCCTCCATACTCTGGTGTATATGGCACATACACAC
>PFBH01000015.1:24601-31945 GCA_002773335.1 Candidatus Kaiserbacteria bacterium CG10_big_fil_rev_8_21_14_0_10_45_20 | reverse complement strand
TGTGTGTATGTGCCATATACACCAGAGTATGGAGGCTTCAGGGGGTGGTGCAATTAGCCTGCAAACTCTGGTGCGATTAGGGTGAGAATTCACCTCTCTAAATTTGACAAAAAGCAATACATACATTATTATACTCTTTAGCTTTTGATTACTCGTGTAGGGCTCTTGAGCTGCAGACGGTTGCTTTTCAGTCACGTTTGGATTATTTACCTGCACAGCCCTGAAACGATACTTCGTTTCTGTAACACACATTTAGTTTATGCAAACAACAAATAACCGACCTAGTCGGAGCGGGTCTCATACGAGTGGCCGTCGTCCATTTAAAAGTGCAGGATCACAAGGAGGTGCCCGAAGTTACGGCTCTTCACGCGGGCCTTCTTCATATAGAGGCCGAAGACCAACCCAAGGAGGTGCTCGTGGACCGTGGCGTCCAAGCCGTTCAAGTCGCGATGCAAATCGTGGTAGAGGCGGGCGAAAAATGCCTACCTTTGACCCATCAAAGTTTATTAACACCAATCCGGTTGATGTATCGCAAGAAGTGTACGTTTCAACAAATACCTTTGCTTCATTCGGCTTAAACGGAAAATTGGTTGAGACGGTAACAAATCTCGGAATGGTGACCCCAACCCCTATTCAAGACCAAATCATCCCAGAAATTTTACAGGGGCGTGACGTTATCGGACTTGCCGAAACGGGCACCGGAAAGACAGCCGCTTTCCTCCTCCCATTGATTGAAAAGACGTTAAAAGAAAATCAACGACTCACGCTTATCCTTGCTCCCACCAGAGAGCTCGCGATACAAATCCAAGAAGAACTGCGTCAACTCTCTAAAGGGTTCCGGCTCTTTTCAGTAACCTGCGTCGGAGGTACAAACATCCGTCCGCAAATATACTCTCTCAGACGAAACAACCACTTCATTATCGGAACTCCCGGAAGAGTCCTCGACCTTATTAAAAGACGTGCCTTCTCTCCCGAAGAGGTAACCACCGTAGTGCTCGACGAAGCTGATCGTATGCTCGATATGGGGTTCATCCATGATATGAAGTCAATTCTGTCTTCTACACCAAAAGACAGAGAGACACTCTTTTTCTCTGCAACGATGTCCCCTGCTACAAAACAGCTGGTAACAGAATTTTTACGTGATCCGATAACGGTTTCAGTAAAAAAGAAAGACGTCACAAACAGTATCGCGCAAGACGTGGTGCACTATGACGGGCACGGAAAATTTGATACGCTCGCTAAACTACTCGCAGACCCAGAGTGTAAACGTGCGATTGTATTTGGCGCAATGAAACACTCTGTCGAAAAGTTGGCACTTGAGCTAACTGCCTGTGGTGTACCTGCCGAGTCTATCCATGGCAATAAAAACCACACGCAACGTCAACGCGCACTTCAAAAGTTTAAGAGTGGTGCGACACCGGTCTTGGTAGCAACAGATGTTGCCGCTCGCGGAATCCACGTTGACGACGTTACCCACGTTATTAACTACGACCTCCCCAATACGTTTGAAGATTACGTTCACCGTATCGGAAGAACGGGTCGCGGTTCTAAAAAAGGAAAGGCACTCACGTTCGTCTCGTCATCAGCTAGACGGTAGATACCAAAGTTCCCTTACATCAAAAAACCGTAGAATACTCTACGGTTTTTTGATGCTGTTCAGAGTGCCTTAATCGTTTGTATCACTCTCTGAAGCACTTCCTTTATCTTTACGCTTTGGAATCCCCCACATCCATTTTGGTGGTTCACCCTTTTTCCACGCAATAAGAATAAAGAGTACCGTTAAGGCAAGTACGCGCATAACAGCATTCGTTACTGTGTCCGAACTCACGATTTCATCACCACTAAGGTATGTTGCGTTCCATACAATAGCCACAATAAATACTGCCGTAACGAGCCACCCCTCCCACGTTGCCGGGGTCCACCCCCACCCATAGAGTTTTCTCTTAAACCAGTAGTGCTTTGGATTATCTTTTATATATGCGAAGTACTCTCTAAAAAAGTTTTTCATACACCCATTCTATCCCATTACCGTAATGGTAAAAGTAACAGCATCTTCTGCGTACACACATTCTCTCTTTCTCACTAAAGCTTTCAGTGGCAGTAAGTACGTCTCTGATTTTTTGTCAGGAAATATAGAGGTCTGCCACGTAGTCTCGCCGAGCACCACTGAAACCGGAAGCGACCCCCACCCTCTCGCGTTCGCGCCAAATCTCTCTTTTATCTCTTGCGACTCTTCTTTAGGGATGGTTAAAAAATGCCATCCCGACATTCCCGGGTAAAGCCATACTTTTCCCTGTATGCTAAAACTATTCTTTTTCATACAGTGTCCAAGCAACCAGCAGAAGAGTATACATTTTTCTGTAAAAACGTATAGCAAAAAAACTAACAGCCATTACTCACTGCGATAAAGTGTGCGAATAATAAAATGGAAGAGGTACTCAGACTCATCAATGCCACCCTCTTCAAATAAAGTTGGCTCTATCCGATGCAGTGTTATCTCTCTTTCTTTAAATATGAAAGGCTTTCCCTTTTCAATTCCCTCTTCCACACTTTCAACACTGTCTTCGATGCGTACATTTATTACAAATCTACCCTCCCAGACGCACCGCACCTGTGGCGGACACCGACTGTCTTCAACAATAGAAAGTGGCGTAACGGTAACGCCGAGCGCCGAGACAGACTCTCCTATTTGAACCGAGATATTCTCGCGGGTATTGATCTCTTCAAGTATTGCATCTATATCCTCAAGGGTATAGACAGGTACTTCAAGGCGGGCAGAAATATTTTCAAGCAATGTAGCATACCCCTCTTTGGAAACAGTCGTCTCTGCAGAGGTAACGGGGCCTTCCTCGTTATCTCGCACAAACGCTAGTTGTCCTTGACTGCTCACCTCGTAGTGACCTTCAAAGGTCTGGACGCCTTCAAAGTCTGAAACTTCTAACCCCGGGTATGCCTGAATCAGTAACCCTCCGCTAAAACCCTCAATCGGCATACCGATGTCAGCAACTCCTCGTTCAACTATTTGCTCTTGAAAGTATGCGGTAAATGCCTCTTGGTTTTGTATAGTCTCTGCCTGCTTTTCGTTATAAATGTATGCATTCAAAGCAAAAAACCCAACAACAAGAATCAGAAGTACAGCGCCAAAAATCTTTATAAATGTGTTCATATGTTACTCAACGGTTACGATATTTTTAAGGTCAAGGTAAATTTTAATCATCGCAAACGCAACAACGAGTGCCGCAACAACCGCTCCAACTACAAGAAACACGAGCCCTAAAATGACGAGCACTGATGCAACAAACGAAAACCAAAACAGCTCCCACATATGCCCTCGCGTCATATCGGCACTCGCCTTAAGTGCTTGGAGTGGTTTCATTCCCTGATCAATAACCAGCAGTTCAGCAAACATCCACCGAATACTTAGGTATACTCCGGGAACAATAAGCAGTAGAAAGCCAAGAAAGAGTAAGAGTCCCTTAATGAGACCTAAAAAGGCAAAAGAAATCCACCTACTGTCTAAAGAAAACAGGTCGTCGTACGATATGGTATCGCCCTGAAAGTGGTGCAGTAACACCCCTAGGTACCCTCCGTACACAATGTACGCAAGTGCAGTAACCAATCCGTTACTGGTACCGGCAAGAATAAAGAGAATGGCAACTGAAAAAGAGAGTCCAAGCAAAAACAGAGGTCTCTTTGCAAATTGCTTCCACCCCTCCTGAAGCGCATCAGATGTATGTATTTTTTTCATATTATAGTAACTAAATTAAAGTGACCTGTGGCAAGAGTACGAACAGTCGTAACATCCGTTTACCTTAGGGTACGTTTGCTTCGCCTCCGTAAGTGTTTGCTCGCAAGAACTAAAATCTCCCAACGCCTCCCTTTGATACTCGGGCGGTAATTTTACACACCCTGAAATATGAACCATGTGCACATCGCCCTCCGGCTGTTTTTCTTTATCTACGTAATACTGAGACATACATCCAGTATATCAAAAAGGAGGCTATTAATCTTATACTGCTTGCCTGTCCTTCTTACGATAGTGAAGCATCAACACAATAAGAAGGGCGAAGAGCGAAAATGCCGAAAGCGGAAAGGTAATGTACCCAAATTCAAACAAAAATCGTTGCGCACAATCCGAAGCGCCTGACGCCGGACACGGAAGCGAGCTTATCCCTCCCATTTGAAGGTAGTGTTGATAGAGGGCGACAATTGCACCAAAGAGAGAGAGCCCTATGCTGTAGAGAGCTACGCTTTTGTCTTTTACAAAGAGTGCGATGGCAAACAAAATGACCTGCGGATACAGTCCGACACGTTGCAACCAACAAAGTCCGCATGGCGTTACTCCCAAGTATTCAGAGTATACTAACGTGAGCGCTGTTCCGGCAAAAACAAGCACGAGTGATGCAGGAAGTGCAATCTTTCTTATTAATCTATGAATGTCTTGCTCTTTTACAAAAAAGAGCGCAATAAGAAATACTGTTAGTACCTGGACAACAATCGTCCCAACTCCTACCAACACATTAAGATTTTCTATCGTGATCATTATTCTGCAGGAAGCTCACACCCTGTTTTCTCTGCCAGTGTTGCAAGTGACTGCTCGCCCAAGAGTCTCTCTCCGTCGGCAAACTCCCACGTTGGGTACGTGTTTATTTCTTTTGCGATACACTCTTGCGTACGCCCTTGCCCATCCGGCGTTGAGCACTCAACGTACGGAAGCTCTTTTGATGATTTACCAAAGAAACTTTTTTGTGTCTGGCAGTGCGGGCACCAAAAAGCACCGTAAAATACTGCATCTTTTTCACCAAGGCACTGTGCAAAGGCATCAAGCTTCCCGGGGGTTGATTGATTGTATAAAAACAGACCAAACGGAACGATAATTAAAAGCGCAAACACACCAATCCAGATGTACGTATTCTTTTTTATTTTCATACAAAACAGTTTATCACAGGTTACACCGTGCAAAAATTACACAAACCGGCTCGTAAGCTTGGCAACCAGCTCATACAAATTTTTCACCTCTTGCCCTCCCGTGCCATCACGAAACACCTGCTTGTCTAAATGTTTTCCGTTTTGCAGTAAGCGCCACGAGTCATTGTCTATAACGTCAGACACAACCACCTTCCCCTCTTTGGTAATTCCAAACTCAATCTTCATATCGGCAAGTTCAACGCCGAGTGTGCGCCACGCTTCTTCGAGCGTTGCAAACACTTTTTCGGCAATGATTCCAATCTCTAAGAGCGACACTTTAGCAGGTAAAACCTCAGAACGAGGAACGGAGAGAAACGGCTTTTGTTTTATCAGTGGTTGATCGGGGCGAAACAGTACAAAAGACCCATTTTCAACCAAAGACAGAGGGTCATCTTTTGGAATAGCTTTTCCGTTCCATTTTTTATCTTTCGTCTTTAAATACAACTCACCGAGAGGACGTTTAAACGTCTCACCTTTTTGCGTGTTGGGATTACGCTTTAAGTACGAGCCAAGTGCCTGTCTTCGCATAACCACTTCAAGTGGAATCATTTTGCAGTGCAGTGCTTCAAAGTCAGTTGCATTGATGCGTTTTATAAAACTGGTTGGAATGCCTTTCTTGTTAAGCAAGGTAAAAACATTTGATGTAGTTTCCGTTGCCAAAACAGCTTTTCCTTCAATGGTCTCGCGTCGGGCTCCGTCACCTGCAGTAATGTCGTCTTTAGAGCGAACAACGACCCGCGAAGCATCAAGGGGGTGTTCATAAATGATTTTTGTCTTTCCTTCAGTAATCTCTCTTTCAAGAATAGGGGCGCTTTCTTTGTGTGTGTCTTTCATGCTTTTGTAAAGATATTCCTGTATGTCACTTTTGTCAAAAAGGTTTTAATCACGCGCGTATACAAGGTAAAGCCGGCCGTAAAAATCGTCCGTAAAGAAAAACGAATCTTCAGTGTATTGAAAAATATCCACCGGTCGCGCCGTTCGAGAACCGTCCTCTTTCTGAAAGCCGTCCATAAAAACAGCTGTCTTTCCTTCTTGCGACACGCGCACGATCTCGTACCCCTTACGCAACTCCGGATTAAACGAGCCATGAAGCGCTACAAGAAACGCACCCTTAAATGCCATGTGTCCCTCTTCAAAAAACGCGATACCAAGTGGAGCAGAACGAGCTTCAAACGTTGCCAAAGGGCGCGGTACGTCTGCGCACTCTATCGTGTCGTCCCACAAAGACGTAGTGTCATTGTGCATTGACCCTTCCGACTCATAGCAAAACGGCCAACCGTAATGCGTACCTTCCGAAAGGCGGTACAGTGTCTCGTCTGGGCGGTCTTCCCCAAGGTGGTCTGCTCCGTTATTGGTTGCAAACACCGATCCTAACGCCCACTCAATGCCGACAGAATTTCTCAGTCCATCGGCATACATTCGCGCATTCGTTCCATCGGGGTTCATCGCAACCACCATCCCGCGCAAGTCTCCCGCCAAGTGTTCGCACGAGTTACATCCGCTTCCAACAGAAATATAAAGCGTATCGTCTTTAAATAAGAGCGTTCTGGTTACGTGCCACACAACGCTTACCTCTCCGGGGCTTTGCTCGTTAGGAAATTCGTACACAACCTCAGGTTCTCCGGAAGGGGTGGTATCTCCCTCACGATACGGGTAACGCAAAAGGTGTGTCGTTAGGGCAAGGTACAGCCAATCGTTTCCTTCAGCGTCTGTGTAAAACGCAACACTGTTCGGCCCACGCAGTCCCGAAAGGTACGTATGCTTTGTCTCAAACTGTCGTGTCTCGCTGTTATAGTCATCCAAAATGTACAACTTCCCTTCGTGCGAAAGTTTATAGTCAACCATATCAGGTACAAACAATCGTCCGTCAGGACTCATTGCCATAAAGCGCGCCTTTCCAAGCCCTTCAGCAGAAATAGCGATGTCAAAAGGCTCGGCAACACGAAACACTTCTTTTGTCCCGTCAGAAAACATAACAACACGTTCAGAAAGCTGTAGCGCAGGCAACTCATCGTCTGCTGGCACCTCTTCTTCTTGCACAACAGTATTTGACGGCTCCACGTTCGTGGGTGAAAAATCAACACCAGAAACCCACCAAACCAAACCGACAAAAATAATAAGAAAAACTACTACCCCTACCGCCTTTTGTGTAAACATTATAAACAAGTGTACCAAATTTCTCCCCCTACCGCCTGTGAAATATGAGAAAACTAGGAAGTTAGGGAGTTAGGGATTAGCTGGAAGAAAGAGATAATTTAGAATTTTAAGTTTCGAATTTTGAGTCAATTCAGAATGACTGAATGTCTGAAACATTTACAATAGAAAACGAGCTATTAGGGAGTTAGGTTGTTAGGACGTTGAAAACCAGTGCTTAGT
>PFBH01000015.1:9508-24587 GCA_002773335.1 Candidatus Kaiserbacteria bacterium CG10_big_fil_rev_8_21_14_0_10_45_20 | reverse complement strand
TCATAATTCATAGTTTCGGACTTTTTTCTACATACTGAATACTGTATACAGAATACTAAATACCCTATCCCTTAATGCCTATTCTTCATATGGTATATGAATTATGGGTTTATTCTATTTAAAATATTCAAAAATAACTCATCGCCAAAACTTGTTTCAGTGTGATTCTCTGGATGAAATTGCAACGCATACACTGGTCTAGAGCAATGACGAATAACTTCTGGTCCATGATCCGACTCTGCCAAAACTTCAACATCTTCTGGCAGTGTATCTGTGCCCCAACGATGATTCTCAAACGAGACAAACTGCTCCTTACCGCAAAATAACTCTTTATCTTTAAGAACCCGTACCACCACCTCTCCAACTTTCTGCTCCGGTAATTTTTTTAAACTTCCACCAAGTGCAGAAATGATAAGTTCGTACCCAAAACAAATACCGATAATCGGCTTTTGTGTGTTTTGTATAAAATCAATTTCACTTTGATATCTTTCCTCGTTGCCCACTAATGGACCAATACTGCTCCCTGACAAAATAACGACATCAGCATGCTCTGCTGTATCTTTAGAAAAAGAGTCAAAACACACAACTGACTCGTCGCCCGGAATCAGATTTTTTAACTTTTCTAAAAGTGTAGAGCCATTATCTATAAGAAGCACTCGCATAACGAACCTATTGTAACAAAACCTTACTAATAGCTCCCTTCTCAGAAAGCGCCACATCAGACCACCCGGAAGAGACTTTGTTCTCGTTATCAATCGTCGTGCTATGCACGAAGTAAGTTATTTTTGTCGTCATGATTACATTTTATACAAAATTCCAAGAAAATGCTTGCGGACTAATGGTGGCTGACCCCATTTTCTTTTCGTCCTTGGGGTTGTGGTCGTAAGACTTTTTTGAAACGTCATGACCTTCATATTCAATCGTTAAACCGTCTTCGTGAATTTTATCTTGATATGGTGCATTAGACCGTTGGGACATTAAAATAACAGAGTAGGAAGGATTCATTCTAAAATTCATACCACGCTGTAACGTTTGCACGTTTTCGGCATCACACATTTCTCTATAACTCAATATGTCGTCCTGAATTTTTTTCATTTCTGATACGTTAAAAAGTATGGGAGTTTATCCATACCCTTGTAAGTAAACATCTCGTAGTTTGCTCGACGAGCAGTTTCTGAAAGTTTGTAGTTAGAGAGATTTTTCTTTGGTACAAATGGATAAAACCTGATTTCCTGTTTCGGTTCTCCTTTTTCTGACCATTTGAAGTTTAGAAACAAAGGCGGTGTCATATACCCCGACTTCAAAACCTTGTTCATAATCTGCCACCCTGCACCAAATACAACTGCTTTTGGTTTTGATGCGTTTGTTTTTACTTGCGCGCGAAATGAACATCCTGTGCATTGGACATCATAAAGTGGGTACCCTGGCGGAAGCAACATCAATTTTTTATTGCAATTCGGACACGGAACAAGATCAACAATTTCTTGTTCACCTATTGTTCCCGATTCTTTGTTGTTCTTTTTTGTCATATTCTAATTCTATCGCAATCACCATATTTATATAGTAAGTTGCCTACAATGCTCTTCGAGCGCACGAGGTGACCAAGCTCCTCGAGTGTAAACACTACGCACGACTTGGCTGGAGAACAGGGACTCGGTCACCCGTCACTAACCATTTTAGTCCAAGTATTCCTAAAATGCTAAGTGCGCTCGACCCCGACTCGGCGACAAGCACTCGCTCCGCTCGTCTTGTGTACCGCCTCCGTCTTTCGAGTCCCGTTTCCCAAAGCAAAACTAAAACCCCAATGCCTACGCATCGGGGTTGTAAATTTTGCTAGCTGGGGAACAGGGACTCGAACCCCGATTACTTGGACCAAAACCAAGCGTCCTACTAACAAGTGCAGTGAGTGAAATGAAAGAGTATGCTTCATGCACATCGCTGGGGAACAGGGACTCGAACCCCGATTACTTGGACCAAAACCAAGCGTCCTACCATTAGACGATTCCCCAGCGATGAGCACGAGCTCAATATAATTCTAGAAAGAGCACTCTTTCATTTCTGAACAAACGCAGTCGGTATGTATTCATACCATTAGACGATTCCCCAATAAAAACAGTTGTTAGTTGTTAGACATTAGCCGTTAGTCAAAAACTAAGCACTAATAACTAAGTACTTGCCAGTACGTACAGCCCAAAAGGTTAGTACTTGCCAAAGAATACCTGAAGATAGGCCTATTTTCAACAGAGCATCAAAACTCTTCAATCTTTTACACTCAACCTAACCTCCTCTCCCTGCCATCAACCTTGTGTCTTTTCTGCCAATTCTATAATCGCCAACTCAAGGGGAAGGTACGCTATTGGAGAACGGCGGATTGCAATAGACGCTTCTATTAAACGTCGTAGTGTCTCTGAGTTGATTTTTGAAGACGTGTCTTCTGCAAGGCCGGTAATCATTTCTTTATCGGTATCAGTTAATTCGTCAACAAGGCCCTCTGCAACCGATGGAGCGTACCGCAGTAAAAGTAGGATACGAACCCGCTCTAACAGAAGCGCTGTTACGATATCAAAATCAGCATTCTCTTCAACTGCCTCGTGTACCGCCTTAAGGGCATCCTCTGACTCTCCTGCCCCAAGCCCCTGAATTATTCTTCCTATCAGTGCACCCTTAGGTGCTCCTGTTACCGACTCTACTTCTGCGACAGAAACTTTTTTATCACTTGAGGTGGTAAGAATTTTTTGAAGCACACTCAACGCGTCACGAAACGAACCTGACGCAATAAGACCAATAAGCTCTGCTGACGCTTTCTCTAAGGTAAAGCCTTCTGCTTTTGCCACCTTTGTCACCATCTCGGCAATTGCTTTGCTTGTTGGTTTTTTAAAGGTAAACGTTTGGCATCGTGATTGCACCGTGTCAGGGACCTTATCCAATTCAGTCGTCGCCAAAATAAACACGACGTGCTTGGGTGGCTCTTCAAGTGTTTTTAAAAATGCGTTAAACGCTGCCTTTGAAAGCATATGCACCTCGTCAACAATGTATACTTTTCGCTCAGACTCAAACGGAAGGTTTTGAACCTCTTCCCGAAGCGCCCGAATATTATCAACTCCGGTGTATGATGCGGCATCAATTTCGTTTATATCGGTATCTGACGCACCGAGCTCTCGAGCAAAAATACGAGCGATAGATGTCTTTCCTGTTCCTCGTGATCCAAAAAATAAGTACGCATGCCCAACATTTCCCTCGGCGATGGCTCCTTTAAGAGCGTTTACCACATGATCTTGACCGAGAACATCTTTAAACGTCTGCGGACGGTACTTTCTATAGAGAGCAAGCTCTTGCATATACAGGACAGTATAACCTATGAGAAGGACTAGGTTATTAGGAGGATTAGGAGAATTAGGAGTTAGGGTGTTAGGAAAGATAAAGGAGAGAATTAGTAATTAGGATAAAACAGCCCTTAATGGGGGACGTCCGACGTCCCCCTTTTCAACACAAACTCTAAAACCTTACACTAAAACACTATGATATATCATAGTGTTTTAGTGTCTTCTCTTTCTCAATACTAATACCTAAGCACTAATAACTAACTACTTTTGCCGCCGTGCCCAAGATCGGTATTCATTGGAACATTTCTCAACCATCCTGGAACCCTTTCTTTCGGCCAGCTTTTTAACTGCATTTTAAAAATAGAGTTCACGGGCGTCTTTATGCTTTTTTCGTTCACTGCCTTCGGGTTTCTGTTTACCAACACAATCACCCCTGCAACTTCTCCACCAATGTGCTCTATCGCCTCTTTTGCTTGCAGTATCGAACTACCAGACGTCGCAGTATCGTCTAAAAGAAGAATCCTCTTCCTTTTGACTCGTTCACGGTCAAATGGACACTGCACGTCTTGCCCACTCTCGGTCTTTGTCATTCGAGTACGCAAGACAGGTTTGTGCGTTGTTTCGTAATACGCATCCATAGCAATTTGCGAGATTTCGTTGCCTCCTGTTGCAGGTCCGGCGAGCATATCAAATTCAAATCTTTGAATTTCTTCTGCAAACAGTCTTCCGATAATCTCTTGCGCCTTTCTATTCCCTGTAATGATTCTTTTATCAATAAAGCTGTCTGAGTGCCTGCCCGACGATAAAACAAAATGTCCCCGTGCCACCAGCCCCAAATCTAAGAGCTCTGAAAGCGCGACTGCGCGACAAAGCGGCTCTCGTGTTTCTAATCCCTCAAAACTGACAGGAGTTCTTGGCAGTAGAGATTCTTGTGATGTTTCAAAAGGCATAGTGTTGTGCGTTAGTTTGTATAAAGAAAAACCCCTTCCGAATGGAAGGGGTTTTTGATAACAAATGTCATTGTGCCGGCAGGGGAAATCTTTTTGTGAGATTTTCTCATAAGGCAAACTTTGAAAAGTATACACCTCTATCGCACCTCCCTTGAGAGCCTTATCCACAAAAAAGAAGTGCTTAGATATTGAGCTTTAATGCTTAGGCATTAGAGAGAAAATCTGAGACAATCTCTTCTACTGTTGCCGCGTTTTCTGCTTCCATTAAACGAACACGAAGATCAGACGCACCCTCAAAACCGGAGACGTACGCTTTATAGTGCTTCTTCATAATTGCAAAGTTTTTATGCGGAAGCATTTCTTCAAACAGTTTTGTATGTTCAACCATCACCTCAAGACGTTCCTTGAGCGAAATGTTGGACGTCGGACGTCCAACATTTGAAAAAAGCCACGGGTTGCCAAAAATCGCTCTCCCTAACATTGCACCATCGGCGCCGCTTTCCGCAACCTTCTGTCTCGCGTCTGCAATATCTACCACGTCACCATTTCCTAATATAAGCGTCTCTTGTGCTAGCTTGTCTCTCAGCTCAACAGCGCGCCCGACTCGCTCCCACCGCGCCGGCACCTTTGACATTTCTTTTCGTGTCCGGACGTGAAGCGTTAACGCCGAAATATTTGTCTCTAGCAGTCGAGGTAACCACTCTTCTAATTCGTCTTTGTTATATCCTAAACGAGTCTTTACTGAAACCGGAGTGTCTCCTGCCCCACGTTGTGCCGCCTCAATGACTGCAACCGCTCGGTCTGGATCTTTTATGTGTCCTGCCCCCGCTCCCTGTTTTTCAATTGACCGGTCGGGACAGCCCATATTGATATCAATACCGTCAAAACCAAGTTCAACCGCGAGCCGTGCTACCTGCTCCATATGGTCAGGGTTAGAAGTGAAAAATTGCGCGACAATCGGCCTCTCTTCTTCTTTGTACTGTAAGTCTGCCAAAAGTTTCCTTCTTCCTTCCTCAGGGGCGCGCACCAAGCCGTCTGCCGAGACAAACTCGGTCCACATAACATCTGGCTTGCCGTACCGTGCAATCACTGCCCGAAACGCGGGGTCAGTAACATCGGCCATTGGCGCAAGCGCCATAATTGGCTTTTTACACTCTTTCCAAAATCCTTTTGCCATGTGGAGAGAATATACTATTCTTCTCTAAATTTCACGTATATCTTATTTCCAAAACGAAAATCTGCATACTCTAACGCTTGCTCTCGTTCAACCTTTTTAGAAGAGAATACCGAAGAGATGTTTTCTAATAGAGCGTCGTACGAAGATGCACGCACAAACTGTATGTACGAGCCATCAATAAAGTGGACGGCAATGTCGTTGTGTTCATCCATATCAACCGATGTCACTGTTTTTCCTACGATTTTCTCAATACCGCTAACGCCTTTTATAAGTGATTGAAAATCTTCTGAAAGGTACCTTTGTCCGATTGGATCACCTTCTATATTTCCGGTAAACCGAATGAAGGGCGTGCTTTCAGTGTGTGCCCGCGCAAATACATATCCGTCACTGTTCATAAAAAAGCACGAGGGACTGTCTTCTGAAGACGCGCACCAAAGGTACGAAGGGGTCTCTTCGTTAAGTACCACCTCTACCTCTCGCAACCCATTTCTTTTTATAGAAATACTCTGTATAGAAGGAAACGTCTTTTTTATCTCGTCTTTTATTGACGCGGTAGGAATAAAAAAAGCATGCGACCGAGGAATAATAAACAAATGGCTTCCCTCTAACATATCGCGCACCACGCCTTCAATCGCTGTATTGCTTGCGTACGTCACCGCCGAAGATGTCACCGACACAACACGAGTCTCCGGAATACGTGCAAGCACCGCTATAAATAGTATGAGCGAGAGCGCTAACACACACGATAAAAAAACAGTGACGTTTCTCGCTCGACGCCTACGCTCTTTCAGTGAAGGTTTTGAGACACGTCGAGGCATACTTTCACAAAGTTATTTTTGAATAACGTCCTTACCCATATACGGACGAAGCAATTCAGGAATAATTACAGAACCATCTTCTTGTTGATAATTTTCTATAAGAGAAACGAGAATGCGTGGTGTCGGTATTGCTGTTGCGTTTAGCGAGTGCGCGTATCGCATCTTTCCATCTGCGTCTCTATAGCGGATATTTAATCGTCGTGTTTGAAAATCATGAAAATATGACGCCGAAGCTATCTCGCGGTATGTCTTTTCTCCCGGAACCCACAACTCAACATCATATTTTTTGACCTGCCCCAACCCAATGTCGCCACCGCAGTTAAGTACGGTGCGGTATGGAATTTCGAGAGACTCGATAAACTCTTCTGTGTTTCTATTTAACCACTCGTGCCACTTTACTGACTCTTGGTGCGACGCCTCGCACAAGATAACCTGCTCCCACTTGTAAAATTCGTGTACACGAATCAGGCCTTTTGTATCTTTTCCATGACTCCCCGCCTCCCTTCTAAAGCAAGGAGAGAAAGACAAAAATTTAATGGGCAATTCTCCAATATCAACAACATCACCCATATGGTACCCCATGGTCGCAACCTCAGCCGTCCCTGCCAAAAAGTCTCCGTCTTGCGTCTGGTATAAATCTTCCTCTCCTTGCGGTATGTACCCCGTACCTAAAAAGTTAACCCGTCGAACCAAAGAAGGGACAACCATCGGAGACATTCCCTTTTTAACAAAAAAGTCTTGCGCGTACCTCCAAATAGCAAACGAGAGCAGTGCTCCATCATTCTTTAAGAAATACCCACGAAAACCAGCAACCTTTGTACCTCGTTCAAAATCAACCATTCCTAACGTTTGCATAATGTCGATGTGGCTTTTTGCTTCAAACGAAAACTGTTTTTGCTCGCCCCATGTTTTTATTTCTTGATTATCAGCATCACTCTCTCCTTCAGGAACAGAGACGTCAGGAATATTTGGCACCTGCACCATCAGTAACTGCCATTCATGGTTAACGCTTTCAAGCTCTTTTTCTTTACCTTGAAGATTCTCCTTCAAAGTTTTCATTTCACCTAAGAGCGTGTTTTTTTGTTGATCGTCTTGGGTGCTGACGATAATTTTAGAGACTTCATTCTGACGAGCGCGCATTGTCTCAATATCTGAAAGGAGCGACCGCCTGGTATCGTCTACTTCAATTAGACGGTCAATATCAACCTCAATGTGTTTTTTCTTTGCGCCTGCTTTTATTAAATCAACGTTTTCGCGTATAAATTTTATATCGAGCATATATTTCAGTGATAAGATTTATAGTACCATGTCGGAATTAATGCGTCTTTCGGAAGACGAATTTCCTGTGCTTTTGGGTGAAATCTCTGACCCTCCGCAATCTTTATGGGTACAGGGGTCTCTTCCACCTCCTCACTATAAATTTCTCACGGTCGTGGGCTCTCGTCGAGTCAGTCGGTATGGAAAAGACGCCTGCGAACATCTCGTTCAGGGACTTGCCGGCTACCCCATTTCTATTGTCTCTGGGTTGGCCCTTGGCGTTGATGGCATTGCCCACAAAAGCGCATTGAAGGCGGGGCTTCATACCGTTGCCGTTCCCGGATCGGGACTATCAGAAAAGGTGCTGTACCCTCGCACCCACATACACCTTGCCCGAGAAATCGTCGCAGGAGGAGGGGCATTGCTTTCAGAGTTTGAGCCCGAAGAGCCTCCCGCGCAGTATAAATTTGGAAAGCGAAATAGAATTATGGCCGGAATGAGTCACGCAGTACTTATTATAGAGGCGACGCAAAAATCAGGGACTCTTATAACCGCTAAGCTAACCGTTGACTATAATAGAGACCTATTGGTCGTCCCCCACTCTATATTTGCAGAAGGTGGTGAAGGAGGGCACCTGTTTATGAAGCTTGGAGCAAGTCCCGTGCGGACATCAGGCGATATCTTAGACGCACTACAGCTTACTGAAGAAACCATCGCACCTCCTGAAATGTCTGATATTGAAGCGTTCGTGTACGAAAAACTTTCTTCTCCACTGCCCCGCGACGAACTTATTCGTGAGTTAGATATGCCAACATCAGAGGCAAATGCCCTACTTTTGCGTATGGAAATAAATGGACTGATTAAAGAAGTGATGGGTGAAATACGAAAGACGAGATAATACATAAAAACCTTTTTTACAAGAAAAAAATTTGACACAAACAAAGAACTAACGTAGTAGTATGTTTTATGGCACACACGTTAGTTATTGTAGAGTCTCCGGCGAAAGCAAAGACAATTGAAAAATACCTTGGAAAAGAGTACAAGGTCCTTGCCTCTGTGGGACACGTTCGCGACCTTCCTAAATCCAGCAAGGACGCTATTGATATTGAGGGAGGATTTATCCCTAACTACGTTATCTCTCCTGGTAAGAGTGTGGTTATAAATGACATTAAAAAAGCTGCAGAAAATGCTACAGAAGTACTTTTGGCAACTGACCCCGACCGAGAAGGTGAAGCAATTGCGTGGCACGTCGCCGAAGCCACCAACATCAAAAAGCCAAAGCGGGTTGTATTTCACGAGATTACAAAAGAAGCGGTACAAGAAGCGGTTGCGCACCCCCGAACCATAGACCAGCATTTACGCCAAGCGCAAGAGGCGCGACGAGTCCTTGATCGGCTCGTCGGGTACGATCTTTCAGGACTCATCTGGAAAAAAGTGCGCTACGGATTGTCTGCGGGGCGCGTACAATCACCCGCTCTTCGTATTGTTGTTGAGCGAGAGAGAGAAATAAAAGCATTTATACCCGAAGAGTTCTATGTTATTGAGGGCACGTTTGATACAAAAACAAAAGAGCGTTTTGTTGCGTCTGCATCTATTGAACCCAAAACAGCACAAGAAGCAGAAGAGATTGTGACTCGTGGAAAGAGCGGTACATGGAGCATTACCGATGTTTCTGAAACTCCAATAAAACGTGCTCCGCGTTCTCCGTTTACTACATCAACACTACAACAAACGGCGAGCTCTCGCCTTGGTTTTTCTCCTTCGCGAACGATGCGTGCCGCGCAAAAACTCTACGAGGCCGGTCACATAACATATATGCGAACGGATAGTATGACGCTCGCCAAAAGTGCTGTGACTCAATTTGCGCAGGTAATAGAAAAGCAGTATGGCAAAGAGTACCTTGAAGTAAGAGAGTACAAAACAAAATCAAAAAACGCTCAGGAAGCTCACGAAGCAATACGTCCTACAGACGCGCACAACACAAACGCCGGAGCAACTGCTGACGAAGAAAAATTGTACGAACTAATTTACGCACGAACAATCGCCTCACAAATGACTGACGCAGGACTCCTTCGAACAAAGGTCACGTTAAATATCAAAGAGTCAGATGGAACATTTCCTGATTTCTCTGTGAACGGTTCTATTGTTGTTTTTGACGGATGGCTGAAAGCAGATCCGCGCGCAAAAGGAGAAGACACCATTCTTCCTAAAGTGTCCGTTGGCGACCCGCTTAATTTGCAATCTCTGGAAAGCGAACAAAAGTTTACCCAACCACCAAAACGCTACACTGAAGCAGGCTTAATTAAAGAGCTTGAAAAGAGGGGTATTGGAAGGCCTTCAACATACGCGTCTATTATGAAGACAATTGTTGATAGAGGGTATGTCCTTAAAGAAGGCCGTTCGCTTATGCCAACCGCAACCGGAGAGGTTGTCTCAACCTTCTTGGAAGACAACTTTACCGATTACATTAGCGACTCGTTTACCGCCGAGATGGAAGATAAGCTTGACCAAATAGCTTCTGGAGAGCGCGAGTACAAAAAAACGCTTCGCGATTTTTACACCCCATTCTTAAAAGATGTTGCATCAAAAGAAGATATTCCAAAACTGACTACTCTCGGTGACGCTCCAAAAGAATTTCCCTGCCCTGAGTGCGGTGCAAAAATGGATATGAAGCTTTCTCGTAACGGTGTCTTTATGAGTTGTTCACGGTTCCCGGACTGTGTTGGAGCACGAACCGAAAAAGGAGAAGCAATAAAAGAGAGTGAGCCTATTGGCATGCATCCCGAAAAAGGTTTTCCTATTTATGTAAAAACAGGACGATTTGGACCATACGTTGAAATGGTGGAAGAAAAAATTGAAAAAGAAAAAGAGAAAAAAGAAGAAGTAAAAGAAAAAGAAGCAAAAACCAAAAAGAAGAAACCTGCTCGTAAGAAAAAGCCAAACGCAAGACGTGCGAGTATTCCTGAAGATATAAACCCAGAAGAGATTACATTAGAGCAAGCAGTAAAATTACTGATACTGCCTCGCGAACTTGGCGTACATCCCGAAACAAACGAGATGATCAGTGCCAACATTGGTAAATTTGGTCCATATATTGTTCACGCTGGAGATTTTCGTTCTCTTAAATCTTCAGAAAAAACAGAAGGTGCGGACACACCCGCAGATGATCCATACACCATTACTTTAGAGAGGGCTTTAGAAATCTTAAAAGAGCCAAAAAAGGGGCGCGCCGGAATTGAGGCTGTGCGAGTTATCGGCCCACATCCACGAACAAAGAAGCCTATTACTCTGTATAAATCAAAACGTGGACTCTTTCTTAAAAAGGGCTTCCGTCACATCCTTCTTCCAGAAGAGGAGGCAAAAAAGCTCACTCCTGAAACAGCTGCAGAGATACTCAAAAACAGTTAATACCCTTTCAGATCGCCATCGTAAAGAATACGCAAAAGAGGTATGATGGAGAAATAATGAAGCAGGAGTATTTTACACTGAAAGATATTCTCAGAAAGATGCGCGAACAAGACGCTGAGTCTCGGGCACTGATTGAGCGCGCGTGGGAGTTTGGGCAAAAGGTCCACGCGGGGCAAACACGACTTTCAGGAGAGCCGTATTTTGAATCTCATCTTGCAACAACAGCATACTATCTTGCCGACATTGGTATGGATGCCGCGTCAATCGCAGCGGGACTATTGCATGACACACTTGAAGACACTCAGACAACACCCGAAGAGCTAGAGAAAGAATTAAACGCAGAAGTCCGTTTTATTGTAGAGGGAGTAACGAAGCTTGGAAAATTAAAATACAGAGGACTCGAGAGACACGTTGAAAGTATGCGTAAGTTGCTTGTCGCAACCGCTGAAGACATTAGGGTGATCATCGTTAAAATGTATGACCGTCTTCACAATATGGAGACAAACAACTTTCATGAGCCAGAACGGCAACAAAGAAAGGCACTTGAAACAATGGAGGTCTACGTTCCTATTGCCGAGAGACTTGGTATGGGAAAGATAAAATCTGACCTTGAAGATTTGTGTTTTAAAACACTTGAACCAGAGACGTACAAAGAAACAGAAAAAATCCTTATCCAAAAAAGGAGCGAACTGGAAGACAGGTTAGAAGAAGAGGTGAAAGATTTAAAAAAGGGGCTCGGAGAAAACGGCATTCGCGCTTTCCGTACCGAAACCAGAGTAAAGGGCGTATACAGTTTTGCAAAAAAGTTAGAGAGAAAGAACGGAGAAATTGCGCTCGTGTACGACCTTTTTGCGCTTCGTATCATTGTAAAGAATATAGAAGATTGTTATAGAATTTTGGGAGTTATTCACTCTGTATGGCGCCCTATTCCGGGAAGGATTAAAGACTACATTGCATTTCCAAAACCAAACGGTTACCGCTCCCTTCATACGTCAGTATTAACACGTCACGGAATTACGGTTGAAGCACAAATTCGCACCGAAGAAATGCACCAAGAAAGTCAGTACGGTATTGCGTCTCACTTTGGATATAAAACAGCAAACAGTACGAGTGCGGTTGTGCCTATTGAGTGGGTTCGTCGATTTTTTCCAAACCTTATAAAAACAGGGGTTACGAAAACCGGAGAAGCTCCTCGTTGGATGAAAGATCTCACTGAAGCTCAGCGTGACCTTCCGGGATTCAAGACACTAGACCAAGCGTTTAAAGAAGATTTTTTTGCAAAACGAATGTTTGTCTTTACTCCTAAAGGAGATGTGATTGACCTCCCTGTTGGTGCAACGGCGGTAGACTTTGCGTACGCGATTCACTCGTCAATCGGGCACAAAATGTCAGGCGTAAAAATAAATGGAAGAATGGCGTCATTTGAAACTCCACTTGAAAACGGTAACTTTGTTGAAATACTCACTAAAAAACAAGGGACCCCGAACAAAAAGTGGATCCAACACGCAAAGACAGCGAACGCAAAGCGTCATATACGTAACGCGCACCGAGAAACTAAAAAATCTAAATAGAGAATTTTTCTACTGAAAAATCGTCTTCGTCGTCTGGTATAGGATTGTCGTTTGTACCAAGTCCGTCATCAAGCAACTCTTCACTTACCTCTCCATCTGGTGTTGGGTTGGGTGGTGTTTCTTGTGGTGCGTTTTTTCGAGACATATGCGAAAGCATTCCTTCAAGGTCTTCGGTTGAGAAAAAGTTGATGATTAGCTTTCCTCCTTTCTCTTCTTCTTTTATTTCAACACGAGTACCAAGAGACTCTGCAAATGCGCTCTCAAGCGCTACTATCTCGGGGCGGATATCTCGCTTTCGCGCACGCTCTGTCGCAATAGAGCGTGTAATTTTTTCAACATCACGCACAGAGAGCCGACGAACTAAAATATCTTTAAACACGGTTTTCTGTTCTTCAGGTCTACTGTCCAACATTAAGAGTGCCCGAGCGTGTCCTTCGTAAATTGATCCGCCAATCACCGCCTGCTGAATATCTTCTGGAAGTGTAAGTAAACGAATTGAGTTTGAAACGTACTCTCGACTCTTTCCTACTTTTTTACCTATTTCAACGTTATTTAATTTAAATTCTTTCGCCAATCTCTCAAACGCACGCGCGCGATCAATGGCGTTGAGGTCTTCTCGTTGCAGGTTTTCAATAATGGCAAGTTCTAACTTTACTCTGTCTTGCTCTTCTGCAGAACGTATTAACACAGGAATCTGCGAGATCCCTGCAAGCTTTGACGCGCGCAATCGCCTCTCTCCGGCAATCAATTCATAGAAAGTTGAGATACCTCCGTCTTCCTTTTCTTCTTCGTGTCGTGTAACTACAAGCGGTTGCAGTACACCATATTGGCGGATTGAGTCAGAAAGGTCTTTTAATTTAGACTCGTCAAACTCGGTACGGGGTTGAAACGGGTTTGGCCTAACCTTGCCAACGTCAACCCAAAAAATCGCATCATTCTGAAACTGTGACATACGAAGAATTGTAACATAGACATATTTGCACTAAAGCGTTAGGATTCCTAGTGTGGAGCCAATATGTTATTGGTATCCACGTTTTTCATGCCCAGATGGCGGAATTGGTATACGCGCACGACTCAAAATCGTGTCTCTTCGGGGATGTGGGTTCGACTCCCACTCTGGGCACAAAATAAATGAGTCTCACACGTATAGTGTGGGGCGATTTTTGTCTTTGTGCCTGGCGGAGGCATATTTCATTTTTGCTGTCGTCCACGGCAGAAATGAAAAGCCGAGCCTAGACCAAGCACACTTGTCCGCGCAATATTGCAAGGCAATGTGAGCAGACTTAGTGATGGATGGTCACAAAGACACCGAACACTCTCGTGTTCGGTGTCTTTCATACGTAGCAACTATACGAGAACCAAAAGATGCGCCACAAGGAAACTTTTTTAACTAAATCTTCCCTACCAAATCAAGATCTCCTCCTTTTAAGGTATCGTCTCCAGGATTCCAGTTTGCCGGACACACTTGCCCTCCGTGCGTACGAACAAATTGCGCAGCTTTAAGTTTACGAATCAACTCTTGCGCAGAGCGCCCAATAGAATTGTCGTGCACCTCTGCTGTTCTTAAAATACCGTCAGGGTCAATGATAAATGTTCCCCGAAGTGAAAGACCTTCATCTTCAGTGTGATCAAGGTCGCCGCCGTCAACGTAGGTACCAAACGCCACAGAGAGTCTTCCGGCTGGATCACCTGCCATAGGAAACTTTATTTTGCCGATTGAAGGAGATGCATCGTGCCACGCCTTGTGTGTAAAAACAGTATCAGAAGAAACGCTGATAATTTCCGTGTCAAGTCCAGTGCACTCTTCGTAGCAATCTGCCAGCTCTTCAAGTTCTGTTGGGCATACAAAGGTAAAATCGGCCGGATAAAAGAAAAGAATGAGCCACTTATTCTTATAATCAGAGAGACGCACCTTATCGATTGCATCTTTATGAAATACTTCAAACTCAAAGTCAGGAACAGGGTGTCCAACCTTTACCATACTCATAAAACCCTCATAATGAGCATCATTTTGTGTGTTGTGTTCTTTAGCCATAATGTGTACTTTAATTACTGTAATGTTAGTGTAGCATAGCTATGACAGCGAAAGACAAACCAAAAGTTATTGTAATTCTGGGTCCAACAGCCGTGGGAAAGACGGCTCTTTCAGTAAAACTTGCACAGACTTTTGGGGGTGAAATTGTGTCGGCCGACTCACGGCAGGTGTACAAAGGACTTGATATCGGCTCGGGAAAGGTTACACAAAGTGAAATGGGGGGTGTTCCCCACCACCTTTTAGATGTTGCGGATCCTCAAAAAACATACACAGCTTCCGACTTTGTGCGTAATGGAACAGAGGCAATACAGCACATATTGAATAATGGTCGTATCCCTATCATTGTAGGCGGAACCGGTTTTTATATTGACGCTCTTTTAGGCACTGTCGCGTTAACTGAAGTAGCCCCAAACGAAGCGCTCCGTGCAAAACTTGAAACGCTCTCTGTAGAAGAACTAAATGCTCAACTAACATCTCTTGACCCACAACGCGCATCTTCTATAGACGCGCAGAACTCCCGCAGGCTTATTCGCGCAATAG
>PFBH01000015.1:9145-9455 GCA_002773335.1 Candidatus Kaiserbacteria bacterium CG10_big_fil_rev_8_21_14_0_10_45_20 | reverse complement strand
ATACGTACCCGAATTACCTCTCGTCTTGAACAGGGAATGCTAGAGGAAGCAAAAAAACTTAATAGAGAAGGGCTTACATTTGAACGTATGGATGATCTTGGTCTTGAGTATCGTTATATGGCCCGACACCTCAAGGGCGATATATCATACGACGAAATGTGCCAGGCGATAGAGCGAGAGAGTGTGCGCTACGCACGCAGGCAAATGACATGGTTTAAAAGAAATAAGGAAATCTTGTGGTTCAGACCAGAAGAAACAGAGAAAATGATTGAGTATATCGAGGAAAGGGTGAATGAGTAGACGACTCCCG
>PFBH01000015.1:0-9108 GCA_002773335.1 Candidatus Kaiserbacteria bacterium CG10_big_fil_rev_8_21_14_0_10_45_20 | reverse complement strand
AGGAGTTAGAAAACAAGAAGTGCCCGTGTGGTGCGACTTTGTTTTGTTACGACTGAAAGGAGTTAGAAAACAAGAAGTGCCCGTGTGGTACAGGCACTGAAGGTCGGCGGTCACGAGTTGCTAAGTACATTATTTCGCTTCGCTCATAATGTACTAAGCACTCTCGACCCCGGCTCGGCTTTTCTCTTTCGTGGGAAACTACAACGAAAGAGAAATATGCCTCCGCCTCCCGCCCGTACGAAAAAACAGTGCGCAGGCACTGTTTTATGTCGGGCGGGCCCACCAGGACTCGAACCTGGATTACTGGTTTTGGAGACCAGCGTTCTACCATTGAACTATAAGCCCAACTAGACAAGATTACGTGTTTTCTCGCCTTGTCGCAAGTTAATGAAACAACTTAATTAGCAATCAGTATCTCCGCTTGGCGGATTTACACATACATCCCAATGGTCATTCTCTCTAACGGCAATAACAGGAACATTTGAGTTTCCAAGGCGAAAGGTGCCTCGATACAGTGGATCCCCACCCCGAGACCCGTCACGTCTAAAGTTATTGGTGAAAAAACTATTAATATCGTTATTGAGTCGGAGGTCTATTTTATGTCCATCCCTATGGAGGCAACAACTATGGGAGTGATTTTCTGACCCTCCAGTAATAACCAAACAATGTGTGGTACTTGCACAGTTAACCTCACTTCCGAGATATGTGGCAAACTGGAGTGTCTCTGGTTTAAGGCCTCCAACATCAGTACAGTTACTTGTGGACCCACTGCAGGGAAGTTTGTTAACACGCACACCATTGTGACTCAATACGTTACGTGCAAAGGCCTCATTATTGTCAGTGCCTCGCGGTAACTCATCAACAGTGACTATTCCGTCACCACCACCAGTAATTCCTCGAGATTCGACGACATCAAATCCGGTACATTGTATTTCATTCCATGGACCAAAGTCTCGGTTAAAGTTACTGCCAATAAAGGTCTTCATTATCAAATCAACAATCAACCAAGAGGCAAGAATAATAACCAATCCTATAAACACCTTGATAAATATCCCTCGAGCTTTTTTTAACTGCTCTGCACCACCCGCAACCGCGGTAACGTTTAAAAAGCCTGCGTATACAAACATCAATGTAGCAACAACAATTGCCGCGTACACCGCAAAGTTAATAATATTTTGAACCAAAACCATTAAATCGCACGCCTGACAATATGGACCAAATCCCCCACCATCACACTCAGGAACGAGAGATCCCGTAAAAACATCTGCTGATGCAATAAAAGGGGTCGCAATAAAAACCAAAGCTACAAACGAGAATATAATAAAGCGCATACGCACATTATAAACTAAAAAAGCCCCTTCTGAGGGGCTTTTGTTTATTTCTTTATTTCTTTGTGAATAACACGCTTTCTAACTACCGGGTCGTATTTTTTAAGCTCCAATTTGTGATTGGAAAGCTTTTTCTTGTTTTTGTGTGTCCAAATAATCCGCCCCGTTGCGGTTGATTTGAGTTTTACAAGGTTATCTTGTGACATAGGAAGTACTATACACAATGAGGTGTGAGAAGTAAAGAGTGTGCGCCGGGCAGGATTCGAACCTGCGTAGACATAAAGTCGTTGGATTTACAGTCCAATGCATTTGACCACTCTGCCACCGACGCGCATAATTCCTAAAAGGACTCGCCTACTGTATCAGTTTTTACGCAGTTTTGGAACCTACTGCCTCAACTTTCTGTCTACGAGACTTTGATGCGCGCGCGCTCTTTACCACGTCAAATGTAAACTCACCATTTGCGAGTCCTACCGATACCGCGCCACCTTCCATCACACCGCGCGAAACCATAAAGGTTGCCACCGGCGTGAGGATTTTTGATTGAATGAGGCGCTTCAGTGGACGCGCTCCATACTGAGGATTGTACCCCTCTTTGGCAAGGTACTCGTACACCTCCGGTTTAATTTCAAGCGTAATGTCTTTATTCTTCAAGCGCTCCATAACAATCTCAACTTGCATCTTCACAATCTCTTTAATTGCGTCAGGAGACAGAATGTTAAAGAGAATAATTTCGTCAAGACGGTTCAAGAACTCCGGC
The DNA here is from genome assembly GCA_002773335.1 of Candidatus Kaiserbacteria bacterium CG10_big_fil_rev_8_21_14_0_10_45_20. GTDB lineage: Bacteria > Patescibacteriota > Minisyncoccia > Phycocordibacterales > Phycocordibacteraceae > Phycocordibacter. The sequence goes on along the minus strand of PFBH01000015.1, from coordinate 7,020 downwards.
CTGAAGAAGTCTTTCAAACGCTCAGTCACCTTTCCTTTTACAATCTCATACTGACTCGAGTCATCACCTTCAACACTCGAAAAACCAAACGTGCTCATCTTGTCTATAAACTCTGCCCCAATGTTTGACGTAAGGATAATAATGGTGTTTTTAAAGTTCACTTTCCTTCCTTTTGCGTCAGTGAGCTGACCATTATCAAGTACCTGAAGCAAGATATTAAATATTTCAGGGTGCGCTTTTTCAATCTCGTCAAAGAGAATGACAGAGTACGGTCGATGACGCACCTTTTCAGTAAGCGAGCCTCCTTCGTCGTGCCCAACGTATCCCGGAGGAGAGCCAATCATTTTTGACACCGAGTGGCGCTCCATAAACTCTGACATATCGACACGGATAATTGCGCCCTCATCGTCAAACATAAACTTTGCCAAAGATTTAGAAAGCTCTGTCTTTCCTACTCCGGTAGGCCCCAAGAATAAGAACGAGCCAATTGGTCGATTTGGATCGGCAATACCAACACGAGAACGCTTCACCGCGTCTGATACAAGTCGCACCGCCTCGTCTTGACCGACAACCTGATCTTTCAGCTCTTCTTCCATACGAGCAAGCTTCTTTGCCTCTTCTTCCAACATCCTTGAGACAGGCACTCCCGTCCAGCGCGAAACTACCTCTGCGATATCAACTTCGGTAACCTCTTCTTTCAAGACACGTCGTGAACGTTGGAATCGCTTCAAACGACCTTGCTCTTTTTCAAGATTTTTTTCTAATTCAGGTAGCGTGCCAAAACGAATTTCTGCCGCACGATCCAAGTCCGCGCGTGCCTCGGCAGAGTCTGCTTCTGCTCTTAACTGATCTATCTCTTTCTTTAGAGAGCTGATTGCCGTGAGAACCTCTTTTTCATTCTTCCACTTCACTTCAATATCTGCTGTCTTTTCTCGAAGTTCAGCGATTTCTTTTTCAACGCCTTTTATACGGTTGGTGATATTTTTGCTTTTTCCTCCATCATTTTCATCGTCTTTCTTCAGTGCTGAAAGTTCAATCTCAAGACGACGAATCTTTCTGTCGGTTTCTTCAAGAGCCGGTGGTTTATTTTCAAGAGCAATACGAAGCGCAGAGCCCGCCTCGTCAATCAAGTCAACCGATTTGTCAGGCAAAAATCTATCAGAAATGTACCGTGCAGAGAGCTCTACTGCGGCAACGATGGCATCGTCGGTAATTCGCACACCATGATACAGCTCGTACTTATCACGCAGTCCTCTCAATATGGCAATAGCGTCTTCAAGAGACGGCTCGTTAACGTGTACCGGTTGAAAGCGTCTCGTAAGAGCAGGATCACGTTCAATGTGTTGCTGGTACTCTTTGAGGGTTGTAGCGCCAATAACTCGCAAGTCTCCTCGCGAGAGCGCGGGCTTTAACATATTTGAAGCATCCATCGCGCCTTCTGCCGCTCCGGCGCCCACAAGTGTGTGTATCTCGTCAATAAATAAAATCACCTTGCCGTCAGCACGCTCAACCTCTTTCATTATATTTTTCAAACGCTCTTCAAATTCACCCCGATACTTAGACCCTGCAATCAAAAGCCCGAGGTCGAGTGTCAGTAACTCTTTGCCCTTCAAAGATTCAGGAACGTCGTTCACCGCCATTCGTTGCGCCAACCCCTCTGCAATAGCGGTCTTTCCTACACCTGCTTCACCAATTAAAATCGGGTTGTTTTTTGTCCGCCGTGAAAGAATTTGGATAACCCTACTAATCTCGCTATCGCGACCAATAACCGGATCAAGTTTATTTTCAGTCGCGAGCTTGGTGAGGTTGCGCGTATATTTGTTCAACGCCCGAAACTTTTTTGGTGATTCAACTTCTGTGCTTCTTCCATCACGAAACTCTTTCATCACCGACATAACGGCATTTTGATCAATACGGAAACGGTTAAGAACCTCGGCAACCGGACCGGGGTGTTGCAACACACCAATAAAAAGGTGTTCTACAGATACGAATGACTCGCCAAACGAGCTCGCAATTTTAACTGATGCCTCAAGTGTTTGCGCCAAGTCAGGCGTTAGGTACAGTTGATAACTAGGCGAAATGGTAGAGCCTATTGGAGGTGTCTCTAAAAGCTCTATGAGAGAGTCGGTGAGGAGTATAGTGTCAACCTCAAGTCGCTCCAAAATCGAAGTAACCATCGTCTCGTCTTGTAAAACGAGCGCTGCGAGCATATGAAGCGGACTTACTTGATTTTGACCACGCTCAATAGCAAGCTCGTGAGCTCTTCGTACTGCTTCTTTTGCTTTTGTAGTGAAATTATTGAATGGAGGCATATGTTTTACAGTATATCAAAACCAGTGCAAAAATTAAGGGCTCTCTCAAAGCGAGAGATTAGTTAGCTGGTGTTGTTGTTGCCGTTGATGATTGTGGGCGTGGAGAGACAATAGAGGCGATGTCGCTGTACGAAACAAACGAACTTTTGTTTCCTTCTGTTCGAGAGACCGATGTTGATATGCCGACCAAGTCGCCAAAGATAGTAATGAGTGGAGCTCCGGGGGTAAATGCCGCTTCAGGGGTTGTATCAAGGAGGCGAACAGAAACCTTCTTTTCTCCAACTTCAACCTCAGTTAATACTGATTGTGCCGAGTACGAGTTAATGCTGACTTTATTATTATTCAAACCAAATAGTGCAATTTGTGTCTGTCCTAATTTTAGAGAGTTACTGTCGCCAACACGAAAACCGCTCACTGAAGGCCGTTCATCTACAGGGGTCAGTACAGCAACGCCTATTGTTTTGTGTTCAGCAGAAACCGTGTACAAAAAGTCACCGCCAGAAAAAGAGATGAGATGCTCTTCTTTATCAGCTATTGATAAATCGGTAATAACCTGTCCGTTTGATATAAGGACCCCCATACCAACAATCGGAGAAGATGTTGCGGTACCACTGCGAATCCGCCCTATTTTTTCAAAGGATTTTTGAATAGACTCGGTAATCAATTCGTCTTCTTTGACGATAACGGTTGTCTCGGTAGTTATAACTGACGCTGCCTGCTGACTATCACTCGGCACCACAGTTTCAATGGTCCTCTCAACAACACGATTAACCGTCTGAGTTATAGCCGGAGGTGCCTGAGCCAAAAGAGACACGGTAACAATACCCGTTGCAATAGAGGTAACAAACGAGACCAACAGTACGAGGAGAACGATTTGTGATTTGCTTAACTGTTCAATATCCATATCGTGCTGATTATACTATTTTTTGTTGATAGTTGCTAGAGTTTTCACTTTTTTCAATGCTCGTATCACGTGCTCTATATCACCTTTGCTGGTATGCGGAGAGAGTGAAAATCTGAGTGTACCCCGCTCGTAGACATCGCCGAGCTCTAACGCAGATGCCAGTGTTGATAATTCTCCTGATGCTATACAGGCTGAACGTGGAGAGACCGCAACACCTTCTTTATCAAGCAAAACGGTAAGGTAGTCTGCATCTACATTTGGAAACGAAACATGCACATTGTTGGCAATTCTTTTTTTAAGAGAGCCGGTAACCTTGCTCTCCGGAATCTCTTTCTGTATCCGAGAAATAAAGTATCCTTGCAGGTTGGTAACTGTGCGCGTGCGCTTCTCTCTACCTCTGTGGGCGCACTCAAATGCGCGTGCCATCGCAACAATAGCAGGAACGTTTTCTGTGCCTGCCCGTATCCCCCTTTCTTGTTTACCACCATGAATAATCGGAGCAAGAGAAACGCTTGAATGCTTGTACAAAACGCCGACTCCCTTTGGTCCCATAATTTTTTGCGCATCGTACGTTGCCATATCAACGCCAAGTCTCTCAGGAGACATATCTAAAAAGAGGGTCCCTTGGCTCGCGTCGGTATGTAAAGCAGGAAAGTGTGCCTCTGGAGCATACTGGTACGCTTTTTGATCTCGTTTTGTACGTACGACCTCTAAAGCTGTACGAATGTCTCGGAGGGGCTGTATCGTTCCTATTTCTCCTTGCACCGCACATACTGAAACTAGCACGGTCTCTGGGCGTACCACCGCTCGCACATCGTCTGTCTGAACCAGTCCGTCTGGAGACGGAGGTACAAACGATACGGCAACTCCCTCTCTCTTTAGCCACTCAGCCGGACCCAGTACAGAAGAGTGCTCAAAGCCAGAAAAAATAATATGCATATCAGAAAAGGCCATCCCCCTTTCGTGCAGAGAAAGAACGAGTCCCTTTATTGCGAGGTTATTTCCTTCTGTTCCGGATCCGGTAAACGTAAGTGTCTCTGGCCTGACGGAAAGGGTGCGCGCAATACGACGTCGCGACTCTTCAAGTATATGCTTCGCGTCCCTCCCCTCTTGGTGCACAGACGAAGGGTTACCGTATACCGACAGCGCGTGTACGTACGCACTCTTTACACTTGGGTCAAGTGGCGTCGCAGACGCAAAATCCATATAGACCCGCCTCTTTTTAAACAACATACCCATATTGTACATTAGCTCGCATCAAAAAATATGCGTTATACTTTCAACATCTATGAATACAGTTACCGCCTACGCAAACACACTTATCGAGATAATTAAAAACGACATAGTGGTGTCTATTGTGATAGTGCTCTTGGTCGGTATGTTTCTAGCAATACTCGTACTCTCGCAAAGAATTACCAAACTCACCGCTGGCACAAACGGACGCTCACTTGAAGGAACGATTCAGGGGCTTCAGAAAAGAACGAGCGCACTTGAAACGTACGCTATGGAAAACTCTCGAACCATAAAAGACATTGAATATCGCTTAGCACGGAGTGTACAAAACATATCGACAGAGCGCTTTGACCCATTTCAAAACGCGAGCGGGCAACAAAGTTTTGCGAGTGCATTTTTAAACGAAAATGGCGACGGTGTCGTTATTTCGGGCATTCACGCACGTGATGGTGTACGGGTATACAGCAAAGAAGTGCACTCATTTTCTTCAGAACGAGAGCTTTCTGAAGAAGAAGAGAAGGTAATAGCAAAAGCAAAGAAAGAGCTCTCTTCGTAACTCGCCTCATTTATAAGCCTTGCTCTTGTTGGAAATCCGTGTTTTTCTGATGTCTATGACAGACAAAACTCCAACATACTCCCAACCAGTCATTGCCGTCGTGGGTCATATTGATCATGGCAAGACCTCTCTCTTAGACTACATCCGTAAATCTCGTGTTGCTGAAAAAGAAACGGGTGGCATTACGCAACGTATTTCGGCGTACGAAATTTCTCATACTACAAAAGAGGGTGCCGAGAGAGACCTCACCTTTATTGACACTCCCGGCCACGAAGCGTTTCAAAAAATGCGCAGACGAGGAGCCTCTTCTGCCGATATCGCCATTCTTGTTGTTGCCGCTGACGATGGCGTTAAACCGCAAACAAAAGAAGCGTGGAGTGCCATTCAGGATGCCGGTATCCCCTGTGTCGTTGCGTTTACCAAAATAGATAAAGAATCTGCGAACCTGGACCGTGCAAAAGAGGCGGTGCTAACCGAAGGTATTTACCTTGAAGGTCTTGGTGGAAGTGTTCCATGGACAGCAGTATCATCAAAAACCGGTGACGGTATCCCAGACCTGTTAGACCTGCTCGTGCTCGTCTCTGATCTTGAAGAGGTAGTTTGCGACCCATTAAAGCCGGCTCGCGCAGTGGTTATTGAATCTGCTCGCGACCCTAAAATTGGTATTTCCGCGACAGTTATTGTTCGCGAAGGAACATTAAAAACAGGGGCGTTTGCAGTCGCCGGAACCGCGTGGGCACCACTTCGCGCCATTGTCTCTGCAGACGGCACGCGAGAAAAAGAGCTCTCTTGTGGTAAACCGGCGTTTTTGTCAGGTTTTTCAGAAGAACCGGAAGTTGGAGCAGAGCTTATTACGGTCGCTACCAAAAAAGAAGCAGAGGCTCTCGCAAAAGAAGCGAGTGTGCGTCCAGAAAACGTACCGCAAAATCTCAACGAGGCTTCAGAAAAAGTACCTATCAGGATTATCTTAAAGGCAGATACTATGGGATCTATAGAGGCACTCGAGTTTGAGTTGGAAAAAGTACCGGCAGAAAACGCTGACATTACCATCGTAAGCAAAAGCGTTGGTGCAGTGTCAGAGAATGACGTTAAGACACTCTCAAGTTTTGATAACGCGATTATCCTTGCATTTGGAGTTGGCACTGATGCCTCGGCAGAAGACTTGGCCGAGAGGCAAGGTGTACACATTGAGTCTCGAAAAATTATCTACGAGTTAACTGAGTGGCTTACAAAAGAGGTAGAGACAAGGGCACCAGGCATTCCTGAAGAAAAGATACTCGGACGCGCAAAAATACTAAAGTTCTTTTCAAACGCCGGCAATAAGCACGTTGTTGGGGGGCGCCTTGAAGAAGGAATAATTAAAAAAGGAAGTACGGTGTCTATTATTCGGCGTGACATCCCTATCGGAAAAGGAAAGATAATAAATATGCAGTCACAAAAGACTGACGTCGATAGTATCAGTACTGAAAAACAAGAGTTTGGAGCGCAAATTGAATCACGGTCTGATATTGCAGCTGGCGATATTATAGAAATTTCGACAACCATTCAAAATAAATGAAAGGTCGCGCACTTCAAGTACTTCAGCAAGCAGCCTCTGAGTTTGTAAACAGAGAGTCTAACCGTACCTCACTGATTACGGTTACAAATGTTTCTATGGATAATAGAGGTTTAAATGCAGAAATCTACATTAGCGTCTTTCCTAAAGAGAACACGCAAGCTGCAACAGAATTTTTAAGCAGAAAGAGAAACGACTTTAGAGAGTTTATGAAAAAGAAGTTAAAATTACGTGCAATTCCTCGTGTTACGTTTCTCGCTGACCCTAATCCGGCAATTGGAGACACTGAGTAGATGTAGTATTCTTTGAGATACCGGCCTGGTGGTGAAGTGGTAACACAGGGGTCTGCAAAACCTCGACGCGCGGGTTCGATTCCCGCCCAGGCCTCAAGAACACCTCGTTGAGAGGTGTGAGTGAGGACGGGAGCAAGCACACGACTGTGCTTGCGTCGGGAATCGAA
>PFBH01000010.1:3309-4425 GCA_002773335.1 Candidatus Kaiserbacteria bacterium CG10_big_fil_rev_8_21_14_0_10_45_20 | reverse complement strand
CAAACTGCTTTGCGATTTTTCTCTTAGTGACAAGTGACCACAAAAAGGCAAACTTCTTTGTGGTGACCGATTCCTCCGGTCACCACTTGAGCGAAAAGTCCGCAACTCGCGGGACGATTCCTCCTGAGTTTTTTAAAATGTTAAACTGAAAAAAATGGCTAGGAGTTCACACCCATTTTCCAACCCGTTTGGAAATACAGAAGAAGAGCAACCGCGAAGAGGTAAACCACCGCGATTTTTTGCACCTGACCGCACAGAGCCTACACGTAAATTTGAAAAACTTCCCGAACAAATAGAATCAAGTTTGAACATTGAAGTAGCATCCAGCCCCGAGGAAATTGTGGATTATGAAACGAAGCGCGTGCGCTGGTATTTAAATAAGTGGAAGCGGTACAAAGAATTAGGATACGACAGCGTTATTAGACTTCCAGCCAGTATCAATCCCGAAAGTATGGAAGTAACAGATGATGAAATCCGCGCGGCAATACAAAACGAATTTCATACAAACAAGAACGACTATGAATCGTATGCAGAGACATTTAAAGAAGCGTGGAGCACGATGCGAGAGAAAGTGATCCCTATTATGGAGCAAATATACGGATTCCAACCCGCTGGAGATTTTCACATTGTGCCGACTGCGTACGGTACGGGCGGTGGTTCCTTAGAAAAAGACGGGCCAGTATTTTTCAGGCTCCCTAAATTTCGACCGCCTACTAATGGCGAGCCAATAACCGAAGTTGAAGCAATAACGCATGAAATTTTGTGTCATGAAGTTACGGCGCATCTTCGCGAAGAGACTGCAATTGACGATTCGCCGGTAGTAGCTACACATCAAGAATACAAAGAACGCCTTATGGATTTACTCGGCAGAACACTCTTAGTTCGTGCCGGAATAATGAAACGCGAAGGGGTGCGTATGGTTGGTGGGGGCGACGCAGGAGCACCTGATATTGATCCGCTCTATTACACAGACCCGGAACACCCAGACGAGAACAACTTACGCTACGAAGGCAGGTTGCCGGACTTAATAAAAGACATTGAAACGAAACTGTCACAGAGTTGATTTTTTTGTGGGCGATGGACTTGGTCACAGATATTTTTTCTGACGGAAAAATT
>PFBH01000010.1:0-3276 GCA_002773335.1 Candidatus Kaiserbacteria bacterium CG10_big_fil_rev_8_21_14_0_10_45_20 | reverse complement strand
GAACTTATTTTGAACAGAACACCTGCCACGCGCCGCGCGCGTGGTGATGCGGACGCGAAGCGTACGCATTGGAGAGTGGCCTCGGCCCCGCCTCCGCTTTCTCCGTCCTTTGCGCCGTGCCGAGGCTCGCGTAGCGAGAGTGTGTGGTAACGCTAGTATCCGCTCGCACTTCGCAAACACCTCGCATAGGCCGCTCACATTCGTTCGCGTGGCCTGCTCGGTGCTTGCTTTGTGTTCGCTTGGTGGCTTCGTTCGAGTTCGTGGTATTCAAAGTGGTTTGCGCTTCGCGCAAGCAAAATCTATTTCCCAACAAGTGCAGTAACCTCAATTTCGATTTTAGCGCCGACTCTCGTCATACCGTTTACTTCAACGAGTGTACTAACTGGCATGGAGTTCTTAAAATACTCACCTCGAATTTTAGAGATTTTGTCAAAATCGTTCATGTCGGTGATATAGATAACCGCCTTGATAACATCATCTAATGTTGCTCCTGCTTGCTCAAGAATCTTTTTAATGTCTTCAAACACTAATTTAGTTTGTTCCTCAATATCATCCGTTACGACTTTGTGGCTGTCATCTTTTGGAGCTTGTACTCCAGACACATAGATTTGATAAAAGTTACCCATGTCAATCTTCTTTGCTGGAGTGTAAACGCCTCTCTTTTTGTAGTCGTCAGGTGCTATGTCTTTTATGTAGTCCTTACTCATAGGTTAAATGATTACTTCTAATAATTCGGAAAATTTATCAAAACCAGCTGATTTATTTAGGTGTCCACCATTCTCAATAACCTTTACGTTTGTTCCTAGATTCTTTGCTAGATTTTCCGATTCACTCAAAGGAACATACGGATCGTTGTCGCCATGAAAAACGAAAACATTTTGTGAATTTTGTTTTATCTTTTGCCAGTCAAAATCTTTCTCATAAAAGCTTCGATTTATTTTGTCAAAGTCATCGTTTCCCAAATCATTTAAAAACCCCGAAGCAAAAATAGTCGTTTTGACTGGTTCGTTAAGTTTTTCAAGAACAGACAAAAGAAACACTGCTCCAATACTATGACCAATCAAAACCGATTCACTATTCAGTTTTTCTAAATATGGCGATACTGCATCAAACCAACTTTCTAGGTTTTGATTTTCGGGCGTTGGAAAAGTGGGATTGACTACTTCGTAGTCAATCTTTTCCAATTCAGTTTTGAGCCAAGGAATCCAGTTTTCGTTTGGATTACCGTATGCGCCGTGGATAATTAAAGCGTTTTTCATATCTATTTCAAAAGGTCTAGTTCAACGCGATAATCACGAATGAATTTCCTATCTTTTTCTTCTGCATCATTCATCCACATTCGCTTTGGTGTTGCTTTGTAGCATCTGCGAACAGCGTCACCTAAAAATTCATTCGCATCGTCTACCACCTTGCCTTTCTTAGCGTTTCTGATTTTGTTTATTTCGGCAGCGTCGTTGAGTTCCTCAACGTCTGCTTCAATGTATACCCCTTCGCCCTCTCCTTCTGGAGCGGTTGAGTCGTAGATCACTATGAAAACATGTGGGTTTGCGCGAACATTTTTTGAGTGCTGGTTTTCCTTGTCGGAAAACCAATAGATAACGTAGTTCTCGTCAATTTCGTGTGCGACAGGACTATTCCATGGCTTTCCGTCTGGCGTGACGGTTGCGAGAGTTGCATACTGAATTTTTGCCAAAATATCTTTTGCTTTTGAGTTGTAGTCAGACATAGAATGAATTTTATCAAAAACGATGCATTCGTGCTAATTGCACTATAAAATGTTAAAATGACTTTGTATGGCTGAACAAACTCTTTCTACAAATCCAGCCCGAAATTATGAAGAAATCGGGCGCATCGAAACGACTGGCAAAGCCGAGGTTTCAAAAGCAGTATCGAACGCACGCAAGGCATTTCCTGCGTGGCGAGATTTAGGTTTTGAGGGCAGAAAACCGTATTTTGAAAAATTCCTCCAGATTTATAAAACCAAAATAGACGAAATTGCTGAGTTGCAGACAAAAGAAATGGGTAAGCCACTGGAAAGTTCTCGTGGCGAAGTGGAAAGTGTTGTCGGCTGGCTTGAAAATCAGTTGCAGATTGCTCCTGATGCATTGGCTCCAGTGGTCACAGACTCATACGACACATACGATATTTCAGTACATCGTGAAGCATACGGCGTCGTTGGTTCTGTTGCACCTTGGAATTTCCCATCATTCCAGTTTGCGCTCGCTACGCTCCCACAACTGATTGCAGGTAATACAGTAGTATTCAAACACTCTGAGGAATGCGTACTGACATCAAAACTACTCGCCGATATAGCAAATGAAGCGGGATTTCCTGATGGTGTCTTTACTATGATTTACGGCGATGGAAAAGTTGGGCAACAGCTTATGGAAGAAAACATTGACCTTATTTTCTTCACTGGAAGCACAAAGGTTGGGCAAATGCTCTACAAACTTGCTGCGGATAAATTTATTCCGGCTGTACTTGAAATGGGCGGTTCGTCTCCGGGCATTGTGCTTGAAGACGCTGATTTGGAAGATACGTGTATGTCGGTTTTCAATGAACGAAACGGAAACTGCGGACAGGTTTGTTCGGCGCTCAAACGTCTTTTTGTACACTCGTCAAAATTTGACGAGGTAGTAGCAAAACTCAAAGCAATTTCTGAAAGCCAAAAGTTAGGCGACCCAATAGACGCGAATACTACCATGGGGCCACTTGTTGCTGAACGCCAACTTGTGCAGATTGAAAGGCAGGTTGAGGATGCGAAGGCAAAAGGTGCAACAATTGTTTGTGGTGGCAAGCGGCCGGACGGATTGGATGGTGCATTTTACGAACCCACAATTTTGACTGATGTAACAAACGACATGGCTGTGATGAATGAAGAGGTCTTTGGTCCAGTCTTGCCAGTAGTTAAATTTGAAACGGAGGAAGAAGCAATCCGCATGGCTAACGCCACAGAGTATGGACTTAGCGCGTTTGTGTACTCCAGCGACCTTTCTCGCGCTATGCGCGCTGCGCATCAGCTTGAGGCGGGGCAAGTGAGTATTAACGGTGAGCTATTCTTTGGTGACAACACCCCTTTCGGTGGATATAAGAAATCTGGAATTGGTAGAGGTGATGGAAAACTAGGTTATTTGTACGTGACCCAAGCGAAAGTAATTTCAAAACCAAAGTCTTAGTGGGAATTTGATAGCGCCGTCGCACCCCAAAATTTCCTTTCCTTTCTGTTTTCCGCTTCGCGGCGGAGGGGTCTGGGGAGGAGCCGCAAAAAATGGCAAG
>PFBH01000022.1:4392-7664 GCA_002773335.1 Candidatus Kaiserbacteria bacterium CG10_big_fil_rev_8_21_14_0_10_45_20 | reverse complement strand
AATGCCGAGGGTGAGCCCTCGGCATTTTTTGTTTTAAAAGTTATCCACAAGTACACAAAAAATCTTTTTATAATCCATTGCAAGTGTTGTTGTATGTAGATACACGAGTATGAGGCGTATACTGCCACTCTTTTTTGCATTTATAACAGCTTGTATCCCTTCTGGTGTGTATGCCGAAGAGGTAACAACGACTTTTTTATTTAATGGCACTGAACAAAGTATTGAGTTTTCAGAAGGAGAGTCAGTTGCCATCAATGTTTCATTTTCAAAAGATGTATACGCAACCAGACTTTTTTTGTGCCCTACGTCAGTAGATGAATGTAATCAAACATCTGCAGTAAAGTATTTTAGCCCAAACGCCACCACTACAACGATTGCAAGAGAGTGGGACGGAAAAGACGCTGACGAAAACGCGGTTGCCTCTGGTACATATAACGTCGCGGTACGGTTTTACCACTACGAGACAAGCGCTGATGCAATAAAGACAAGCGCCACTCATACCATTGCCTTTACGGGAGGCGATGAAGGTAACGAAGAGCCTCTTTTGGTTACAGAAGTGTCGGGATCACTTGACGAAGACGCGCATTGGACCCTTGAGCAGGGGGTGTTTGTCGTTCAGGGTGTATACATAGAGCCCGGGGTTACCGTAACCATTGACCCTGGCGTAACGGTAAAGTTAAGTGGAGAGAATGCGCTACACATTGGTGCCGGAGCGACCTTGAGTGTAGGCAATGTTTCCGGTGACCCGGTGATTTTTACGTCTCTCAAAGACGATGAAGTGAGTGGAGACACTAACGAAGATGGAGACGCAACGAGCCCTTCTGTTGGAGACTGGTACGGCATCGTTGCCTACGTGGGCAGTACGGTTGTTATTAACAACGCAACGTTTCGTTACGGTGGTTCAGAGAGCGTGTGTCCGCACGGTGACTGCGAGCGCTATTCGGTAATTCACAATAAAGGCGGAGACGTAAGCATTAACGGCGTAACATTCTCGGACTTTGGGAAAACAGGGGCGCTCTTTCAAACAGCAGGTACTGCTACGATAACCGATAGCGCATTTGAACGTGGAGGCAGTATGGGTGTGCGCGCTAAAGATGGCTCTGTTGTGTTGAGAGGCTCTTCGTTTACTGATGTCCTTCAGGGTGTTCATATTTCAGGCACGTCCTCAATTACGTTTGGAGGAAATACATTTCAAGACTCCCTCGTGTTTATTGAGACGCCTTTTGTAAATGAAGCGGGAAACTCTGGAGATGGGTATATAGAAATCTCGCTGTTTTTACAAGACGCGGGTGCAGTAAGCCTTCCATTTGATGGAATACCGTACGTGCCACATATGTCTCTTTTGGGTGCAACAACCCTTACAATAGACCCGGGAGTAATTATTAAAGGACCGGCTTCCAGTAGCGTTCAAGAAGTGTTTTTAATACACGACGGAGCAGAGCTTGTTATTGGGTCTTCTGCGCCAGATGCAGATCCAGTTTGGATGACCTCGTTTAAGGATGACGCCGTGGGGGGAGACACAAACAACGACGGTGACGCAAGCGCTCCTGCGGTTGGTGACGTAAGGCGGTTTATTAAACTCTCCTCTGGTAGCACCTTGCGTATGGAAAACGCGGTTGTTCGGTACGGGGGAGAGCCGTACGAGTGTTCGTTTGGGCACTGTAGCCCGTATGCACTTATTTTTGTTGATGACAGCGAGGCGCAGATTAACCGCGTACAGTTTAGTGATTTTGATACTGCGGGAGCAGTACTACAAATGGGTGACGATAGCGCAGTTCAGATATCTAACTCTCGGGCCTATGGCTTTCCTGCTCTCCGTGTAAAAGAGGGAGAAGCGTCTATAACCACAAGCGCGTTTATAGTAGACGATCCGTTAGGAGCCGCAGTCATAAATGATTCGCTATTAACGGTTAGTGCGCTAGATAACTGGTGGGGTGATGTGAGTGGCCCCCGACACCCCACAAACCCTTTGGGTGTCGGGGCAGTGTTTTCTGGCGCGGGGGATTTTGAAACGTGGTTAACAGAAGACACAACACCTACCATTACAACACCGCCTCCTACGGTTTCTGAAACCTCGTATACGCGCATTACTCCGGAAACGTATCCAACACAAAACGAAAAAATAATCTGGACTAAAAAATATAGTCCGTATGTTATTGAAGGCGATGTAAATATTGGGAGGTATGGGTCGCTTACTGTTGACCGTGGCGTTGTCGTAAAGTTTTCAACCGATGCGAGCCTTACTGTTCACGCGGATGTTGACGTCGTTATATTTGGTACCGAAGACGATCCTGTGGTCTTTACGTCACTACGCGATGATTCTGTAGCAGGAGACACTAACGAAGATGAAGGTGCTACGTTACCGTCGCCCGGCGATTGGGGGTACGTATCTTTTGGTGCTGGTGCGTGGAATGAAAATATGGAAATACAGTACCTAACGGTACGGTATGGGGGTGGAATTGAGCGCACTGATTTGGCTCGTTCTTTCTATCCTGCATTAGAGATATTTTTTCAGTGGTATACGCACACTCCGGGAAGAGAGTACACCATTGAGCATATTGAAGTGTCGCATAGTGCCGGCGTGGGACTCGCCCTTACAATTGGGAAGAATAATAGCGTTACTGTAGAGAACAGCAGTTTTCATAACAACGAAGAGTTTGGCGTATACAAAGTGCTTTCTAGTAAAACCTTTAAAGGAGGCGACGGTACAGGCAATCTTACTCTTTCAGACATTTGGTGGGGAAGTGAGAGTGGCCCATACCATAGTGGGCTTAATCCTGAAGGGCAGGGTGATGCGATTGGTCTCGGGGCCGAAGGTGGAGCAAGTAACGCAATACTTCCTACCCTTAACGCGTGGCTTTCTGAAAACCCATTTCCAGAGTCCGCCTCTCCACAACCTCAGCAAGACCCAGAGCCAGACTCTTTGTCTGAATGCTGTTCTTCGGTGGTATTTTTGCCAGGCCTTAAAGGTAGCGTATTAAAGACCGGCAGCCACACTTTATGGCCTGCAAGTATTTTAAGTATAGGAGTGTTTAACAACGATATGTTGCAATTAGCAGTTGACCCAATAACAGGAGAGTCGGTCAATGATGTGTTTGTTGATGGGGTGCTTGAGAATTTTTATACTACCCCAATTTACAGTGGGTTTGTTTCTTTTATGGACAGCTTAGTTGCAAATACAGACGATGACATCAACCTCAATGAATGGAAAGCACTTCCTTATGACTGGCGTTTTTCTCCTGAAAAAATATTAGACGACGGTGTCATTACCT
>PFBH01000022.1:3896-4379 GCA_002773335.1 Candidatus Kaiserbacteria bacterium CG10_big_fil_rev_8_21_14_0_10_45_20 | reverse complement strand
AAGCACTTCGCCAACAGGACAGGTGACTATTGTGAGCCATTCTATGGGAGGGCTAGTAGGGAAAGAAATCATTAAACGCCTAGAGGCAGAAGGAAATGATTCCTTGATTGATTCATTCGTAATGGTAGGAACACCGCAACTAGGAACACCGCAAGCAATTGCCTCATTACTCCATGGGGACGGTGAAGGTATACTCGGTGGTTTTTTGGTAAACGCCTCTGATGTACGAAAGGTAGCGCAAAACATGCAGAGCGCTTATAACCTTTTGCCTTCTTATAAATATTTTGACGTGGTAGGTGATCCAGTTATCTTTTTCAATGAGAAAGCTGTCTTTACTAAAGATTGGCGTAATTATTGGGGTTTAAGTCTTGACGCATACTTGGACTTCTTTTCGTTTGTAACAGGGGGTGGTGTAGCAAGAACCGAGCCAGCAGTGCACGCACTAAAAACACCTGAAGTACTTAATGCTGACCTTATGAATTC
>PFBH01000022.1:2249-3882 GCA_002773335.1 Candidatus Kaiserbacteria bacterium CG10_big_fil_rev_8_21_14_0_10_45_20 | reverse complement strand
TTCGGTTAGTGCAGATTGCAGGGTGGGGTGTGCCAACCGTAAAATCAATTGAGTATAAAAATGTTCACTTTCTACCAAGTTATAAAGTGAATAGTACTCGTGAAGGAGATGGCACTGTTGTGTACCCGAGCGCGCTATCAACTGAAGGTGAAAGGTATTATTTTAATATTTTTAATTATAATGAAAACTTAACAGCTAGTATAACGCATCGAGATATTCTCAGCGCCTCGTCGATTCAAAATGTTATTCAAAATATTATTAGAAAAAAATCAGTGACAGATATAAATTACATTTCAAACACAAGATTCGACACTGAAGAAATAGGAGGTCAACTTATAGTGCGCTCTAACTCCCCGGTAATTTTGGGTGTGTATGACGAAGATGGTAACTTTACCGGCATTGATCCTGCACAAGATTTAGATTCAGCAGTACTGTTTATTACTGAAGATATTCCAGGTAGTTCGTTTGTATTATCGAGCAACAGCCAATCAATATTTCTTCCTACAAACGGCGTGTACACTTTTAGCTATCAAAGCATTGGAGAAGGCGAAACAACGATTGAAATAGGAATGTTTTCAAACGATGCAGAAACTATCACTGAAATGTTTTCAGACATTCTTACCACCACTACAACGTCCGCTACGTTTTCAGTAACGCCCTCTGAAAGCACGACTATTTTGGTTGACTATGACACGGACGGAGACATTGATGAAACTGTTATTTCCGATGAGGCTCTCGCTACTCAACAAGCTCAAACTGAAGAGGTTGTTACTCCTACGGCAAGTGTTTCTGGCTCAGGAGGGGGTGGTGGAGGGCCTATTTGGAACTTTGCCACTCCAGCCGTTGCGGTAAACATTGCGTCTAATACACCACCGCAAACAAGTTTAAACTCTTCGCTTGAAACTAATGCTGTTGAAGAGGATGTGATAGACAGTTCAACTCAAGTAACACAGTACCATCCAAAACTCCAGAGAAATGATCTTGAACAAAGTGTGATTGATAGTGATGTCAATAAAGAAACACCGAAAGAAAATACTCGTACCGCAACACAAGGCCAAACAGCAACAGTGATTCAATCAGGATGGTATGATTTATTTATAAAGATCGTTGCGTATATTGTTAGTGTATTAAACAGCTTCGCCTTCTTTATTAGATCTTTATTTTGATTTATGAAAATAACTAAAATATTCTTGTTATTTGTTACTTCCTCTACAGTGTTTTTTATAGGATATGTTTTAACTAACGCAACGATTTTTAAATTATGTTTTCCAGAACAATATTCTTGCAGAGGTATTTTGAATAGTATTGGCGATCCTTTATTCTATGGATTTTTTGCGCTTTCTATAATTTTCTTTATTCTTCTCTTCCTCCCTCGTACATTTAAGGTGTGGAAAAAATTCGCCCTATGGTTTATTCCTCTCGCAACACTTCTATTTATCTTCTATCCAGAGCCAGGATCTGGTGATTACTTCTCTCCATATCCTGAACAAGTCTTTCAATGGGTGAGCGCCTTTTATGTTGGCGCTTCTTTAGGTATTATTTTAACTGCGCTTATCAGTAACATTCGAGAAAGAAAGGGGAGTAACTCTCTCCGTTGGTGGTGGTATATAGTACCGGCTGTTTTGCTTGGATA
>PFBH01000022.1:0-2225 GCA_002773335.1 Candidatus Kaiserbacteria bacterium CG10_big_fil_rev_8_21_14_0_10_45_20 | reverse complement strand
GTCCCAGCACGGCTAGAGACAACCGGTGACCTTTGGGTCTTAAAACACAAACCGGTCGAAGTCGCGGAGCGGTCGATTCGCCACTCTCTACAGTTTTCGTGCTTAAAAATCTTGAACGACAGTGATTAGATTTTATTAGCCCAGTGAAATCCTGCTCTGCAGGAGCCGTGAAGCGTCTATTTCACCAGGGCCATTGATTTTCTAATTCGCTTCGCTCATAACAAAAATACAATGGCAATTACCAGAGCAAAGAAAGAAACAATTCTTGCAGAACTGAACGACGCAGTGAAGGGCGCCATTTCTATGGTGTTCGTACACTTTAAGGGACTTACCGTCTCTGAAGTAAACACACTTCGTGGTGAGTTAAAAGCAGAAGGCGTTCGCTACACAGTGGTGAAAAAAACACTGTTGAAGCGCGCACTTGCTGATGCAGGTATTGAAGGCGATGTACCAGAGTTATCAGGTGAAGTTGCGTTTGCATACCTTCCGGAATCAGCCGGAGACGACGTAACCGCGCCTGCTCGTAACTTAAATACATTCGTTAAAAAATTCAAAGAGAAACTTGTTTTCTTGGGCGGTGTGATGGAAAACCGTTTTCTTTCACAAGAAGAAACTGTTGCAATTGCATCAATCCCACCAGTTCTTGAACTTCGCGGTATGTTCGTGAATGTCATTAACTCTCCGATTCAGGGGCTTGTGGTCGCATTGAACCAAATCGCCGAGAAAAAAGCATAACTATTTATTCCAGCTAGTGCCTAAAGCCTAGTTACTAATTATTCTAACTATATGTCAGACGAAACACAGAAACCAGAAGAGACTCCTGTTGAAGCTCCAGCTGCCGCTGAAGCACCAGCAGAGCAACCCGCAGAGGCACCAGCTCCTGCACCCGAGGCTCCTGCAGAAGCACCAGCAGGTGCTGATGTTGAAGTTCCCGCAAAATTCAAATCAATTGTAGAGGCAATTGAATCTATGTCAGTTACCGAACTGAACGAGTTGGTAAAACTCTTTGAAGTTAAGTTTGGTGTATCTGCCGCAGCGGTTGCTGTTGCAGGTCCAGCAGCAGGCGGTGACGCCGGAGAAGAGTCATCAACTGCAAGCTTGAAGCTTGCGTCAGCAGGTGATCAAAAAATTGCGGTTATTAAGGTGGTCAAAGAAGCGCTTGCGCTTGGCCTTAAAGAAGCAAAAGATCTCGTTGACGCCGCTCCTTCAATGTTGAAAGAAGGAATGAAGCGAGAAGAAGCTGAAGAGCTCAAAAAGAAAATTGAAGAAGCAGGAGGAAAAGCAGAATTGGCATAACGCCATTTGGCGTCTGTAACGAAAACACAAAAATCCTCGCTTTCGCGAGGATTTTTGTGTTTTAGGCTTGTGGGGGTACAATAGTGACGATATGTTTCGTATCCTTTCTACCATTATGAGCTCTCCGCTCCGTGTCCGGGTGCTTACCTTTTTCTTTCGGCGCGTTGACGCAGAGGCAACAATTTCTGAAGTAGCGTCAACCCTAGGGGCACCACGCAGTTCTGTCTCGCGCGAAATCTCGGCGCTTGTTCGTTTAGGTATGCTCTCTATTAGAGTCGTACAACGGGTGGGGCACTACCGCGCAAACAAAGCAGTGTTTTTTATAGACGAACTCGCCAACTTTCTATCAGTCACTACACCAGAGCCACGAGAAATCACCGCAATCTTTCGCTCACTTCGAAGTGTCTCAAAATTGGTTATCTCTGGACCTCTCACCAACGAAGAAAAAAGCTCTCTGGATATTTTAGTAATAGGAAAGAATATTAAAAACTCTCAACTTGAAAAGACCGTTAAAAAAGTAGAGGCGCTCACCGCACTACCGCTCCGATACGCTGTTTTTACCCCCGAAGACTTTAAAGAGCGAAACGACGCGCACGACCGGCTTTTGCGAGATGTGTTTGAGTATAAGCACGAAATACTTATTGACAGAGAGTCTCGATAATAGTGGATAAGTATATCCACAGGGATATCCACTGCTTTTTAAGCTATGGTACCATTTTAGTAGGGCAGGTGAGTCGTCAGACTCATTCCTGCACAGATCTTTATTTATTACCTAAGATTATATTAAAACAATGCTTATCGAAACTTGGACAGATGTTTTGACACAGTCATTCCAAGATATTTGGGGAGTCGTGATCAGCTATGTCCCAAACATAATTGTTGCGGTTATTATCTTTGCGCTCGGCTGGCTTATCGGCGCTGCGCTTGGA
>PFBH01000001.1:93344-93600 GCA_002773335.1 Candidatus Kaiserbacteria bacterium CG10_big_fil_rev_8_21_14_0_10_45_20 | reverse complement strand
CGTGCGAAGATCAATCGCTTCGCGATTGGAAAAAGGTTCGAGCAAAGGTTAGTATTTCACCACAGCATCAAAAAAACCTGCCACAAGGCAGGTGTTTTTTGTATGCTGTGGAAGCCGGAGCGATGTTTTGTCAGCAGACAAAACCGCGAGGCGGGGTCGCGGAATTTTGTGTCTGACTGAGACACAAAATATCTGTGACCACATGTGGAAGGCGTACCACACGGGCACTTCTTGTTTTCTAACTCACTTCGTTCAT
>PFBH01000001.1:61279-93324 GCA_002773335.1 Candidatus Kaiserbacteria bacterium CG10_big_fil_rev_8_21_14_0_10_45_20 | reverse complement strand
CACACGGGCACTTCTTGTTTTCTAACTCCTTTCAGTCGTAACAAAACAAAGTCGCACCACACGGGCACTTCTTGTTTTCTAACTCACTTCGTTCATAACAAAACAAAGTCGGAGGCATATTTTCTTTTTGTTGAGTTTCTGACAAAAAGAAAAAGCCGAGCCGGGGTCGAGAGCGCTTAGTAGAATTGGAGCAAAGCGAACAATTATACTTAGCGACTCGTGACCACAAAGACATACAAAAACACCCCTGTGGCGCGACAGGTTTTTATGTTTTTTACGTCAGAAATTGGACAATAAACACAACGAGCGCGATGACGAGAAGGGTATGAATAAGGTTTCCTCCAAAGTTAAAACTGAACCCGAGGATCCAGAGTACGAACAAGACTACAATAATGGTCCACAGCATATTATTTATTTTTATATAGTAATTTAAGCTTCAGAAGACCTCGGTGAGCCTGTACGGCAACGGTATTTTTTGACTGCCCGGTAATGAGGGCTATTTCTTTAATTGAGAGACCTTGCGCGTAGCGCATTTTCATAACACGCCTGTACTTTATTGGAAGTGCTTCAATCAAAAGAATTGCCACCTTACCGTCAAAGACGTTGACGTTGCTCTCTGAGCGGTCGAAACTTGGCTCGTACCCCTTCTCAATAAATACATCGAGCGAGGTTGTCTTGTGTTTTCTGTACTCATCAATAATCAACTGATTGAGAACGTGGTACAGAAAGGCCTTCATTAAGTCAATTTTCCCCCCTTTAAGGAGATAGCTCCACGTTTTCATAAATGTATCTTGAACCAAATCATCACTCGTTTCGTGATTACTGCTTTTGAAAAAGGCGTACGAATTCATACCTTTTGCGTAATCGTTGTATGCCTGAGTCAATACCACCTTTCGTAGTTCGTCCTGTTTTTTGGTTGTCATATACATTACATAAGCCGTGCGCAGAGACACTCTATTACATAAGCATTACAACCAAATCGCGGTATGTTGCGAAGGAGGCATATTTTTAGCGGTAGGTAGACATCAACACCGGACTCATTTTATTGCGTCAGTATTACATTTTGCCTCTTTGGAGAAAGTTTACTTACTTCAGTATAGCACAAGGTTAACCTTACTTTTTGAATGTGAAGAGCCTAAAGTCTTAACTTTTTGAGGGTTTCAACCT
Source organism: Candidatus Kaiserbacteria bacterium CG10_big_fil_rev_8_21_14_0_10_45_20 (assembly GCA_002773335.1). GTDB lineage: Bacteria > Patescibacteriota > Minisyncoccia > Phycocordibacterales > Phycocordibacteraceae > Phycocordibacter. Next base: position 92,157 of record PFBH01000001.1, on the reverse strand, counting down.
TTTTAATCCTTTGTGTAATAAGAAGCCTTTTGTAACGGCAACCACACTATGGAAAAAAATAAAAAGAGCACAAGAAAAACCTTACCAATTGGCGCAGAGCTTATAGATCACTTTTGGGAGAAGAGCTGGACCTACATTAGAACGGTTGCAGACGTGGTGCGAGAACCAATATTAATACTGGATAAAGACCTTACCGTTATGGCGGCAAACGATTCTTTTTATCAGACGTTTCAGGTTGATCCCAAAGACACAGAGAAGAAAAATATATACAACCTCGGTAATGGACAGTGGGAAATCCCCGCGTTGAAAAAATTGCTAGAAGATATTTTACCCAAAAACACTTTTTTTAAAGGGTTTGAAGTCGCTCACAATTTTCCGACCATTGGTCATAAAGTAATGATTTTGAATGCTCGGCAAATTTATATTAAAGAAGACGCCACCTTTCCGCCCATCATACTTCTCGCGATGGAAGACGTTACTGAAATGATGGCTATCGCAGAGAGGCTTGCAACACATACAAAGCAGATAGAATCAAAACTACTAAAACGGACAGGTAAAATGGAAAGCAAAATGGAAGAACTGGAAAAAGAAATTATGACGCTAAAAAAGAAAAAATGAGAGCCGGTATTAAAACAGTGTAATGCTATCGGTGTTGAGTCGGCATCATTATAGATATAGAGAGACAACCAAACAGTGCAATTACACAGAACACCTCTAACTAATCTTTAACAGTACATACTAATAAAAAATACATGAATAAAACAACACATTTACAAACAAACACTTCGCACTTGAGCCTCTTATCAGGCTTTATAGCGATTACGGTATTTGCCGTTATGTTTTTAGGGGCTCAGCAGGCACTTGCCGCAATAACGACTCAGTTAGACATTGGTGACCGTAGTGCAGAGGTGACCGAGCTTCAGGCATACTTAGCTACAGACATAAGCATCTATCCTGAAAGACTCGTTACCGGGTACTATGGACAGCTTACCAAGGCGGCAGTAGAAAGGTTTCAGGCAGAGCAGGGAATTGTATCTCAAGGAACACCTGCCACAACAGGGTATGGTCGGGTTGGGCCAAAGACAATGGCACGAATTAACGTCCTTCTGGTGTCTGGAGGAGGAGAAACACAAACATCGTTTGACACCTCACCCACTTTAAGTATCCCTAGTGTTCAGCACACAAACACCAACGCAACGTTTACGTGGACAAGTAACGAGGCAACACAAGGTCAAGTGTATTGGAGCAGTACGCCACTTCAATTTAACGAAGCTACGGGACCTCGCCAAAAACCGTATGTAAGCGGAACTCTTGCCACTGACAGCGGTGGTCTGCAAAACAGTCACACTGTTACGGTCTCAAACCTGCAAGCAGATACAACGTACTACTACATTGTTCGAAGTATTGATAATGTGGGAAATATGACAATGACATGGCCAAAAACATTCCGTACCGCTCAATAACTAATATTGTTTAGTTTGGAATAAATAAAAACCACCCCGTGAAAACGGGGTGGTTTTTGTTAATACACTAGCCTGTTAGGACCTTAGGCGAATAATTAGGTTATTAGGGAGGATTAGGAGGTTAGGAGGATTAAGTTGTTAGGACATTAGGCGTTAGCTAAAAGACAGTGCTTAGATAGGAAAAACTGCCAAAGCACAGGAAACAGAGTCCAAATAAAACACAGAGCACAGAAGTCCAAAAACCAAATAAAGCCTAGAGCTTAAAAGCTAAAGTACGTTTCTATCCAAAGAACATATACTGCATGTACCACACCGTCACTGCGGCAACGTATCCCGCTGCTGCCGGAAGAGTTGCAATTTTGAGGTAGCGGAAGAAAGTAAGCTCTTTTACCTTACCCATTGCAACCACACCGGCAGCAGAACCAATCGCAAGTAGAGATCCACCAGTTCCTGCGGTTATTGCGAGCAACACCCAGATGGCAGAGTCAGTTGTGTGTAGGATACTCATTGCGGCAGCGGTAAGGGGGATGTTGTCCATAACTGCTGAGAGGAGACCGAGAGCACCATTGCCGATGAAGTAACGCATAAAGGTTGGATCTTGCCCTAAGAGTAGGTGAGAAATAGTTTCTAGAATTCCCAAGTGTTCAAGAGCACCTACGGCAAGAAGAATACCCGCAAAGAAAATCAAACTTCCTAAGTCTACTTTCGCTAAACTCTTATCAATATCAGAGTGAAGGTGAGTAGGAACAATACCATTAAGATTTTCTTTTGAGTCACCATTCTCTCGTATCTTTTTTAAATCACGGAGCTTAAAGAATGAGATCATCATACCTACCAAGCCGAGTCCGAAGATGAGGCCGAAATACGGTTCCAACCCAATACGGCTCACGAGAACCGGAAAGAGGAAAGAAAGGAGACCAACCGTGATGACCGCTTTTTCTGAAGCGCGAAGCACCACTTTCTCTTCCTCAATATCATGAGCGTCTTCAGAGACACCTCGTGTGAGCATAAAGGTACTTACAAAGAAAAGTGCAAGCGAAGGAAGGAAACCCCACGCAATTACCTCGAAAGCAGTGAATTTGCCCGCTAACCACAACATAATGGTGGTAACGTCACCGATTGGTGACCACGCGCCTCCAGCGTTTGCAGAGATAACAATTATTGCTGCGGCGCGCACCAAGTTTGCCCCAGCAAAGAAACGTGTACTGATCGCAAGTATCACCAAGGTTGCAGTGAGGTTATCGATGATTGGTGAAAGGAAGAATGTCACCGCACCCATTACCCAAAGCTGTTTTCGATCGTGGAGTCCAAGAGAGAGAATTTTTACTCGAATAAGATCAAAAAGTTTATAGTGGGTAAGTATCTCTACCAGCGCCATCGCAGCAAGGAGGAACATAATAAGCCCAAAGATTTCTGAACCCATATGAGTCATAGATTCTTCAAGGTGTGGACTGTCGACAATGGCAATAAGTATCCAAAGAAAAGCACCTAACGCGGCGGCGGGGAGGGCTTTATGGAGCTCGTATCGATGCTCAAGCGTTATAAGAATATATCCAACCACAAACAGTATTGTTGCGGAAATGGTAAGTAACATAAAAGTATTCGATAAAAAATAAATAAAAGCCTTCGTCGGGCTTGTAGCAGAAGCAGAGACAATACTGCAACAGCTTCTGCGTCGGCTACAATACACCCACGGTGCGTATATGGCAATATAAGGGGAGTGGATTACCTCAATGGCCTTACAAAAAACGAGTGTACTATGTAGGCATACTAGGAAGGTTTGGTTTTCCACTTATTTTTATGAAAAAAATTATTTATTTTGCGTTTGTATTTTTACTCTTATTTTCTTTTCAGTCTGCAGTGGCAACAGACTGCGTTAGGTTAGAAAATAGTCTTTACCCCGGAGCGCGGGACAGTAGCGTCTCAAGCCTTCAATCATTTTTACAGTCAACAGGTGATTACACAGACTCTCAAATTTCCGGTTACTTTGGCCTCTCTACGCAACAGGCAGTACAACGTTTTCAAAAAAGAACTGGTATCGTTTCAACTGGTACGCCTTCAACAACGGGGTATGGCGCCGTTGGTCCTGCTACACGGAAAGCAATGAATGCGTACTGTTCGAACAGCGCACCAGTTGAGAGCACTCCAAACGTTGCTGTGGTAGAGCCTTCTGCAGTCAGCTCTGTTTCAGCACAGTCGTATCGCTCAAGTGAGTTGCCCATAACAAGAACACTGACACTGCGATCGAAGGGAGACGACGTGCGACTTTTACAAGAATTTCTAAAAAATCAAGGTGACTATACGTACCCCGAGGTAACGGGCTACTTTGGTCCGGTAACGCAAGAGGCTGTGCAAAAATTTCAAGCACGTACCGGCGTTGTGAGCGATGGGTCTCCGCAGACGACGGGATTCGGACTGGTTGGACCTTCCACTCGTCGCGTATTGGCAGAAGAGATGACCAGAGACATACCTACAATAGCCAGCTCTGAACAAGAGCCGTCAGACGGCACACCATCGAGCCCGAACTTTATCCCTCCGTCAGTAACGACACCGCCTACTAGACCCCTATCGCCGGTAGCACCTCATCCGTTTATAACAATGTCGGCAAGTCCGTCTCAGATAAAGAGGGGAGAGTCTTCAACTATTACGTGGCGGTCAAGCATTACGTATCCCTGTATAGGAAATTTTGCAGATAAAGAGGGTGCGTACGTCTCAGTTCCAAAAGTAGGCTCAATGGTTGTTTCGCCATTTGGAACATTTTCTTACCGTATTGAATGTAGCAATGATTTAGGAAAAGGATCGTCTGCAGTGGTTGAAGTGAAGGTTCAGCCGATACTAACGGAATCTCAAATACAAGCATTGGTCGCCTTGATGCAAAGCTTCGGTATTCCCCAGAGCGCTATTGACGACGTTGATGCGGTTTTACGAGGGTACTCATCAAGCTCAACTGGTCACGTACAGACATCTGAAGCTCGGTTAAAAAGCCTCATTGGATTACTTGAAAGCTTTGGCGCAGACCAGAGAACGATTGATGTCATACGAAGTATTCTTACTCGTAATGGAGGTGCTGTGGATCCAATACCTGAGCGATCAGCGCAAGTGACACTCACAGCCTCTCCGTCTACCGTGAGCGCAGGAGAGTCGGTAAACCTTACGTGGAATTCAAAAAACGCGCTTGTATGCAGTCAGCCGATAAGAGTTACAGAGAAGGGTTCTGTTAATTGGGAGCAACACCTTGGGTATTCGGCTGGTCAAACAGAGGGTATAGCAACGCTCGTTCCGTACCCACTCTCTGACTGGCGTGATTTTGGTGGGTTTGCGAGGTATCGGTGGTTGGTTGGGTGTCGTGGCCTTTTCTACCCAGAAGAAATAGCAGTAGCAGAAGTGTCTATTCAAATTAAATCTGTGCAGTTACCGCAAGCAAACCTTACAGCGAGTCCCACTTCAGGACGTGCTCCGCTTGCAGTTACGTTCACTGCAAACCTTGAAAGTTTCTTGAGCGTATCTCAACCGGATGGGTCTGTACAGTTAGATTTTGGTGATGGACAACAGGGCATATTGTGTAAACCAAATCTCTCCGGTGTATCTGCGTGTACGGCATCATGGGTAGGATTACATACATACAGAAACGCGGGTACTTATGACGCAAAATTAATATGGCAATCCAACTTTGGAAATTCTTCTGTTCTCGACACGGTACAAATTACTGTGGATTCACAAAATACGACAGTACCAAAACCTCCAGAGCAAAACATTGTCATTAACGGATTCAATGTGTATTCTGCCGATTTAATTTTTGGAAACGATGGAATGCGAATGTACTTTGGTGGGTGGATGAACAAAGGGCAACGACACGATAATATTTACGTTGCCGACTGTTCTGAGGATGGCTCTACCTGCTCTAATATACGAACTGTTATCGACGCAACCGCTAAAGGATTTAACCACTTAAATGACCCGTCTATAGTACGCCTCGTTGACTCTAACAACACAGGGCGCGGATACTACATTATGTACCTTACCGGAGTTGAAGAAGGAGAGGACGGTCTGGTTGCGGGAAATAACCACTTGTATTACTCAACATCTTGGGCAAACAATGGCATTAATTGGTCGACACCAAAATTACTGTTGCGACACCACTGGCTTCCTTCTGCGACAGTAAATGGAAAAGGTGAGGTTGAATTGTATGCAAATGACAACACTATCCACGGCGGTGTTGTAAAAATCAATCTCGGGAAATCAGGGGTTAACGTTGACACCATTGAACGTGTCTCGTATGGCACTGATGGGCATTTTGCAAATGTTGATGTTACCTATAACCTAAAAGAGGGGACGTACCGTATCTTGGCAGAGCGTGCAGAACCGCAAAGTACGATTGATTTATTTACCAGTACCGACGGTGTGAACTGGTCTTTGGCGCATAAGAAAATCGTTGATGTGGGTGTTGGTCAGTATCGAGTGGGAACCCCGGCCTTTCATCCAACAGACGAAAATATTATCTTTTTTGGATCGACAGCACAGAACGACTCTATGGGATTTAAGATTCGCTCACTGCGCGTGGTAGATGCAGACTCTATCACAACACTCATTGTTGAGAATGTGCGACAGGCATTTTTTGACGCGTTTAGTCGCGGAGCGCAGTCTCTTGCAAACACTATCAGTTCGTTTTTTGGCCCGGCAAAGTAACCTAATCTCTGTAATACGGGTGCATTGATTACAGTGCTCCTCGTTGGTATAGTGACGTTCTATGCATGAGGCGCGAAGAGAGTTTTTAAAAAAAGAACGCAGGAATCCGTATATTTTGTGGCCAGTTGTACGTGACTTTAATTTTCTTGATTACAAGGCGATTGTTGTTGATTTTCAGATTATAGGAGATATGCCAGAGGAAGAGTGGCAAAACGCCATTACCAGAGCGCGTGCAGAAGGTTTTTTAGGAGTAGCAATAGTTTCAAGTACAGGAACGGTTCTTTATTCTCAAAGTTTTATCGGTCCGTGCGAAGAAGGTGACGAGAGCTAGCCCTTTTTCTTATCGAGTGTATCCAGTTTGAGGCCTTTAAATCCAAAATAGACAACGAGAGCGATAACTATAAAGTTAATGAGGATTGCGATAAAGTTTCCCCATAAAATGTGTGCACCAAAAAAAGAAAACGTCGCTTCTTTTAGGCCGTCGACCGAGCCGAGCATAAGGCCAAGGAGTGGATTGATAATGTCGTTTACCAGTGACTTTACAACTTCTGATACTGCCCCTCCCAGTATAAAACCGATAGCGAGACCCATAACGCCCTGCTCTCGGATAAATTCGATAAAGTTTTTCATATATGTAAAAACTGTACCACATCAGTACCTGTTACAATAGCGAGCCACCGTACAGGAATATCCCACTCTTTTCGTACGAGCGCTGTTTTTGAAATATTTTTTTTGGGTGTTACACCGATAGTAATCCACTGCGATGGTATGTTTGATAAAAAGCGATCATACCAACCGCAACCACGCCCATAACGGGTACCATACATATCAAATCGCTTTCCCGGTATCAAAATGCCAACAGAAGAGTAAGGTTGCAGTTTTTCAGTAGTGAGCTTTGCGTAAAAGAAGGGGTCGGTCGCCTTGTTTTGCGGAACCGTAAAGGAGGGCGTTGGAAGGGGGGGCAAAACACCAGAGGGTCCACTTCGTCAGCAAAGGGGGTATATGAGATAAGTGTTTTGCATTCAGGAAAAACATCGGTCATATATTGAATATATCACTGGTCTTTCGTGCGAGAGATATGGTAGAGTACACCTGTATGAAAGGCGAAGGTCTGCATGTTTCTATTGCCCCATATCACATAGGTGAATTATGGGGACTTCCCATTACTCCAACACTTTTGACCACCTCGTTTGTGGCAGTACTTCTCGTTACTGCAGCTTTTTTTATCGGAAGAAATATAAAAATAGTACCCGGAAAGGGGCAGGTTGCCGTCGAGGGGGTTTTGTATGGCGTGTATGGGTACGTTTTAAGTGTTCTTGAGGACGAAAAATTGGCAAAACGCTTCTTTCCTTTGATTGTAACGATATTTTTATATATCGCCATTGCCAATCTATTTGGACTCCTTCCTTTTGTGGGATCAATCGGAGTGCATGGGGGTACCGGCCATGGGGGATTTACACCGCTATTTTACCCACCAAGTTCTGATTTAAACTTTCCGCTCGCGCTTGCCTTTGTAGCGTTTTTAGCAATTGAATTTGCAGGTATTGCGGCGTTGGGCTTCTTGAAGTATGCCCATAAATTTGTTAATTTTAGTTCGGTCATCGGCTTTGTTGTCGGGATCATTGAATTGATAAGTGAGGTAGCGAGATTGGTTACCTTTTCGTTCCGTCTCTTTGGGAACATTTTTGCGGGAAAAGTACTTCTTTTGGTAGCGTTGTACTTTATCCCTTTTTTGTTGCCCGTTCCTCTCGTGCTGTACGAGACGTTAGTGGGAATAATTCAAGGAGCAATCTTTGCACTTCTTACGCTCTTTTTTATAAAGATTGCAGCCACGCCACACGAGGCTCATTAGGTACTCTGTATCAGATATCAATAGAATGATTTTTGATGTCTGATACTCACTACTTAACCATTATAAATCTCATTAATTTTTCTAATATATGACAGAAATTGAAGCAATGAAGGCGCTCTCTATGGCAATCGTCGTTGGGCTCGGTATGATTGGTCCTGCGCTTGGTATCGGTATTCTCGTTTCAAAAGCACTTGAGGCAATTGGAAGAAACCCAGACGCAACGAGCAAAATTACCACAAACATGTTCATTGGTATTGTGTTTACTGAGGCGCTCGCGATCTTTGCGCTCGTGGTCGGTTTCATTATTAAGTTCACTTAAGTCTTGTGGTTAGAGAGGTACGAGAGCTATGCGTCGCACAGTATCCGTAACCTCTTAACGTCACCTTCTTCAATATGGCAGAACTTTTCTCAGCATTCGGTTTGGATTGGAAACTACTTATCGCTCAGACGGTGAATTTTGTCATTGTGTTTGGCGGTTTGACATTCTTTCTGTATAAGCCGGTTCTGAAAATTATTTCTGAACGTGAGGCAAAAATAGCACAAGGCATAAAAGATGCCGAGAAAGCTGAAAAAGCACGCTTGAAAATAGAAGAAGAGAAAGCGGGAATTATTGCTTTTGCCCATCAGGGAGCAGAAGATATTGTTTCTCGTGCTCAAGAAGAGGCAAAACGAGAGAGAGGGGAGATTGTAGTAAAGGCGCAAGAGAGAGCAGAGGGTATCCTGGAGGGAGCTCGTGCTGAGGGAGAAGAGCTTAAACGCTCGGCGTTAAAAGAGAGCGAACAAGAGATTGCCCGTGTTGCCATCCTTGCGACAGAAAAACTTATTCGTACTAAGTTAGAGGCAAACACCTAAATCAGTTATGTCACTCGCTCGTACATATGCCACAGTCTTTCGAGAGCTTTCCAAGAGCAACGCTCCAGAAGTAGTTGAACAGATGATTACCTATATGAAGCAAAAAGGACACCTCTCGGTGTTGCCGGAAATGCTTCGTATTGTAGAGCGCGAGCAACAAGAGCGCGCAGAGGTTCACATTAGTGTTGCTCGAGAGAGTGACACAGAAAAACATAAAAAAGATATTGAAGAGGCACTGCAAGCAGTGGGGAGCAATGGGTCATCACGAACGTCCATTGACCCAAACATAGTCGGTGGCTTTTCAGTGAGGAGTGGCTCTCGTATGGTTGACGCGACAATACGAACTTCACTCGTTAACATTTATCAGAACGCAATTTCATAATTATCTATGGCAGACAAAACAGTTATTGAACGTTTAAAGCAGGAGATTCAAAATCTTTCTGTGCAAAAAGACACTCAAGAAGTGGGTGTGGTTCGGACCGTCGGCGACGGTATTGTTGAGATAGAGGGGTTGAGTGGTGCTGCCATGGCGGAAATGCTCTATTTTGATGAATCAAGCATCTCTTCGGTTGAAGAAACCATTTCTCGAGAAGGGAAGCTCTATGGACTCGCTCTCAACCTCGAAGAGGATACGGTTAAGGCAATTATTCTCGGAGATTCTTCTCGTGTACAAGAGGGGATGGTGGTAAAGAGAACCGGAAACCTTCTCTCAATTCCCGTAGGAGAAAATTTTATTGGACGCATTATAAACCCACTCGGAGACCCCGTTGATGGGAAGGGTCCAATTGCATCAGAGGCGACGCATCCTATTGAACGAGAGGCCTCAGGAGTGATTGACCGTGCTCCGGTTGATACTCCGCTCCACACAGGCATTAAGGCTATTGACGCGCTCATTCCAATAGGTCGCGGACAGCGAGAGCTCATTATTGGTGACAGAGGAACCGGAAAAACCACCGTCGCCATTGACGCGATTATCAACCAGCTTAACGAGCCAGAAGAGACACGTCCCATCTGTATTTACGTCGCTATTGGACAAAAAGAATCAAAAACTGCTCGTATCGCGGGACTCCTTGAAGAGCGTGGGGCTATGGCGTACACAACCATTATTACGGCTCCTGCCTCAGCTCCTGCGGCGTTTCAGTTTTTAGCTCCATATGCCGGAGCTGCTCTCGGAGAGCACTTTATGGACAAAGGCAGAGACGTTTTGGTTATTTACGACGACCTTTCAAAACAGGCTGTCGCGTACCGACAGCTCTCGCTCTTGCTTCGTCGTCCTCCCGGACGAGAGGCGTACCCTGGAGATATTTTTTACCTCCACTCTCGTCTGTTGGAGCGAGCTGCGAAATTGTCTCCTGAAAAGGGAGGTGGTTCAATGACAGCACTTCCGATTATCGAAACGCAAGAAGGAGACATTTCGGCGTACATTCCTACAAACGTCATTTCAATTACTGACGGGCAAATGTTTTTGGAAGCAGATCTCTTTAACAAAGGGACTCGTCCGGCAATTAACGTTGGAAGCTCTGTGTCTCGTGTGGGATCTGCGGCACAAACAAAAGCAATGAAGCAAGTTGCCGGAAGAATTAAGCTTGACCTCGCACAGTTTAGAGAACTAGAGGCGTTTATGCAGTTTGCCTCAGACCTCGATGCTGAAACTGCAAAACGGATTGATACAGGAAAGCGTTTGACCGGTGTATTGAATCAAGACAAGAATGCCCCCATTCCATTTGAGCGGCAGGTGGTCTCTATCTACGCCGCAATTAACGGGTTCTTGGACGAGTTTCCACCGGAAGAGATTTCAACCCTTGAAGAGAAACTGCAAGGATTCTTTGACCGCGAACATAAGGCGATTTTTGAATCCATTAGAACTGAAAAGAAAATCACTGAAGAGAACGAAGCGGTACTTAAGACAGCCCTTGAAGCGTTCGTGTCTTCTATGAAATCGTAGCCTTACAGACCTCCATATGTCACTGAAAGATATAAAAGTAAAAATAAAATCAGTTAACCGAACTCGTAAGGTAACGAAGGCGATGGAGGCTGTCTCGGCGGTAAAGATGCGTAAGAGCCAAATACGGGCATTGAGTGGACGTCCCTATGTATCCTCGGCGCTCTCTATTCTTGAAAGACTGAGCCCTTCTCTGAAGAAGGTGTCGCACCCACTCACACAGTCGCGAGAGGTCTCAAAGGCGGCGTTGGTGGTGGTAACAAGCGACAAGGGGCTTTGCGGAGCACTGAATGGCGCAGTGTTAAAAGAGGCAAGCAAGGTTGCAAAAAACTATGCTTTACCCAAGGAGGACATTCAAGTGTACGCATTTGGTAAAAAGGCAGGAGAGTACTTTGAGCGAGAAGGGTACACTCTTCATCAACGTTTTGATAACGTTTCAGACGAAGTCTCTATTGAAGACTACTCGCACATTTCTGAGTCGCTCGTTGAAGGGTTTATGCTCGGTGCCTTTGATCGGGTTGATGTTGTGTATACGACATTTCGCTCAACCTTTGAACAGAAGGCGGTCTCGCACCAGGTACTGCCTCTGTCTATGGATTCGTTTCAGGCAATGGTTAAGACGTTTGTGTCAGAAGATACATTTCTGACGGAAAGAGAGCACTATACGCCACCGGCGTTCTATACCGTTGAGCCAAGCCCTGAAGGTGTGCTTAAGACACTCATTCCAAAGTTAGTGTCTGTTATTGTTTTGCACGCACTGTTAGAGTCGAAGGCGTCAGAGCATTCTGCACGGATGGTTGCTATGAAGAACGCATCAGACAAGTCTCGAGACCTTTCAAAATCGCTCACGAGAACCTTTAACAAGGCTCGGCAGGCGGTTATTACCAGAGAAGTGTCAGAAATTGTTGGAGGTATCGAGGCCATGGCCGTCGATTAATAATTTGAATTTACCACCATTAACCTGTAATCTAACCTTGAATCATATGAACGGAACAATTACACAAATAATCGGACCTGTCGTTGATGTCCGCTTTGAAGAAAAACTTCCTGCAATTCGCAACGCGCTTTTGTGGGAAAAAGACGGCCGAAAGGTAGTGTTTGAGGTTGCTCAACACCTTGGAGTAAACCGTATTCGCGCTATCGCGATGTCTGACACGAGTGGACTTACTCGGGGAATGAGCGTTACCGACACAGGAGCTCCCATCTCTGTTCCCGTTGGAGAAAAGGGACTGGGGAGGCTTTTTAATGTACTCGGAGACACAATTGACGGAAAGGGAGAGTTGAAAGATACACCGGTCTCTCCAATTCACCGCGATGCTCCAAAATTTGTTGAACAGAGAACAAAGGCAGAGGTTTTTGAAACGGGATTGAAAGCAATTGACCTCCTCGCACCGTTTATCAAAGGAGGTAAGGTTGGTTTGTTTGGTGGAGCCGGTGTGGGAAAGACCGTACTAATGCAAGAGCTCATTCATAACGTGGCGACACAGCACGGTGGCTACTCAGTGTTTGCCGGTGTGGGAGAGCGCGTACGTGAAGGAAACGACCTGTACCACGAAATGGCAGACTCTGGCGTGCTTGATAAAACAGCGTTGGTGTTTGGGCAAATGAACGAAGTTCCCGGTTCTCGGGCTCGCGTTGCTCTCTCGGGACTTACCATGGCCGAATACTTTAGAGACGAGATGGGTAAAGACGTTCTGTTTTTTATGGACAACGTATTCCGGTTTGTGCAGGCAGGCTCTGAAGTGTCTTCTCTTTTGGGGCGAGTTCCATCAGCGGTAGGGTACCAACCAACACTGGCAGAAGAAATGGGAGCACTCCAAGAGCGCATTACCTCAACGACAAAAGGATCTATTACCTCTGTGCAGGCGATCTATGTGCCGGCCGACGACCTCACTGACCCGGCTCCGGCAACCACATTCTCTCACTTGGACTCAACTATTACGCTTTCGCGTCAGTTGGCGTCTCTGGGTATCTACCCTGCTATTGACCCACTCGACTCTTCTTCAACCGCTCTGGACGCTGACATTGTTGGCGAAGAGCATTACAATGTCGCGAAAGAGGTAAAGCAGATATTGCAACGCTACAAAGACCTCCAAGACATTATCGCCATTCTTGGTATTGAAGAGCTTTCAGAAGAGGACAAGCAAACTGTGTACCGCGCACGAAAGGTTGAAAAATTCCTTTCACAACCAACGCACGTTGCCGAGCAGTTTACCTCAATTAAAGGTGAGTATGTACCGCTCGAAGAGACAGTGCGAGGATTTAGAGAGATTATTGACGGTAAGCACGACCACAAGAGCGAGCAAGAGTTCTATATGAAGGGAACAATTGGTCAAGTAAAATAGATTATTGTATGAAGGTTACCATTGCACGCGCTCACGAAAACCTCTTTTCTGGAGAGGCGGAGTCGCTCACACTGCCTCTGTCTGAGGGTGTTGCAACCATTCTGCCACACCACGAACCGTTCGTATCAACTTTGAGCGCGGGAAAGGTTACCGTGCGTAGCGCTGAGGGAGAAAAAGTATTTGATGTTGAAAGCGGAGTGCTAGAGGTGAGTAATAATCAAGCAACAGTAATTTTGTAATATATGACGTGGCTAATAGGGACACAAGAGGATTTTATTCATAGCGACCTTCCTCTCAGGGAGCAAGAAAAAACTCGTGAAATGCTAAAAGCATATCGCATTAAATCTCGACAGAAAGGAGTACAAAAAGAAACCGTTACCGGTAATGTGTGTGCGCAGAGAATGGATGTAAGCGAAAGCGCTCTCGGCATTGCCTCACAAGAAGAAGAGAGGGAGGAAAATTTTATACCAAAACCTGAAGTAGTAAAACAAACTATACCAACCCACCCAGACGTTCTTAAACAGAAAGACTTTGAAGTCTTTTACTGTGTCACTTGCTCAAAACAAGCGTCTCTGAAAAGAGTATCTTTTTTGACAGGAGAAGATATGCACTACTGTGCAGACTGTTTTCCGGTAGATTAAATCTTTCCCGGCCACCTACTGTACACAACGGGAATAAGGAGGAGGGTAATTACTATTGAGAAGGCGAGTCCAAACATAATCGCGTAGGCAAGAGGACTCCAGAGTGCAGAGGTAAATATAAGAGGTATAACGCCGATAACGGTCGTAATCGTGGTAAGAAGTATTGGCCTAATACGGCTCACTGAACCTTCAATAACCGCTTCGCGAACGGACATACCGTCTTTTCTGTACCTATTTATTACGTCTATGAGGATGATTGAGTTATTAACCACAATTCCGGTAAGTGCAATGAATCCCATAACCGAAGAGAACGAAAGGTCTTTGCCGGTAAGTGCGAGCCCTGCCATAATACCAATGAGTGAAAATGGAACAATAGAAATAACGTAGAGCGCCAGACGGTACGAATTGAACTGCAAGATAAGAATGGTAAACATAGCAACCAAACCAATGAGAAGCGACGTTCCCATATCGGCAAATGATTGATTCGTTTCGTCATTTTCTCCACCAAACGTTACGGTAACGCCATCGGGGATTGCAATCTCGTCACGTTTAAGCTCGAACGCTTTTTGAATATCAAATACGTTACCGTCTTTTGTGATTCCGGCAGAAACAGTCATTATTCTGCTCTCGTCTTCGTGCCGTATAGTTGTCTTTCCTTCTCGTATTGAAACATCAACGACAGAGGCAAGAAGTATTGGTCCTTGAGGAGAGAGAAGGCTAAAGTTGCGGATCTCATCAATACTAATTTTATTTGTGTCGTGCTGATCGGTAAACGAACTATTTAGACCGGCTTTTACCACAACGTCTATATCAGCGTCAGTACCGACCACCTTGGTTGCCGTAACACCAGAGATTGCCGTACGCACGGCGCTCGCGATCATAGAGGGAGTCATTCCAACCTCTGCAGCTTCTGCTCGTTTGATGGTAAACACAACTTCAGGCGCAGATTCGCGTGCCGTTGTTGAGACGTTCGCCGTTCCTTCAATTGATTCAAGTACTGAAAGTACGTCTTCTGCAACAAGGGTAATTTCGCTCAAGTTGTCTCCCTGTACCGTAATGAGCACTGGGTCTCCAACAGGTGGACCACCCCCTTCTTGAAACAGTGTAATTTTTGCCTTTCCTATTTCTGCAAACTGTTGACGGAGGTCTTCAACAATATCTATACTTTTTTTAACTCGAGTGTCTTTAAGGGTGATTTGTATATTTCCGAACTTCTGACCTGATGCTCCTGAGCTAAAGGGACTTGCTCCTCCCGCGGTGGTTACAAATGACTCAATATCTTTGTTTGCGTAGAGCGTTTCTTCTATACGACGCATTTCAAGGTCTGTGTTCTCTAATATGGAGCCTTGGGGTAGTTCTGCGTCTATAAAGATGTACTCTGAGTCATCGTTGGCAAAAAAGATAACTTTTACGATACCAACAAACGGGAAGGAGAGTGTGATCACAAATAGTAAAAGAATGAGAGCAAAGAATCGATTCTCTTTCTTTTTGTTACCCAACAACGACTCTAAAATGTTGCGATACCACACTTGAAGTGTGTGCGTGAGGGCTTCTTGTTTTAACTCAAGCGCAGATGTTGTTCGACGTCGCAAAAATGACACTGCCAGCATCGGGAGAACCCCAAGCGCAACAAAGAGGGAGGCGATCAGAATAAAAATAATGGTAAAGGGAATTGATGAGATAAACTCTCCAACAATCCCGGACACAAGAAAGAGGGGGGCAAAGACAGCAATGGTTGTCATAGTCCCCGAGCTGATTGGCCAGTGGTACTCTACGAGCGCTTTTTTTGCCGCTTCAATTTTATCGCCATCAGGATGTTTTTTAAGGTTGTTATGAATCCCTTCAACAATGACAATTGCAGAGTCAACCAAAATTCCCACTGCCAAAATTAAGGCAAAGAGAGAAATAAAGTTAAGTGTGTTGCCAGAGTTTTCAAGCCCGATAAAACCGGCAAAGAAGGAAAGAGGTATTGCAACCGACGCAAGCAGTGCCTCGCGCCAACCGAGTGTTATAAACAGTACGATTGCCACCAACAGCACAGTCATTAGTCCGCTGGTTCCGAGTGTATTGAGATCGTCTTCAATCTGCTCTCCTAGGTCGTACAGCACAATTGCTTCAAGTCCGTTAAGGAGCGGTTCGTTTTTTAGGCTTTCAACACGGTTTCGTACAGCTGAAGATACCTCTGTTACATCGGCTCCGCTTCTTTTGAAGACTGAGAAAGAGAGCGCTGGAAGAGAGGGGTTGCCGTTGAGGGATGCCCGAGAAATTGAGTCTGTTTTTTCAAGGCCGTCAATAACAGCTCCGAGGTCGCGTAAGTAGACAACGCCGTTTGTTGTTACGATGGGAATATCGCCAAAAGATTCGTTTTCGCTAAAGTCTCCTTCAATACGGAGTGAATATGAGATCTCGTCTACGGTAATGGATCCTGCGGGAAGGGAAGCGTTCTGGGCTCGAATACCGCTCGCAATGTCATTTAAAGATAGGTTGTATGAAGAGAGCGCCTCTTGGTTTACCACTACAGCCACCTCTCGTTCACGAAAACCGCCGATAGAAACATTTCCAACACCAGAGACTCTCTCTATTTCTTCTTGTATCGGTTTTGCAAGAGCGATTAATTCTTCTGAAGGAACGTCTCCGCTTATGACGATAGTGACGATGGGCTGATTTACAAAATCTACCTCTGATACGGAAGGGTCGTTTGCCTCTTCGGGAAGTTCGGTGCGGACTATGTCAACTTCGTCTCGAAGCTGACGAAGTGATTTGTCCAAGTCGGCATTTGCAGAAAACTCGACAGTAATAACAGAAAACCCTTCGCTGGAAGATGAAGAGAGCTTGTTAATGTTATCAACATTCGAAGAGATTCTCCGCTCCAGTTTGTTGGTGACGAGTGTTTCAACCTCTTCTGCTGATGCGCCAGGAAAGCCTGTTGAGACAATGCCGATAGGAATAGTTACTTCAGGACTAGACTCTTTTTTGATAGAAAATAGAGACCCTAGACCAAAGAGAATAATTGCAATAAGTACTATCGCAGCGAAGCGACGTTTCTCCAGTAAAAAATTCCAAAGAAATAACATACTATTGCACTCTTACTTTTTCGCCGTCCTTGAGACCTCGAGCGTCCTTGATGATGGTGAGCGTTGGGCTAACGCCAGTAATGACAACATCGTTTCCAAGAATTGATTCGATGGTAACGGGGTGTGCGTGGAGCGTACTGTCGTCGTTCAATGAAAATACAAAAGATGAGTCGGCGGTAACTTTTATTGCTGAGAGTGGTACGCGTATGTCAATACTTTCGTTGGTTGTTGTACGCGCAATCGCTATTTCGGTTGATTGCCCGTTTGTTAATGGTACTTCTTCCTGTACGCCAATGCGAACCTCAATACGTTTTGTTGATGGATCTAAAGACGGTGCTACGCGCGTTACGACACCACTGACACCACTGTTTATTGTCACTTCGGCTCCGATTTGAAGGTACGGTAGGTCGTTTTGAGAAGCAAAGGCAATAATTTCAAGCGCGTTAATGTTAGCAATGCGGGCAATGCTAGAGAGTGCGGGGACGAATTGACCTCGTTCAAGATCCATAGTTTCAAGTGTCCCTGAAATAGGTGCGCGGAGGAGCGTTTTTTGAAAAGAAGCTTGCGCTGACAGTACACTTGCTTCTGCCTGTCGAAGCGATGCTTCTGCGGCCTGAATGTCTTCAAGTTGTCCACCTGTTTGCCCCTGCTCGAGATTCTTTTCTGCGATTTCGAGTGATGAGCGACGAGAGGCGAGTGTGTCTATGGTGGTCAGGATTGTTGAACGAGAGGTGTTGATGCTTGAGAGTGCAGTGTTTGCATCTGCTCTCCACGCGGCAATTTGCGTTTCGGAAACAGAAGAGGTTGGTATCGCTGAATTAAGCGCAGAGATAACGTTGGTTACAAAGTCTCTTGCGGATGCCAATTCTTGCGCGAGGCGTGAGAGCTCTGTGTCTAAGGCAGGGAAAACGCCACTCTCTTCGACAGAAGAGTGTCTGTTGAGAATGATTTGTATGAGAGGGCGCATTGACTCGACGTCGATTTCCAGTTGTGTGTTTGACGTTTGTGGAATGAACGATGGTTGGTTTGAGTTTGGATTTGAGATGGTGGCGTCAATGTGTCGTTGAATGGCATCGGCAAGCGTAGCGTACGAACTTCGTATAGCGTTTTCGGCAGACAGTTCGGCGGTACGGAGGGCTGATTGCGCGTTGTCTCTCGTTATAATCAAGACAGAAAGTTGCTCATCTCGTGTACCGCGTTTTATTTTATCCAAATTAGCAAGGGCAACATCGCGCGCTGCTTGCGCTTGGAGTAACCCTGCTCGTTGAGAAGCGTTTTCAAGTTCGGCAACAATTGATCCGGCAGATACAAAGTCTCCGAGAGAGTAGTACACACGCGATACCACCCCCTGTGTCTCTGCTGTTATTGATGCTTCGCTCTGTGAGCGCACAGTTCCTATGAGGGAGAGAGGTGGGAGGTTGCTCGCGTATTCGTCTATCTTTAGTAGCGAGACCGAACGCACAGCCGTTAAGTCGTTGCCTTCAGACGGTTTTGAGCCTGTTAAAAACGTTACTGCGATAATCAAAACAATTACCACGGCAGTTCCGGCAATTATTTTTTGTTTTGTGCTCAGTTTTGAAAGGAGAGATCGAGCACGAGTATACAAAGCAAACAGAGAGTTTTTAACGCGGGTAAACATACAATTATTTTGTTTTCTTTAGTAAGGTTTTTATTGAGTCAACTTTTGATGAGAGGTGAGATGCAAATTTTTCCATATCGGTAAACTTAACGCAGGTTAACATAGTGCCCATACCAAAAATGAGGATTTTTTCACCTTTTTCAATGTTCAGTGCTTTTCGGGCACTGAGAGGTATGACGATTTGTCCGCGCTCTCCGACTGTTGCGGTACCGTAGAACTCTTTTTCTGAAGCTATGCAGTTTTTTGACATACGAAAGGGAGTATACATAAATCATACATTTCATACAAGTATGATTTTGATAGGTAGGTACGATGTGCACAGAATGTACAAAAAAACATTTTCTGTTACGATAAACGGTATGTTCAAAAAAATGATGTTAAAAATGGCAATGCAAAAACAGTTGAAAGGCATGCCAAAAGAAATGCAAGAAAAAGTATTAGCAATGGTTGAGAAAAACCCAGACTTTTTTACTGATATATCAAAGCAAATTGATGAGCGCGTAAAGAAAGGAGAAGATAAGGTAGCGGCGGCGCAAGCAGTTGCGATGGCAAATCAAGCAAAACTGCAACAGCTCTTTCAGCAAGGACAGTAATCAAAAAGACCTGCCTCTCTTAAACTATGGCTCATAAAAAGATCTTTATACTTTTAGGAAACCCGGACAAAGAAACCCTCGGTGGCGCGCTCGTTGACGCGTATGAATCCGAGGCGCTTGAATCGGGGTATGAGGTACGAAGGATGAATGTTGGTGATATGCAGTTTGACCCCATACTCCACAGGGGGTACAAGGTGATTCAAGAATTAGAGCCAGACTTAAAAACATTTCAGAAAAATGTAGCGTGGGCAGATCACATTGTTATTGTGTACCCTAACTGGTGGTGTACGATGCCCGCTTTACTGAAAGGACTCTTTGATAGAGCGTGGCTTCCGGGATTTGCATTTCGTTTTCATAAAAACAAAATGGGTTGGGACAAACTGTTACGAGGAAAGTCAGCGCGTATTGTTATTACCGCGGCGTCTTCGGGTTTGATCGGTAGATTTTTATTTGGTGACTTTACCAACGAACTTGCCAGAGGAACGCTTGGCTTTGCAGGTATAGACCCTGTTCGCATTACGATTTTTTCTTTCGTTGAACGATCTACGAAAGAGAAGTGTACGCATTGGATTAAGAAGATGAAAAAAATGGGAAAGTCTGCTCGATGATAGAGTTTAGAGTGAAAAGCAGGTATACTGCTTCACATTATGAATATTTCAGTCGGTATAGTCGGTTTGCCAAACGTAGGAAAATCAACCTTATTTAACGCGCTTACTAAAAAAAGCGTGCCGGCGGAAAATTATCCCTTTTGCACCATTGACCCTTCGGTGGGCATTGTCCCCGTACCTGATTCGCGACTCAAGGTATTAACTGAGTTTTCAAAATCAGAAAAAACCATTCCTGCTGTTATTGAATTTGTTGATATCGCAGGGTTGGTAAAGGGAGCGTCTGAAGGTCAAGGGCTTGGAAACAAATTTTTACAACACATTCGCGAAACAGATGCTATCGCTGAGGTAATACGTATTTTTGACGACGCCGATATCTCTCACGTTGAGGGAGCCGTTGATCCGGTACGCGATATAGAAATTATCAATTTAGAGTTGATACTCTCTGATATGCAGACGGTTTCAAAGCGACTAGAGAGCCTGTCTCGTGATGTGAAGCGTGGCGACAAAGAGGCACTGATAGCCGAGAGCGCACTGAAGAAAGTAATGGAGAGTCTTGAGGCGGGGCGCTTGGCGCAGACAACATCGCTTGATGAGAAAGAACTTGAACAGGTTAAGCTTCTCCAATTGATTTCAATGAAGCCAATTATGTACATTTTAAATAAAAAAGCAGGCGGTCATAATATCGACGAGATGAATGATGAACGTTGGGGGCAACTCACTTCGTTTTTGGATGCTCTCGGAGCTACCTACGTAACGGTAGACGCGGCAATAGAAGGCGAGTTGAAAGATGTTGCACAAGATGAAAAGGAGTCACTTCGACGAGAGTTTGGGGTTTTTAATGATGGGATTGACACCCTTATACGTGCATCGTACACGCTCCTTGGACTTATGTCTTATTTTACAACCGGACCGGACGAAACAAGGGCGTGGACTGTAGAGATAGGTTCAACCGCCCCCGTTGCCGGACAGGCAATTCATACAGACTTTAAAGAGAAGTTTATTCGAGCAGAGGTTGTCGCATACGATCAATTGGTTGAGGCAGGGTCGTACGCTCAAGCAAGAGAGGGGGGGTGGGTGCGCACAGAAGGCAAGGAGTACGTTGTACAAGACGGTGATATCATTGAGTTTAGAATTTAATTTTTTGCGATATACTGTAGAAGGTATGAAAAAAGAGACATTTTCACTGATGATTGGTATTGCCGTACCATTGGTGTTTGTACTGATTGTTATTATCTCTTCACTGCTCCCGTCACTATTGGTAAAACCACAGCATGACTTTGTATTTTCTGTAAATAACGACGGGTATTACGGAGTGTGTTTTGAAAATGAGTTTGCCATTGTCGACGGACGTCTCTCTTCGGTGCCAAACACAGTGAAATGCAGACAGGGAGCAACAATGCAAGCAAATCCACCCCTATACTACTACTCGGTTGAGGCCGATACAGTGAAAAAGATTTCGTTAGCTGATGTCGCGGACACTGCCTTTGTTGCCGGGCCATCCTCTCCGGATGGATATACGGTAACATTTGAATATGGTAACTACAGTTTTGGCATCTTTGGTGGGGGTGGCGGTACCGAAGGATACTTTATAGGAAATCAAAAAGGCAAAAAACGATTAGAGGGAATCAGTGCAATAACGCGCTATAATAGCGACATTCAAGTAGTCGGGTGGGTGCAGTAAACAGTACTATGGAAAAAAGAGAAATACTTAATTTAATTCAACAAGAATTGCAAAACGGCACCATTACCAAAGAGGACCTGTACGCACTACAGCCTTCTATGGGTATACAACCAGACGCTGGGGCTGATACGCACATTGAGGAACCACAAGAAGAGCAAAGCAGTCTATCAAAGAAGATTCCGGCGATTTTTTATACGATCGGAGCCATTATAGCGATTGTGGGCATTTTTACTCTCGTCGGGCAGTTTTGGGAGGACATTAACTTTCTTGGACGACTCATTATTACCCTCGGTACGTCTGTAGCCCTGTATATCGCCGGATTTCTATTTTCTAAGGGCCCCCACAACATACTCTCTCAAGTATTCTTTACTTTTTCTGCCGGGTTAGCTCCGGCGGGTATATTTGTACTTTTGACTGAGTTGTCAATTCGTTTTGGGTGGGAGGTAAACTTTATAATCGGAGCGCTCTTGTTTGTTTTGTTTTTGGTAACGTACGTACTTTGTAAAAAAAGCATTTTGATTCTGCTCGCGGTTGCGTACGCGTCTTCGGCATACTTTTCAATTATCTTTGGAGCATTAGAGTCTCATATCTTCTCTTCTGTCACCAACTGGTCGGTTATTGTACTTGGAGTCGCGTATCTGTTGATCGGATACAGCATATCAACAAACAAAAATAACATAGAGGCGTACCTTAAAAAAGAGAGACGGTCAGTCCGAGGAATTTTATACCTATTTGGATCACTCGGTATTTTACTCGCAGGATTCTTTTTGGGCGGTATTTTTGACTTACTGTATATCGTGGTTTTGTTTGCAGGTTTCTACGGCAGTGTCTTTTTACAAAGCAGATCTATGCTTGTCTTTTCGGGTATCTTTTTGATCGCTCACATAGTTCATATAACCAGTCGCTACTTTGCAGACTCTTTTGGGTGGCCACTCGTTCTCATTGTCAGTGGGTTTTTTGTGATTGGGGTTGGGTACCTGACGTTATTTATTAACAAAAAGTACATCTCTCGGGGTAAGTAATGCATTGGTTACATATTTCGTACTATACTAGGTTTCTAGTATAGTAATGAGAATGAAACCCTACGATCACAAAGAAATAGAAAAGAAGTGGCAAGACCGTTGGGCTACTGACAATCTCTACAAAACAGAGGGAGAGGTTGGGCAGAAGAAAAAGTATGTTTTGGATATGTTTCCGTACCCTTCAGGGGAAGGGCTCCATGTGGGACACCCAAAGGGGTACATTGCAACCGACGTGTACTCTCGTTTTCAACGGATGAAAGGGTATGCAGTGCTTCATCCGATGGGATGGGATGCGTTTGGACTTCCAGCTGAAAACTACGCTATAAAAACAAAAACGCATCCCCGAATTGCGGTTGAAAAGAATATTGCCCGATATAAATCACAGCTTTCAAAAATAGGTTTTAATTATGATTGGTCTCGAGAGATAAATACAACGGATCCAGAATACTATAAATGGACACAGTGGATATTTCTTAAACTTTTTGAAAAGGGGCTTGCGTATCAGTCGTTTGAGCCAATTAACTGGTGCCCTTCGTGTCAGACAGGACTTGCGAATGAAGACCTTGAGGGCGGTGTGTGCGAACGCTGTGGAAGTGCAGTGGAACAAAAAGCAATGAGGCAGTGGGTTTTAAAAATTAGAGAGTACGCAGATAGGTTGCTTGATGATCTTGAAACACTCGATAAGTGGCCAGAGCATATAAAAGAGATGCAACGTCACTGGATTGGTAAGAGCGAAGGGGCTGAAATAGAATTTAAAATCAAGGATCAAGAACAAGCAATTAAGGTGTTTACGACCCGGCCCGACACTCTCTACGGGGCGACGTACCTCGTGCTTTCTCCAGAGCATACCCTTTTAGATACATTACGAGAAAGTATACAAAATCAAAAAGAGGTTAACACGTACAGAGAGCAGGCAAAAAGTAAAAGTGAAATAGAGAGAGTTGCAGAAGGAAAAGAAAAGACGGGAGTGCTTCTTGAGGGAGTGTTAGCAGTGCATCCAGCAACACAAGAAGAGATTCCAATATATATTGCCGACTACGTTTTGGCACACTATGGCACGGGGGCTATTATGGCGGTGCCCGCGCACGATGAGAGAGATTTTGCGTTTGCGAAAAAATTCAATCTACCAGTGAAGCCCGTTATTCTTCCTGATGGATTTGTGGATTTTGATTTGTTTATTGAAAGTCAAGAAAAAATTGAAGCATTTGCGCAGAAACACATTGAAAAACACGGACCATACCTTGGAAATGGAAAGACTATTAATTCGGACACGTTTAGCTTGCTAGAAAGTTCAGACGCAAAAAAGAAAATCACTGCATTTGTTAGTGGAAAAATAACAAACACGTACCGCCTTCAGGACTGGGTCTTTTCGCGTCAGCGATACTGGGGAGAGCCAATTCCTATTATTCACTGCGATACGTGTGGCGCGGTCCCGGTACCAGAGAAAGATTTGCCTGTGCGCCTACCTGAGGTTGAACACTACGAACCGACAGGGACAGGAGAGTCTCCGCTTGCGGGTATTGCCGAGTGGGTCAACGTCACATGCCCTCACTGCGGAGGAGGTGGAAAGCGAGAGACGAACACTATGCCTCAGTGGGCAGGGTCGTGTTGGTACTATTTGCGTTACGTCGACCCACATAATAACGAAAAGATTTTTGATCCTAAGAGAGAGAAGTATTGGAATCCGGTTGACGTGTATGTTGGCGGAGCAGAGCATGCGACGCGTCACCTCATATACGCACGCTTTTGGCACAAGTTTTTGTACGACATTAACGTAGTTTCTTCAGCGGAACCCTTTACTGAACTGCACTCTGTTGGACTGATAGAGGCGGAAGATGGGCGGAAAATGAGTAAGCGGTGGGGGAATGTTATCAACCCTGACGATATTGTAGAGAATGTGGGGGCAGACTCTCTCCGTGCTTATGAGATGTTTATGGGCCCTTTTGAAAATGCTATCGCGTGGTCTACAAACGGGTTAGTCGGAACCCGTAGGTTTATTGAAAAGGTGTGGCGAATGCAAACATTGGTTACTGACGCCCCGGTTGAGGCACTTGAGACGATCCTCCATCAGACCCTTAAAAAGGTTGGCGATGATATTGAATCGTTTAAATTTAATACGGCAATGTCGCAAATGATGATTTTTTTGAACGCGGTAGAAAAAGAGGGAACTATCGGACGCGAGCAATTTGAAGCGTTTGTGAAAATCTTGGCTCCGTTTACCCCCCACATAGCTGAAGAGCTATGGGAGAATCTTTCTTATACGCAGTCAGTGCATTTGGAAGAGTGGCCAAAGCACGATGAGTCTAAAGTCGTCTTGGATGAGGTTGAAATTGCTGTTCAAATAGATGGAAAGACTCGCGGTACGGTTTTAGTCAGCCCCACGGCACCTGAAGACGAAGTTATAACGATAGTTTCTAATAACGAAAAGCTTAAAAAGTACTTGGAGACACTGCCTAAAAAGGTAATATACCGCGCCGGAAAAATAATAAGTTTTGTGTTATAATATCAATTATCACTAGACCACCTTTCTGTGGATAAGAAAAGGGGGCTACTTTACATAAAATCATTATTATGATATAAGAATAGTATATATAAGACCATAAAAACCAAACATGCCCAAGACACCATTACCTTTTAAACCAAACGCAGTAACAAAGAGACTTGTAGGATCGCTTCCTGAGAGGTCTCGAGATGTTGTTGTCTCTCGCTATGGTCTTGCTCCGGGAAAAAAATCAGAAACGCTTGATGCTATCGGAAAACGCTACGGTATTACCCGTGAACGGGTGCGCCAAATTGAAAATCACGCTATTAAGCTGATCCAAGAATCCGAAGCCCTCATTAAAGAAAACGAGTCTTTTAGCGCACTTGAAGAGGCTATCCACAATTTAGGGGCAATTTTATCGGAGAAGGCAATATTAAATACACTGGCACCAGATGTTGAGACCCGTAACCACCTCTACTTTTTACTTGTCGTTGGTAGGGCGTTTCAGAGAACGAAAGAAGATGATCACTTTGCCGTCCGATGGCACGTGGACAGCGATGTCGCAAAAGTTGTTGAAGATGCGCTCAAAGAAGTGCACGGTAAGGTACGTCCCTCTGATGTGCTTTCTGAAGACGAACTTGTTAAGCACGTAGAGTCGTGTTTGGTTCGCGCCAATGCGAAGCATCGAAACCGAAGTACCATTTTGCGCTGGTTAGAGCTTTCGCAGTGCCTCATTAAAAACCCATTGGGTGAGTGGGGTCGCGAGTCAGCTCCTGGAATTAAGGTAAAAAACATTCGTGATTACGCCTACCTCGCACTGAAACGTCATGGCTCTCCGATGCACTTTAGAGAAGTTGCACAAACCATTAAGCAACTGTTTGGAAAGAAGGCTCACGAAGCAACAACTCATAACGAACTTATAAAAGATAAACGATTTGTTCTTGTTGGTCGCGGTATGTATGCGCTCTCTGAGTGGGGGTATGAACCTGGACCGGTCATCAATGTGATCACTCAGATTTTGAACGAAAAAGGTCCTCTGACAAAAAATGAGATAATGGAAGAAGTTCGAAAACAACGTTGGGTGAAAGATAACACCATCGTGGTAAATCTTCAGAATCCTAAGTTTACAAAGACGAAAGACGGGAAGTACTCTCTGCAAAACACAAAGTAGCACACGGTGTTTTCGTCCCCCTCAGAGAAAACTCTGAGGGGGACTTTGTATATAAGGGTACACGAGGATAAAGATGGTGTATTATTTTACTTGTATGCGAATTGTTCTGCGTTTTATAACGCTTTCTTTACTACTGGTTATTCCGATTGGTATTTGGCTTGCGCCAGGTGTTGTAGCTTTTATTTTTGGTGGTATCTTCTTTCTTTCGCCACTGTGGTTGCCGATACTCCTTACGGCTATTTTAATTCCGCTGTGGCTGGTCTACGTTCGATCTCAGTACGTTTCAAATATTCCCTATACGGTGCTTGAATTAAAACCGGGATTAGAAACGCCAAAAACAGCGCGCGCGATGGAGCTCGTTTTTTACTCTCTGTACCATAGGTCTCACGTTTCTTGGAAAGAGTCTTTCTTTATAGGAAAAATGAGAATGCCGTGGTCGTTTGAATTGATGGCACACAATGGAGAGGTACGGTTTTTTATGCGAGTTCCCACCAGTCACCGAGCCACCATTGAGTCTCGCATTCGTTCTGAGTATCGCGATATAGACATCGATCAGACGAATGATTACATCCGACAGGTTGCTTTTGATTCGCTCTCTATGAAGCTTGCAGTGTCTGAATATACCTTGGGAAAACCCGATCCGTATCCACTAAAGACATACGAAGCATACGAGTCGGTAAAGAAAGCAGAAGATCCTTTTTTAAATCTTGTTGAAAGTCTCGCATCGCTCAAGAATCAAGAGTATTTTTGCATTTCATACATTGTGCGACCACACCAACGTGATAGAGAAAAGTTTTGGAAGGCACCAGAGGATACGCTACATGGAGACGCAGAAGGGGAGATAGGAAATATTATTGGCTCGCAAGGTGACGTTCGTTCGCTCCCTGATACAAAAAAGAGAGTAGTTGAAGCAATTGAAGAGGCGCTCACTAAACCCGCCTTTGATGTTGGTGTTCGTGCAGTGTACTTTGCACCGCGCAGTCAATTTGACGATGTGCGCGCAGAGTCCCTCAATACACTTTTTGATGAATTTTCGGATCCAAATTTAAATGTGTTGGTTCCTAAAAATCCTCGCGAAGCTATTTCGTGGCCCCTCTCTGACATCTTTTCAGCCGTACCCCCTTTAGAGTCTTCTTATTTATTTGATCTCTATAAACGTCGGGCATTTTTTGCCCCTCCGTACTATGGAGATTCTTTTGTTTTAAATACCGCTGAGTTTGCTACTATATTTCATATTCCTCATATTGTAAGAACCAGTCCACTCGCTAACAAAAATAAGCTTGAACCGCCGGAAAACGTACCGCATATGCCGATTTCTTGAGAGTCATTTTTATGAAAGAACTCTTTTTTACTTATAAAAAATATATAACAGTAGGGTTTTTGGGTGCGCTGTTTGTAGCACTCGTCTTTTACGCAAGTGCGATAAAGCCACCACGCGCCTTTCCTGTTGGACAATTGATTGATATCCCTGAGGGGGTATCAATTCGTGAGGCGGGTATTATTTTGCAACAGCAAAAGGTTATCTTGTCTGGAGAATTTTTCTCTTTTTTGATACTGCTGTATGGAGACGATGCGGGGGTGCGCTCTGGGATATACGAGTTTGAAAGACCTCTCTCTATTTTTGGCGTTACATCGCGCGTACTCTCTGGAAATACCGGGTCGCCACTGGTTCGCGTTACCTTTCCTGAAGGTCTGACTGTTCGCCAGATGGCGACCACCTTAGAAAGCACACTGCCTCATTTTGATACAGAAAGATTTTTAGAAGAAGCACTCTTATATGAAGGGTTTCTGTTTCCTGATACTTATTTATTTTCACCAAACGTAAAGCCAGAAAGAATTGTATCTGTTATGAGAGAGGCGTTTGATGAAAAGGTAGCTTCTATAGAAGAAGAAATAAACGCTTTTGGAAGAAGTATGGAAGAGGTAGTTACCATGGCGTCAATACTCGAGAGAGAGGCTCGCCGATATGAAACAAAGCAAATTGTTGCAGGCATACTATGGAAGAGAGAGCGGGAAGGTATATTGCTTCAGGTGGATGCCGTCTTCGGATACATCTTTGAACGAGAGACATTTAATCCGACATTTGATGACCTTGAGGTTGACTCTCCATACAACACATACAAGAACCCTGGATTGCCCCCGGGGCCGATTGCTAACCCCGGCATAGACTCGATTAAAGCAGCTGTAAACCCTATTGAAACTAAATACTACTACTACCTTACCGGTGCTGATGGGAGGATGCACTACGCGAGAACTTTCGATGAGCATGTAGCAAATCGACGGTTTTTACGGTAATGTTCAATTTATATGAGACAAGAACGTGAACATATTTGCACCCCAGATCAACGAATACGAGAAGATATACTTGGAGCAAGATATAAATGTTCTTGTGGAAAAATTCTAGCGGTGCTTAAGACGGGCAAAGGTCTCGGGGGTTACAAAAAATAAATGAAGATATTCGTCGGACTATCAGGAGGCGTTGACTCGGCGGTGTCTGCCTACCTTCTTAAAAAGGCGGGGCACGACGTTACAGGGGTCTTTTTGAAGGTGTGGGAGCCTGATTTTTTGCCATGCACCGGAGCGCAAGACAGACTGGACGCGATGCGGGTCGCGGGACACCTACAAATACCATTTAAAACGTATGACGTTGAAGAAGAGTATAAAGAGAGCGTTGTTGAATATTTACTTTCTGAATACAAAGAAGGGCGTACGCCAAATCCGGATGTAATGTGTAATAGGGCTATTAAGTTTGGCATTTTTTGGGAAAGAGCAAAGAAAGATGGAGCCGAGGCTATCGCAACGGGGCATTACGCCCGCAATGAAAAACATGGAGCACAGGTATCACAAGGTACAAATAAAACACAAAAAACAGAACACAAACTGTTGCGTGGCGTGGACGAGACAAAAGACCAGAGTTACTTTTTATGGACACTGACCCAAGATGATCTATCGCATACGCTCTTTCCCGTAGGAGGTGTGCAAAAAAAAGAGGTCAGGAGTATTGCAAGCTCGGTTGGACTGCCAAACGCTACAAAAAAAGACTCTCAAGGAATTTGTTTTTTGGGGCATGTAGATATGGCTGAATTTTTAAAGCGATACATCCCCGTAGAAGAAGGAATTATTCGAGACATAGAAGGAAATGCGGTTGGAAAGCACGAAGGTGTTGCTTTTTATACATTAGGACAGCACGTTTCTACCTCAACTCCTCACAGACTATACGTGATCAAAAAAAATAAAGAGACAAATGAATTGGTGGTATCTGAATCAGAAACTGTAAGCGATACAAAGCAGGTATACGTTCTTGAAAAAGTAAATTGGGTGTCAGAAGCACCTCGTGAAAGCGGGGTGTACCAAGCGCAGATACGTTACCGCGGAGCAAAATACCCGGTGCGTGTGACGCAAACTGAGAGTCAGTGGAGTATAGTATTTGAAGAGTCAGTATTAATTGCAAAGGGACAGTCTGTTGTTTTATATGAAAATGAGCGTTGTTTGGGGGGCGGGATTGTGCAATAGAGAGATGGGGTAGAATGTAAGTAGTAAAAACATATGACAACTATCATAAAAGGGGACGGAACTAAGGAAGAGTTTCAGATAGAAAAACTTATTGCTTCGTTGGTGCATTCTGGAGCAGATCAGGCTGTTGCGGAGAATGTGGCGGATACCATTGTTTCGGCACTGCGCGATGGAATGACCACTACAGAGATTTATAAACAAGCATTTAGAGAATTAAAGAAAATAGAAAAAACATCCGCGGCGAAATACTCAATGCGTCGGGCCATCCTTGAGCTGGGGCCGACAGGATTTCCTTTTGAAGATTTTATCTCTGAGGTAATGCGGTCACGAGGTTACACAACAAAAACGAGAGTGATGGTGAAGGGACGTTGTGTTTCGCACGAACTTGACGTGGTGATGGAAAAGGAAGGTGTTGTGTGCGGAGCTGAGCTTAAGTTTCATAACGTTCCGGGGTTTAAGGTTGATTTAAAGACCGCGCTGTATGTCTCGGCACGGTTTCAGGATATTTTTGAAGGAGCAAAAAATCGTGGTGATGAAAACTCTATGACGGAAGGATGGTTGATTACCAATACAAAATTTACCTCAAGTACGATTGATTATGCAAAGTGCGCAGGACTCAACTTGTTAGGGTGGAGTTACCCGCACGGCGAATCACTTTCAACGTTGGTTAATACAAACAACCTTTACCCCGTAACGGTTCTTACGTCACTTTCTAAGGCAGAAAAAAAGCGTCTTCTTGAAACTGGTGTAACTATGTGCAATATGATTGCCCAAAACCCCGAAACCCTCTCTCAGGCGGGGGTGGTACCTCGGAAGCATAAAGAGGTGATACACGAAAGTGCACAGCTGTGTCGCCTTGGATAATACCGATTCTGTGCGGTACACTAGAGAGAGATGTCGCAATACTATAAACCTGTTCGTAAAGCAGATTGGAACTACGGCGGTCCCCGATGGAGGCTTTCTCGCTCTAAAATTGATCTCTACGTTGAGTGTCCACGTTGTTTTTATATAGACAATAAACTAGGGACGGCGCGACCAAAAGGGTACCCTTTTAACTTAAACTCGGCTGTTGACGCCCTTTTAAAAAAAGAATTTGATATTCATAGGGGGCAAAAAGAAGCACATCCGCTTATGCTGGAGTATGGTGTCGACGCTATACCTTTTGAACACAAAAAACTGGACATTTGGAGAGAGAACTTTAAAGGGGTGGACACTTTCCATCAGCCGACGGGCTTTACTGTCTCAGGGGCAGTTGACGATTTGTGGGTGAATCCGCAAGGAGAGATTCATATCGTTGACTATAAGGCGACGAGT
>PFBH01000001.1:0-61224 GCA_002773335.1 Candidatus Kaiserbacteria bacterium CG10_big_fil_rev_8_21_14_0_10_45_20 | reverse complement strand
TTGAAATAAAAATAATCCCATATACAGGCAAGGCTGATTGGATTGATGAAAAACTGTTTGAAATAAAATCGTGCCTTGATTCAGATGTCATTCCTCCGATTGGAGAGAAATGTGACTACTGCCCATACCGCGAGGCGGCGGGAAAGGCGTTAAAAATTATGCATAATAATGGTGCCGGTGTTGCAACAGAGCAAAAAGTAAAACAAGAGACTACAGAAGCAACGCTAAAGAAAAGAAATGAGAAAACACTGTTTGAATAAAAAGGGCACGTTTCGTGAACGGGTTGTCAGTGTGGTAAAAGCAATTCCGCGTGGAGAGACGTTAACGTACGGCGAGGTTGCCTTAAGAGCCGGGCACGCGAAAGCGGCACGCGCGGTGGGGGCGATTATGCGAACAAACACAGACAAAAGCGTTCCGTGTCACCGTGTTGTTGCTAAGGTAGGTATAGGAGGGTATAACGGACTCAAGGGCAAGAAAAAGAAACTCTTAAGAGAGGAAGGTGTTGCTGTATAAATGCATATGCGTATTAATAAATATTTAGCAGATCGGCAGTACGCCTCTCGACGAGAGGCAGATACGTTGATTGAGCGAGGGCTCGTTTTTATTAATGGAAAAAAAGCAGTACTGGGAGATAAAGTTGAAGAAAATGATCGCGTTGAGGTCATTTCAGTTGAAAAGGGGAATCGTGCATACTTTGCGTATTACAAGCCAGTCGGGGTTGTTACGGTAAACGCCCAAGAGGGAGAAAAAGAGGTTAAGGATATTACTCGCTTTCCTGAAAAGGTGTACCCGCTGGGGCGCTTGGATAAAGACTCTGAGGGATTACTGCTCCTCTCTAATGATGGGAGGGTAACGACCGCACTTTTAAAGCCGGAGGCAGGAATTGAAAAAGAGTACGCGGTAACAGTTGATAAAGACATTACTCATTTGTTTCTGAAACGTCTTCAGTCGGGCGTTGATATTGGAGGGGTAAACAATGTAAAACACTACGTTACCAAGCCGGCGCTGGTACGGCGTACCAGCAAGCGAACCTTTGATATCGTTATTACGGAGGGAAAAAACAGGCAAATCAGGCGTATGTGTAGTGCGTTTGGCTATACGGTAACCACATTGAAACGGTTTCGTATTGCAAACATTGAACTTGATGACCTTACGTCGGGAACATTTCGTGAAGTGAAAGGAGAGGAGCTTGACGAATTTTTAAAGAATATTAACGTAAGAGGTGTAGCAGAATGAATATTTTCAGTACAGCATTTACAGATGGAGGGATTATTCCAAGCATATACACATGTGAAGGAGGTAGACGGCTTTCGCCACCCCTAACGTTTAGCCACATCCCCGATGGTACACAGTCGTTTGTACTGTTTATGGATGACCCGGATGTACCGAAGGAGGTACGAGAAGACGGACATTTCACTCATTGGGTTTTGTATAATATTCCACCAACCTCGACTTTTTTGGAAGAGGGTACCAACGTTGGTGTGTGTGGTAAAAACACACGAGATGAATCCCTGTACACTGGACCGTGCCCACCTTCTGAATATGAACCATCAGAGCATCGTTACTTCTTTACACTGTACGCACTTGATACGACACTCAACCTGCCTGAAGGTGTTTCAAAGGAAGAAGTTCAGGATGCGATGCAGGGGCATATTCTTGAAGAGGCAACACTTATGGGTACGTATAAGAAAGTTAAATAGGTACTACTCGGGAAAAGAGTACAAAGTATCGCATTGTTTCAATATGTAAAATCATCTCCAATTAATCTCAGTTCTTCCGTGTTTCTTTAAGTATTCGTTTGCCAATGTAAAGTGATTGTTTCCAAAAAAGCCACGGTACGCTGAAAGAGGTGATGGGTGCGGTGATTTTAAAATGAGGTGTTTACTTGAATCGATAAGAACCTCTTTTTTGCCGGCAAATGAACCCCAGAGTAAGAAAACAATGTGTTCGTGTCGTTTAGACAGCGCGCTAATGATCGCGTCGGTAAATGTATGCCACCCGTATTCGCTGTGAGAGTTTGCCTCTCCTGAACGAACTGAGAGCGAAGCGTTGAGCAACAGCACCCCTTGGGTTGCAAAGCGTGTTAGGTCGGGATTTTTGTTACACGCAACACCAAACTCATTTTCAATTTCTTTAAATATATTTTGAAGTGATGGAGGAATAGTGTTTTGAGGCAGTGTTGAGAAAGCGAGTCCGTCAGCAACACCCGGAGTGTGGTATGGGTCTTGACCTAAAATAACTACCTTCACAGCCCTTGGTTCTTTTATTTCAAACGCACGAAATATATTTGTGGGGTGGGGGAATACCGTTTTCTCTAAATATTCGTTTCGTACTCGTTCGCTTAGTTGCTGAAAGTACGGTTTTTCAAATTCTTCTTGCAGAAGCACTTTCCACGCAACCGGCATATCTACCTCCTGTGTCATTCTTATACTTTATAATGAATAGACCGTCCTAGCCATTGTCTTCATTAATAATTAACACCTAAGCACTAATAACTATTTTGCATGTTGCCTATCATTTTTGCCTTTCTCTCTGCTGGTTTTGCGGCGCTTGTCGCCATTTTTGGAAAAATTGGATTAGAGAGCGTTGATTCGACGCTAGCAACCACCGTACGGGGGATTATTATGGCAGTGTTTTTAGTAGCGGTAACGCTTCTATTGGGTAAGATGAGTTTAGAAGGATTAGGGGCTATCTCAAACAAGGCTTGGCTCTTTATTGCACTCTCTGGTATTGCCGGAGCGCTTTCGTGGCTTTTCTATTTTTCTGCAATTCAAGGGGGGACTACTTCAACTATTGTGGCCATTGATAAACTCGCCATTGTTTTCGTGGTGATTTTTGCCGGATTTTTCTTGGCGGAAGGATTTTCGTGGGGAAATATTGTGGGGGCTGTACTTATGGCGAGTGGTGCTATTTTGATTGCGTTGAAATAGGGAAAAAGAGGAAGGTGGGAAATAGTGAAGTTAAAAGCCCAACTTCCTGTTTGGCTAGCAACCTAGAGTGTCACCAGATTTTGGCGCGCTGATGTGGTGGGCGGTACAGTGCGTCTCCCTTCTGTACGTTAAAGGCGTCATAAAACTCTTGTAAGTTTGACATCGGTCCATTGACACGGGTGATACTTGGTGAGTGTGGGTCTATAAGCACCAGTGTTCGCGCCCACTCTGCTCGGGCGTGCGCGCACTCAAAAAGCGCTAAGCCCATAAAGAACCTTTGTTGAGGAGTGTAACCCTTAATTGTTTTTGAAGGGTGTGTTTTAAGGTAGTGCATATACGCATCGTACGCGATAGCAAGCCCACCCAAGTCTGCAATATTTTCGCCCAATGTTAATTTTCCATTGACTGAAAGGTCTCCAACTTTATATTGATTAAACTGTTTTACCAGAACGTTTGCTTTTTTTGTGAACCTCTCTTTGTCTTGTTTTGTCCACCAGTTTTTAAAGTTTCCCTTACCGTCAAATTTTGAACCTTGGTCATCAAAGCCGTGCGTTATTTCGTGACCAATGACTGAACCCATCGCCCCAAAATTTACCGCGTCATCCAGTTCTGGGTAAAAGAATGGAGGCTGCAAAATAGCAGCGGAAAACACAATCTCATTTTGATTTGCGTTGTAATACGCGTTTACGGTTTGCGGTGGCATAAACCACTCTTTTCTATCTACCTTTTTCCCAAGTTTTTTAAACAGTTTTTTTTGCTCAAATTTGACCGAAGTCACAATATTGGTAAAGTACGGTGATTTTTCTGAAAGTCGTAACCCCTTGTAAGACTCCCACTTGTCTGGGTATCCTAATTTGCGCTCCATTTGAGAAAGCTTTATAAGAGCCTTTTTCTTTGTTGCAGGAGACATCCAATCAATTTCTTTTATGCGATGCTCGTAGGCGATAAAGAGGTAGTCAACCAACTCGTTTATTTTCTTTTTTGCTTGCGGAGAGAAATATCTCTTTACATACTCCTTTCCTACTGCGTAGCCAATCGTTGCGTTAATAGTTGCCAACACACGCTTCCACTCTGGTTTTGGACGTTGGTGGCCTGCGATGACTCTGCCAAAGAAATTGAAGTTAATTGCACTGAGTGTCTGTGTAAGGTATGGCGCGGCATCATCTAATGTGCTGAACCGAAGATACTGCTTCCACGTTTCCACGGGAGTTTGCTCTATGAGCAGATCAACCTTTTTAATAAATTCGGGTTGCATTACCACCACACTCTTTACGTTCTCTAATCCAATCTCTTTCATATAGCGCTTCCAATTGGTTTTGGGAGCAAGCGCCGTTAATGCCGAGACGGTTTTTTTGTTGTAAATATTCTCAACATCTCGACGCCTTACCTTATCCATCGATACTTTTGCAATCTTTGTTTCAAGTGCAAGAATTTTCTTTGCAGCATTCTTACTTTCAGTTTGCGTATCCCCAAGCTCTTGTAATATTTTTTGAATATACTTTGTATAGGCTACCTGTATTTTTTGTGAACGAGCATCTTTTGCCAAATAAAAATCGCGCTCGGGAAGCGTTAACCCCCCTTGAGCAAGGTACGTAATGTAACGTTCACTGTCTTTTTCGTCTTCTGCAACAAAAAAGCTCCACAGAATACCCGAGCCATCTTTTTCGCTTTGTACGAGAAAGTCTCGCACATCGCTTACGGTGGCAATAGAATCAATTTTTTCAAGCGTTTCTTTAATAGGAGTTAGCCCTTCTCTGTTTCTTCTTTTTATATCCATTCCGGATCGATAGAGGACTTGTATGAGAGATGCTTCGCTTCCTGAAAGAACGCTCTTTTTTGCGTTAATGTCTTCAAGGATTTTTTTTGTTTGTTTAAGAACCTGGTCACGCAGTTTATAAAAAGTACCCCAGCTTGCTTCTGATTCAGGAACTGGGTTTTTCTTTAACCACCCACCACAAGCAAAATGAAAAAAATCGTCTTGCGGGCGAACGGTTTGATCTATGAGTGTCGTATCAAAGGCAACGAGCCGTTTCGTTTTCATTGGAAGAATTGTAACAGGCAGAGCTCTATTAACCAATACGTGCCCTATGATACGATAAGCAGGTATGTATGTAGCCGATATTCGCAAGAAGTATTTTGACTTTTTTAGAGAAAAGGGGCATACAATTGTCCCCTCAACTTCACTGGTTCCGGATAATGACCCGACAACCCTCTTTACCGGAAGCGGTATGCAACCGATGCTCCCGTACTTTTTAGGAGAGTCTCACCCTCAGGGAACACGGATTGCCGACGCGCAGAAAGCGTTTCGGGCTCAGGATATAGAAGAGGTCGGTGATAATCGCCACACAACCTTTTTTGAAATGCTCGGCAACTGGTCTTTTGGTGAATACTTTAAAAACGAACAGATATCGTGGATGTTTGAATTTTTAACCAAAGAGCTTGGCATTGACCCCACACGTCTCTACTTTACCTGTTACAAGGGGAACGATGCACTCAGTATCCCCCGAGACACCGACTCTGCAACGCTGTGGCAGTCTCTGTACGCAGAAATAGGAGTGACTGCTCTTATTGGAGAGAATCCAGAGGCCGATGGAATGCAAGAAGGTGAGAGAATCTTTTACTATGGCGACAAAAAAAATTGGTGGAGCCGTGTGGGAGAGCCTCAGCAGATGCCCGAAGGCGAACCCGGAGGCCCTGATACCGAAATGTTTTACGATTTTGGCGCAGAGTTAAAATTGCACGAGCAATCACTTTGGAAAGATTCAGTATGCCACGTGAACTGTGACTGTGGTCGTTTTGTTGAAATTGGCAATAACGTTTTTATGCAGTATGTAAAAAAGAGAGACGGCTTTGAGTTACTACCGAAGCCAAATGTTGATTTTGGTGGCGGTATAGAGCGAATCGCTATGGCGGTAAAAGGTGTTGCAGACATCTTTCTTATAGATACGATGCAGGCGATTATTGTTCGACTTGCTTCTGAATCGGGGAAAGATTATGGGGACGCGCGGTATCAAAAATCATTCAGAATTGTAACGGACCATATCCGTGGAGCCACGTTTATGATTGCCGACAACGTTACCCCCGCAAACACCGAGCAGGGGTACATTTTGAGGCGCCTTATTAGGCGAGCGGTGCAACATATGGATGTTCTTGAGGCTACCATCCCACTCTCTTTGCTCGCAGAACAGGTTATTGACGCGTACCAAGAGCAGTACCCCGAGCTTTCTGCTAAGCGTACGCATATTGAGACCGTTATTGAAGAAGAAGAGGGTCGTTTTAGAAAGACGCTTGAGTCAGGAATGAAAGAGTTTAAAAAAATAGCAGATCGAGGAGACGTTTCCGGAGAAGATGCTTTTATTTTATTTTCAACCTACGGCTTTCCGATTGAGATGACTGAAGAGCTTGCCTCTGAAAAGGGTCTCTCTATTGACCGAGATGCGTTCGACAGTGCATTTAGAGAGCACCGGGCGCAATCCAAGTCGGGGGCAGAGCAAAAGTTTAAGGGCGGTCTTGCCGACAGTAGCGAAAAGACGACAGCACTCCATACGGCAACACACCTTATGCTGGCGGGATTGCGGAAGCACCTTGGAGACCACGTGCACCAAGCAGGTTCAAACATAACCGCAGAGCGTACCCGTTTTGATTTTACCCATACTGAAAAAGTTTCTCGCGAAGTTTTAGATAAAGTTGAGGCGTATGTAAATGAAGCGATTACAAAAAACAGCACCGTCACGGTAGAGCAGATGCCAAAAGAAGAGGCGAAAGAAAAGGGGGTAGAGGGAAGCTTTTGGGAAAAGTATCCCGATATTGTAAATGTGTATGTCGTGAAAGGGGACGATGGGACAGTGTACTCGCAAGAGCTCTGTGGAGGACCGCACGTGCAAAACACAAAAAGTATGGGAACATTTAAGATAGTGAAAGAAGAAGCCTCTTCTCAGGGTGTTCGGAGAATTAAGGCAACGCTCTCTTAATCTACGTCTACAATAATGAAACAAAAAAAATCTCATACACTTGCTCTCCATATCGGCACTGCATTTGTTGAGGGATGTATGATGAGTGTTGAGGCAGATACAAAAACCCCTTCTTTTATAGACAAGGTAGAACGAGTTGCGATTGGTTTTGGCTCGACACGTGTTCGAAATGCACTTTTACAGCATACAAACATTGCACTCAAAAAACTTTTAGAAAAATACGCAAACGAAAAAGTAACATCAGTTAAAATAGCGCTTTCGTCGCCGTGGTATCACGCGAGTGTGCGCACCATACACTCGTCTTCTGAAAAGTCGGTACCTGTAACACAAGAGTCTATTTTACGGACCGTTCAAAAATACCAAGACCAAGAGCCACCAAAACCCGGCAGGGAAGACCTTGAGGCTGTTGCTGTGCAGGTGCGAGTAAATGGGTACCCAACAGCTCTCCACAGTAACGCCATAAAAGGAAAGCTGGTGACGATACACCTGTACGAAAGCGAGATTGATAGCGATATAAAAAAGACCTTTTTTGAAACGGTAGGAGGCGTATTTCCGCATAGTAGAGTTGCGCTGTACTCGTTTCCACTCGTGTGCACCCTAGGGCTACGCGAGGTTTCTGAAGAGGGAAATTTTATTGTGGTTGAGATTGGCGCTGAAGTTTCTGATGTTGTTATTGTTCACAAAGACACCGTCGAGTATCTCGCCACGATTCCAATCGGATACTACACAATGGCGCGTCTATTTGATGTTACAAAAAACGAAGACTCTCTTGCAGATTCGCTCTCAAAACTTGCCCTCTATGCACGAGACGAACTTTCTGTTGAAGAAAAGACCAAAGTAAAGGAAGGAATTGATACCATTTTTGCCGATTGGCGAAAAGAGTTTAGTGCAATTTTAAAAAAAGCATCTTCTCATACACCGGTTCCACGAAAAATCTTTCTGTTAACTGACAAAAATCAAGCCGGTTGGATCAATAAGGGTATACAGTATGAAGCTGAACATTCGCACACCATAGAAACCCTCACTCAAAGCAACTTTCAAGATTTAGTAAAAATTGGAGAAACTGGCACGCATAGCGCCAACCTCTCTTTGCTTGCCATCTTTTTTAATATGGCCGTTGATGATATTTTTGGATCGTCCGATGCAAAAACCTATGAAGCAAAAAAAGGAATATTCGCTAAGGAAGAGTCTTTTGATTAGTGTAAACTTTACATCCACAGGCTGTGGTGTATAACCCAAACACTTTTATCAACGTGGTATACTGTTAGGCAATGATGAACCAGCGTCGAAGTATCCAAGACATTGTGCCACCTGCACGATCAAAACCTATTCGTCCGCCTTTACGAAAAGAGGCGCCTGCAGATGAAGACGCATCAGAACCACCAACAACACCGCCAGAAAAAACAATGCCACGATCCTCAAACAAACCTCCTCGTCGTACACTTATCGTTTTGCTTGGAATAGCAGGAGTTGTCCTTATTGTGCTTGGCGGACTATTTGCAGGAGCTTCTGCTATCTTTCATCGTGCCGAAGTCACTGTTGCGGTTAAATCTTTCCCTATAGCAATAGCAGACTCTTTCGAAGCTTCTCCCAATGGAGAATCACTCTCTTTTTCTAATCAGATAAAAACCGAAACTATGTCGACCGTTGTCCCACGTTCAGGCACAGAAACAGTAGAAGAGAGAGCATCGGGTACTATTACTGTTTTAAATAATCACAGCACAGGGAGTCAGCGTCTTATTACCAACACTCGTTTTGAGAGTCCTGACGGATTAATTTATAGAGTGCGTGCTCCAGTGATTATACCTGGATACACTATGAAAGATGGCGTTAAGGTACCTGGGCAAGTTACCGCCACTGTATACGCGGACGAACCCGGAGAAGCGTATAATATCGGCGCGTCTACATTTACTATTCCCGGACTTAAAGAGTCAGGTCAGGATGATATGTTTGCAGAGATTACTGCAAAGTCAGATGCTCCTATTTCAGGAGGATTTGTTGGAGAGAAGGCGATTATCGCTCAGTCGACCCGTGACGTTGCAATTGAACAGCTCCGTAATGACCTTGACCGCCAAGTAAGGGCGCTCCTTATAGAAAGCACTCCTGAAGGGTTAATTGTACTACCCGACTCAATAACGGTTACATTTCTAAACTTACCAGACGTACCTGAAGGTAATGGGGCGCGCGTTTCCGTTCAAGCGACAGCAACTGCGCCTACTATTGCAGAGTCGCAGTTAGCTCAATTAATCGCAAGAGAAAATGGCCTTTCTTACGATGGGGAGTTGCGCTTTTCAGATGCAAATACCCTCACTTTGGCTATTACGGAGTCAGAAAACGAAGGTAACGTAATATTAACTATTTCAGGAGAAGGCTCTGTTGTGGGCTATTTTGACCACGACGCCCTATTAAGAGACATGGCAGGGAAAGATAGGAGAAACGTAAGCTTTATTTTGTCCACCTACCCTGCAATTGATGATATGAAGATATCGGTATACCCGTTCTGGAGGGGGGTGTTACCAAAAAGCACAGATAGGATATCTCTAAAGGTTCAATAATGGGTAAAACACTTGACTATATGGGGTGTTTTTTGTTATGCTACTCAAGCCAATCTGGGTTTGACATTAAGGCATGACTGACACGGGAGAAAAGCTTGAAACAATGGGGACTGTTACCGAGTCCCTCCCCAATACACTCTTTCGTGTAGTAATGGATGAGGGAGGAGAAGAGGTTATAGCCTACCTTGCCGGTAAAATGAGGCTTCACAGAATCAAAGTTCTCGTGGGAGATAAAGTTACCTTAATACAGGATCCATACGGTGGACGTGCTCGTATAACGAGACGTCATTAATTTATTTATGAAAGTACGAGCATCAGTAAAAAAACAGCACCCTGACGATATCCTTGTTAAAAGGCGTGGTCGTTTGTACAGAATAAATAAAAAGAACCCTCGTCGAAAAATGAGACAGGGCTAATCAAATCCAGAATTTTCTACACTCTATTTATATGCGTATTGCCGGTATTACCATTGAAGACAATAAACAACTCGCGTTCTCTTTGACCGCGGTGTACGGTGTTGGTCAAGTTCGCGCACGTACAATTTTAAGAGAAGTTGGCGTACCTGAAGACAAAAAAGCAAAAGATTTAAACGCTGACGAAGAGCTAAAGATACGTACAGCGGTTGAAGGGCACCTTATAGAGGGTGATCTTCGCAGAGAGGTTGCCGGAAACATTAAGAGGCTCAAAGATATAAAAGCAAACCGCGGTATCCGTCACGCTCGTGGAATGCCAACTCGTGGACAGAGAACAAAAACAAACTCACGAACCGTTCGTGGAAACGTTCGTAGAACAATGTCATCAGGTCGTCGTAAACTTGAAAAAACTTAATATATGGGTAAAAGAAGAGTACAGAGAATGTCAGGAGGGGGCGCTGATCAAGGAAAGCGATCACGAG
Organism: Candidatus Kaiserbacteria bacterium CG10_big_fil_rev_8_21_14_0_10_45_20; assembly: GCA_002773335.1. GTDB lineage: Bacteria > Patescibacteriota > Minisyncoccia > Phycocordibacterales > Phycocordibacteraceae > Phycocordibacter. The sequence goes on along the minus strand of PFBH01000001.1, from coordinate 50,873 downwards.
CTCTTTCAAAGATTCCAAAAGCACGTCTTGAAAAAGCGATTCTTCGAGTTGAATCGACCTTTAACAACACCCGTGTTTCTTTGACTGATAAGAGCGGAGGGATTCTTATGTGGTCATCTTCAGGGAGCCTCGGTTTTGCAGGTGCACGAAAGGGAACTCCGTTTGCTGCCGCAAAAGTAGGAGAAGTTATCGGAGAGAAGGCGGTGACAATTGGTGTAAAAGAAGCGGATGTCTTTATTAAAGGAGTTGGTCCCGGGCGAGAGTCAGCCTTGCGTGCGTTTGCCGGAAAAGGGATTCAAATCAACGCCATTAACGATGTGACGCCAATTCCACATAATGGACCTCGCGCTCCGAAACCACGTCGCGTATAATCTTATGTTACTTATATGAAAATCGGACCAAAATATAAAATCTGTAAACGTCTCGGCTCTCCCATCTTTGAGAAGTGCCAAACGCAACAATTTCAGGTATCGCAAGCACGGAGCGCAAAAAGCAAAAAGCGTCGACGTGGTGGCAGTGAGTACTTAAGACAACTGCTTGAAAAACAAAAACTTCGCTTAACGTATGGACTGAGCGAGAAGCAGTTTAGAAAATACGTAACAGAGGCGTTGTTGAACCACACCAACCCAACTGAAACACTCTTTCAGTTGCTTGAATCGCGTTTAGACAGTGTTATTTACCGTATGGGCCTTTCTTCAACCCGCCGTGCGGCACGACAAATTGTTTCTCATGGTCACATTTGTGTTAACGGTCGTAGGATCACCATCCCTTCTTACCAGGTAAAAACAACTGATACTATACAAATTAGAGAGGGGAGTCGGACAACGACACTCTTCGCTAATACAAACGAAAAACTTGCTGACTACCGGTTCCCGCGCTGGGTAACATTCGACCCGGGAGCGTTTGAAGGAAAAATGAAAGAAACGCCTGTGTTTGCTGATCAAGACGGTATGGCAGATATGGGAGCGGTGTTCGAGTATTACACACGTTAATAATTAACAGAATAAAAAAGATTGCGTTATGGACTATTCTATTCAACTACCATCAAAACCACGAATTGTTTCTGAAGAAAAAGATTCAGGAGTTTTTGAAATTGATGGACTTTATCCCGGCTACGGCCACACACTAGGAAACTCTCTTCGAAGAATTATTCTCTCTTCTATACCTGGAGGGTCGGTCACGACACTGAAAATTGACGGTGTATCTCATGAATTCTCTACCATAGAGGGTGTAAAAGAGGATGTTATTTCAATTATTTTAAACCTCAAGAAGGTTCGATTAAAAGTGCTTGATGGTGAAGAACACACCGTTTCCTTGTCTGCGAAAGGTATAAAAACTCTGACCGCCGGAGATTTAGTATGCCCCGGACAGGTTGAAATTCTTAACCCAAATCAGCACATTGCCGATCTAACTGATAAAAACGCGTCGTTTAACGCAGAACTTACTGTCTCTGAAGGGTTGGGCTACGTTTCGAAAGAGCAGATGCAGAAAGAGAGAGTAGACATTGGTGTTATCGCACTTGATGCTATTTTTACCCCGATTCGTCGCGTTAACTACGAAGTAGAAAATATGCGTGTCGGCGACAGAACAGACTTTAATCGACTCCGCATTGCTATTGAAACCGACGGAACCATCTCTCCCAAAGAGGCCTTAGAGCAATCAATCTCTATAATGATTCAGCAACTGAAGAGTATTGTTGGCTTTAGAGAAGATGAGCCAGTGGTAGAGCCTGAAGCTGAGCAACAAATTTCTGAAGAAGCCGCAAAAGAGATTACTGAAGACGCTATGAAGCTTCGAGTTGAGTCTTTGAACGGGATTTCAACACGCACAGCAAACGCCCTCGTAACAGCATCTATCAGAACAGTCGGGGGCTTGGTTAGAAAGTCAGAATCTGATATCCTCGCCCTTGAGGGACTCGGTGAGAGAGGTTTGAAAGAGGTTCAAGACGCCCTTAAGGCACTCGGTCTATCATTAAAAGCATGAAGCATCACAACAAAACAAGAAAGTTCGGGCGGGACAAGGATCAACGTAAGGCGTTGATGTCTTCTCTGGCGGAAGCACTCGTTATCCACGAGAAAATTTTAACTACTGAGGCAAAGGCAAAATCGCTTCGTCCGTATGTAGAAAAATTAATTACTCGTGGTAAAAAGGGTACTCTTGCCGCACGACGTGATATCATTGCCATCCTTGACGGACGAGAGGCTGTTGCTAAAAAAATCATTGAAGATATTGTCCCTCGCTTTAAAGACCGCGCCGGTGGGTATACGCGCATTACGAAAGTGGTGCAGAAGTCTTCTGACGGAAGAAAGAGCGCTGTTATAGAGCTTGTGTAATAAAAGAATTATGGAACCTACAACACACACTATTGATGCAAAAGGGATGAAGCTTGGACGCCTCGCAACACAGATAGCGCACCTCCTTATGGAGAAGAATTCGCCACACTTTACTCGAAATAAGAAGAATGGAGTAAAAGTGTCTATCATTAACGCTTCAAAATTAAGTATTACCGAAGGACGTATCGCCGAGACGACGTACGTGCGTTACTCTGGTTACCCTGGAGCATTGAAAAAAGAGAACCTCGATTCTCTTAGAGAGAGACGGGGAATTGGTGAAGTAATAAAGCGTGCGGTGAAGGGAATGATTCCTAATAACAAGCTCCGACCTGATATGCTCAAAGGTTTATCGATAACTGAATAACTATTTAATACGTATGGCTGAATTAAAAAAATATATTGAAGCGATTGGACGAAGAAAGACGGCGAATGCTCGTGTACGAATTTCCCCCGCATCAAAGGTGTCTGTTGTGGTAAACGATAAACCTTTTGATGAGTACTTTCCTACAAAAGAATTGCAAAAGATAGTTCTCGCTCCATTTGAACAAACGGAAGAAACTTTTTCAGTTACGGTAGTTGCACGAGGCGGTGGCGTTGCGGCACAAGCAGTTGCGGTACGTCACGGCATTTCTCGAGCGTTGACCGAGCATGACGCAGAACTTCGAACTCCTCTCAAGAAGCAAAAATTCTTGAAACGCGACCCTCGAGTGAAAGAGCGAAAGAAACCCGGACTCAAAAAAGCTCGTAAGCGACCACAGTGGAGTAAGCGATAGTACGGTACTCAGCAAAAAAAAACAGCACATTGTAAAAGCGTGCTGTTTTTTTGACAAAGACTATCCACATAAGGCACAATGAAGGCTACCTATGAGTGACGATATTATTCTTGAAGACGAGTTTGAGGGAGAGGAGACGCTCGAGCAAAAATTAAAAGATCTCCGAGCAGAATTAAAGAAGGTGAAAAGTGACCGGGATGAGAACCTCTCCGGATGGCAGAGAGCAAAGGCAGATTATGTTAATTTGGAGCGGAGGCTACGCGAACTACGCTCTTCTGTGGCAAGCGAGGCGGTAGTAACCGTTATGCGCGATGTCATTCCTATGTTTGACTCTCTAGAGGCGGCACAGAACTCTTTTAAAGAGAACGCGCAGGTGCTGGACGGATTGTCTGCGTTGAGTCGTCAGTTGGAAGAAGTCTTACGGAAACAGAATGTTGAAAAGTTTACCCCTCAAAAAGGAGACTCTTTTGACCCTCACTTACACGAACCGATGCAGACACTTGCAACAAAAGAAGAAAAAGAAGATAATACGGTACTAGAAACCCTTCAAAGCGGTTATCGGTTAAACGAACAGGTTATTCGCCCGGCACGGGTGTCCGTATACCGCTTTGAGGCGGGTGAGTAGAAATTAATAACGCTATAACAAAAAAACTATGGGAAAAATAATTGGAATTGATCTTGGTACAACAAACTCCGCAGTTTCTGTCATAGAAGGTGGTGCGCCACGTGTTATAGAAAACGCAGAAGGAAACCGCACGACGCCTTCTGTTGTTGCGATTTCTAAAACAGGTGACCGACTCGTTGGCCTTATCGCTAAGCGACAAGCGGTAACTAACCCGACAAATACTATTTACGGCATTAAGCGCTTTATGGGGCACCAGTTTTCTGACGACGTGGTGCAGAAAGACAAAGATATTGTTCCGTACGAAGTGAAAGAAGGGAGCGATAAGGGGGTGATGGTAAAACTTGCCGATAAAGATTACCGCCCCGAAGAGGTTTCGGCAATGATTTTGCAAAAACTGAAGGCGGACGCTGAAGCAAAACTTGGAGAGCCGGTTACCGAAGCGGTTATTACGGTACCCGCATACTTTAACGACGCTCAAAGAAAGGCGACAAAAGACGCGGGAAAAATTGCCGGGTTGGAAGTAAAAAGAATTATAAACGAACCGACGGCAGCGGCACTTGCGTACGGATTTAATAAAAGAAAGAACGAACAGATAGTGGTCTATGACTTTGGAGGAGGAACCTTTGACGTCTCTGTCCTTGAAGTTGGAGATGATGTTATTGAGGTAAAAGCAACAGGAGGAGACTCTCATATGGGAGGAAGGGATATTGACCAAAAAATTGTTCGTTGGATTGCAGAAGAGTTTAAAAAACAATCGGGTATTGATATCACCAAAGACCCACTTGCACTGCAACGTCTTGACGAGGCTGCCGAAAAAGCAAAACACGAGCTTTCAAGTACGGCAGAAACAGAGATCAACATTCCGTTTATCACCTCTGACGCAGACGGTCCGAAACACCTTGATCTAAAAATGAGCCGTTCAACGCTTGAATCATTGGCGAAAGAGTACATTGAAAAATCGATTGAAATAACCAAACAAGTGTTAGAGTCAGCAAAAATGAAACCTGCCGATATTGAAGAGGTTGTGTTGGTGGGTGGACAAACAAGAATGCCGTTGATACAGCAGTTGGTGAAAGACGTGTTTGGAAAAGAGCCGAACAAAACCATTAACCCTGACGAGGTGGTGGCAATGGGCGCTGCTATTCAAGCCGGGATTATGCAGGGTGACGTAAAAGACGTTCTCTTGCTTGACGTGATTCCACTCTCTCTTGGTATTGAAACTATGGGTGGCGTTGCAACAAAGCTTATTGAGAAGAACAGCACCATCCCCACGTCGCACAGCCAAGTGTTTTCAACCGCGGCTGACAATCAAACATCGGTAGAGATTCATATCGTACAGGGTGAGCGCGCGATGGCGAGCGATAACAAAGATTTGGGAAGATTTGTCTTGGACGGTATTCCACCAGCTCCGCGCGGTATGCCTCAAATTGAAGTTTCGTTTGACGTTGACGCAAACGGTATCCTGAGTGTTACCGCAAAAGATAAAGCTACCGGTAAGACACAGTCGATAAAGATTGAAGCATCTTCAGGACTATCTGAAGAAGAGATTGAAAAGATGAAAACTGATGCTGAGGCGCACGCCGAGTCTGACAAAAAAATCAAAGAGCTTGCAGAAGTGCGAAACACTGCTGAACAAATGATCTACACCGCAGAAAAAGCACTCGCAGACCATAAAGATGCTATTCCGGAAGACGTTGCAAAGCAGGTGCAAGAAGCGGTAGAAAAAACAAAGACAGCAAAAAATGGAGATGACAAAGACGCAATCAATTCTGCGGTACAAAATCTTTCTGCTGAAATGCAAAAAATAGGTGAGTATATGCAAAAAAGCGCACAGGGATCAGAGGGAGGTGGGCAAGAACCTCAATCTGAAGAAAAGCCTCAAGAAGAAAACGTGCGAGATGTAGAATCTGAAGACAGTGAACAGGGGTCAGAGGATAAGGGACAGAAAGGTGGAGAATAAATTGTAGTATGAAAAACACCCCTGACAAGAATTTCTTAGTTATCCAGGAAAAGGGGCTTGAGGTTGGCAATAATGCTTACCGTCTTGTCTATTACGCAAAGAACTCGGGGAAGAGACACCCTGTCCCCTTTAGAGTACCTGTTATTATTACTGGGTTTTCCAACACAGGTCGGGTTCGGGTAAAAACTGTTGAGTATATGCCTGAGTGCCCCCCAAAAGAACCGCGAGTGTCTCGATGGGCACACCCACGCAACACAAAGAAACCAGTGTTACCAGACTTTATTGAAAAGCGATAACTATGTCAAAAGACTACTACCAAATTCTTGGTGTTGAAAAGAAAGCTTCAAAAGAAGAGATAAAGAAAGCTTTTAGAAAAATGGCACATAAGTACCACCCGGATAAAAAGGGGGGTGATGAAGTCAAATTTAAAGAGGCAAACGAGGCGTACACCGTACTTTCTGACGATAAAAAGCGCGCAGAGTACGATTCGTATGGACGGGTCTTTTCTGGTGCTGGAGGGCAACCTGGAGGCGCTGGCTTTGACGGATTTGATTTCTCTCAATTCAACGGATTTGGCGGAGCACAGGGTTTTGACGTAAATATTGACGACTTGTTTGGTGGCTTCTCTGATATTTTTGGTGGCGGACAAAGGACACAGAGAGGAAGAGATATCTCAATTGATATTGAACTTTCGTTTAAAGAGTCAATATTTGGCGTGACACGAAAGGTTCTTATTACAAAAGACAGCGCTTGCACCCGTTGTGCAGGATCTGGAGCAGAGCCTAAAACCGGCACTAAAACATGCACCACCTGTAATGGAAAGGGTCAGGTAATGGAGTCTCGAAAATCACCGTTTGGTGTATTTCAAACAGTGTCTACCTGCAATACCTGCCATGGAAGGCGCGTGGTACCTGAAAAACCATGCACAACCTGTAAGGGATCCGGCGTTGAACGCCGAGAAGAAGAGATCAGCATTGCTATTCCATCTGGTATTGATAATGGGCAAGTTATTCGTATGGCAGGTGCGGGCGAAGCTGTTGCTGGTGGAAGAGCAGGGGATTTGTACATCAAAGTACACGTAACCCCCGATGAGCGTTACCATAAAGAAGGCTTTAACCTCGTTACCGATCTTTCAATTAAAATTACTGACGCTCTTCTTGGATCTGAATACACACTTGAGACATTAGACGGAAAGACAAAAATTACCATTCCACAATTGCGAAGTGCTGACGAAATTCTTCGTATAAAAGGAAAAGGAGTTCCAATGGAATCGGGAAGGCGTGGCGACCTATTAATTCGTTTGAAAGTTGAGTTTCCACAAAAACTATCCAAGTCTGCGAAAGGTTTTGTAGAAAAACTCAAAGAGGAGGGCATATAACTGTGCTATAGTTTTTTTGTATGGAAGACATACAAACCGACTTAGGTGGAAACCTTGACTCAGTGCTTAATTTTTTTATTCACTTTGGTAGTGAATTTTTAGCGTTCATTGTACTTACTGCCATTGTTGTTGCTTTTACTTTTTATTTTGGACGAGAGAGGATAGCCCCGCTTATTGCAGGGCTTTATATTGCCATCCCGCTGTATCAAATATTTCCCTATGAAGAGGGGATTTTAACGACCCCTCTTCTGCAAATAAGCTTCTACCTTCTTATAGTCGTTCTTACCATGGTAGCCTTTTCAGGCCTCTCTTCCGTGTTTCCTACGTCAGGAGGGGGGCTTATAGGATTGGTTATCCTCTCTGCAATTACCGCGGGTATGGTAATTGCCATAGCAATTCATATCCTTCCTGTTGAGTCTCTATACACCTTTAGTGGCGCAACCAAGGCATTGTTTGAATCCTCTCAAGCGTTCTTTTTGTGGATGGTAGCCCCCATAGTGGGAGTGTTTTTCTTTAGTAGGTAAGAGCATAAAAGGTATGAGAAGATATCGGATAATGCCATTTTTGTTACAAGGAACACTGTGGTGGTTAGTAACTAAACCCATTTTTCATATTTTCACTAAGTTCAATGTGCAAGGATATGAACATTTAAAAAAACTACCTCCATCAATCATATTTGCCCCGAATCATTCGCACGCAGTTGATGCTGTTTTAATACCTCTAGCCCTACCTTTATGGAGTAGATTCTCTCCGGTCTTTTATGTAACTCGAGAAGGTATCCGATATGAAGGCTGGAAGAAGTTTTTATTTACTTTCTTTAATTTAAAACACATTGGAGCATATCCAATTAGTCATGATAAAAAAAATTATGCCCTTTCTCTAAAAACCCATGAGGTTATCATTAAAGAGATGGGTAGTATGTGTATATTTCCCGAAGGAGGTACAACAAAAGACGGCTTAATTCGACAGGCAAAGGGAGGTGTGGGGTACCTTGCATCTACTACCGCTGCTCCCGTTATACCAATACTCATTACAGGAACATTCAAACTCTCGTTTAAACATTTTTTACTTAGAAAGAATACAATAACTATTCGTTTTTTTCCTCCGCTCTATTTAAAGGAAGATTTTACCTTAAAGGGAGATGAGCTTGTTACTCACTATCGCAATTTTGGAGAAAAAGTATTAAATGTATTACGTGAAGCAAAATCTGAGCCAGTAGTATCTATATGAAAATACTGAAATCTATTTACAGGCCGTTTCGTGATCTTTTTTTACAAATCTTTCCTATCTATCTGCACAAAAAAGAATACCGTTATGGTTTTCTTATCCACCCAAGAGATGAGAGAGATGTAATAACGAAATATCCATTTCTCTCTTTTGCTCCGTATTGGTTAATTAGGTTTTTTACGCGTTGGTATTGGCCGGTTGTTGTGACAAAAATCACTGGTTTAAAAAAAATTAAATCTCAAGACGAGATTGACGGCTACATACTTACTATTCCACTTATCACAAAACAAATACTTGCAAATAGACCATTAGCGGTAAAACGAATTAGGCAATCTATTACTCTTGCTAAACGAATGGGTATTAAAATTGTTGGCTTGGGAGCATTAACTGCCTCAATAACACGTGGCGGGGAAGACCTGTTAGACATTGAAGGTATATGGATCACCACAGGACACGCGTATACCGGATATAACGTCACAAGAAATTTATTTAACCTAGAAGAAGCATTGGGTATAAATAAAGAAAGTGAAGTGGTTGCAATTGTGGGTGCCGCTGGTTCAATAGGTTCAATTTCTGCAGAAATTATCGCTCGAAGGGGTTATAAAAATATTTTACTTATTGACGTTCATAGAAAAAGAGAACGAGTTGAAGAGACACAGAGAAAATTGTTAAAAGAATTTCCTACTACCAGTGTTCGGGTTGCGTATGATGTGAAAGAGATTATTACTGCAGACTTTATTATTGCAGCAACAAATACGCCTGAGGCCTTAATTACAGCCAGTATGCTCAAACCAGGTGCTGTAGTTATTGATGACGCTCAACCATCTGACGTTGCGTATGATGTACTTGAACGTTCTGATGTTATGGCAGTAGAGGCTGGTATTGTTTCAACACCTGGTATATGTAGTAATTTTAATCTCGGACTGAAAAATAAATTTGATAATTTTTGTTGTATGGCAGAAGTTCTTATACTCGCAGCGAACGAATGGAAATCAAATTTTGTTATAAAAAAAACAACTCTTGAGTTTGTTGACCAAATAGTAGAGTGGGGTAAAGAATTAAACTTCGAACTTGGTGCATTTCAAAACAGAAAAGAACTTATTCCTCAAGAAAAAATAAATCGCGTAGCTACTGTTCGAAAAAAAAGATACAATACCTAGCAGTACGACATGGTATTTGATGCTGACATTATAAATATTTTAATCGCAACCGTTGCGGTTCTCAACACCCTCTATGGGCTTATTGTCTTTTCTCGTAACCGAAAAAACACCACTAATCAATCATTCTTCTTTCTTTCTCTTGCAGTAAGCTCGTGGGGTATAGCAATGCTTTTTCTGAGAGGGGCACACGATCCTGATTTAGCAGTGTGGGGGGCTCGAGCGTTATATGCTACCGCAGCTCTTATTCCATTTGCATCTGTTTACTTTGCGCGACTTTTTCCAGAAGAAAAACGCTTTTTATCTTTCTTTGAAAAAAATATTGTTCCACTTCCTTTTATTACAATATTAATTATTACGCTTCTCCCCTATGGGGGATTAATAGAAGATGTAACGCTTACGCAAGGAGCTGAGCCAAGCATTTCTTTTAATTTTTTACTACATTCAGTTTATATACTTTTTATTGTTGGATACTTTTCGTGGGTGTATGTCATTCTTTTTTCAAAACTCCTAAAAACCAAAGGAATATTAAGAATTCAATTAACGTATATTTTAATAGGAACACTTGCCACAACAGCAACTGGTGTGGTTACCAATCTCCTTTTACCGTATTTTAATATTTTCACTTTTAATTGGGTTGGACAAATTGGAGTGTTGGCAATGATTACCTTCATATTATATTCAATCTTAAAACACCACCTCTTTAGTGTAAGCGTGATTGCAACAGAGATCTTTGTTGTTGTGTTAGAGTTAACCCTTTTCACTCAAATATTTATTGCTCAAACATTACAAGAAAGATTACTTGCTACAGGTATATTCTTTGGTTCTTTTGTGATAGGTATATTACTTATTAGAAGTGTCATTCGTGAAGTAGAGGCTCGTACAGAAGTAGAGAAATTGGCTAAAAAGCTACAAGATGCAAACGTGAAGTTAAAGGAGCTGGACAAACTGAAGTCGCAGTTTCTCTCTATCGCATCTCATGACCTGAGGGCTCCACTTTCTTCAATTAGAAACTTTATGTCGCTCCTCCTTGAAGACACGTATGGAAAACTTCCTCCAGCGGCTGAAGAGGGTGTGCGGCAGGTTTTTGGGCGAGCAACAGAAATGGCGCAAATGGTTGATGACTACCTAAATGTTTCTCGTATTGAACAAGGAAGTATGAAGTACGATTTTGCCCCCGCCGACCTTGTGAAGCTCGTTTCTGAGAGTGTAGAAGGAATGAAGGCAAATGCTGAACAGAAGCACCTAGATCTCTCTTTCTATGTTCCATCCGGTATACAAAAAATTCCCATTAAAGCCGATGTGGGGCGCTTGAGAGAAGTGTTTAACAACCTTATTGATAACTCTATCAAATACACCCCAAAGGGATCTATAAAGGTGTTTATTGAAGGAGGAGAGAGCACCGCGCGTGTTGTGATTCAAGATACCGGCGTCGGTATTACCGAAGAGACGAAGAAGAACCTCTTTAAGCTCTTTAGTCCCGGTCAATTTTCAAGAAAGATAAACCCATCATCAACGGGTGTCGGGCTGTACGTTGTAAAAAAACACGTAGAGGCACATGGGGGCAACGTGTGGGTAGAGTCTGCAGGAGAAGGGAAGGGCTCGCGATTTTATGTGGAATTTCCTATTACACTGACTCCCGGAGAGGCAACTGTGCATAAATTTGCAAACGATTTATAGTACTATGTAGTAACTTGATTATTAGCGGTGTATGCCCATAGCCTATATTTTATTGCATCTTGTCTCAGGACTCCTTTCTTTAGGAGTCGCTTTTTTTGTATACAAATCGTACAAAGCATCAAATAATAGAACTTTACTTTTTTTAATGTTCACCTTTTTACTTTTGAGTGTCTATGGGGTTTTTAATTCTATACCTGTTTTATTTGCATTAGATAATGTGCATATTGCCGGTATCTCTCGCATTATTGCTCTTATGTCTGTATTTGCCGTAATCTTGGTAAGTATCCCCGTACAAAACACCCTTTCCAGTGGTTGGTTAAAATTAACCAGTCGCTACATTTTTATAGGAATAGCACTCGCGTCTCTGGTTACTCTTTGGATTTTAGTTTCTACCTACAAAACACCCGTCATTGGTAACGATATTGTCCGTTGGTATACCGATCCGCTCGCGTCTCTGATTTTGGCCTACTCTGCGCTATGCTATGGACTGTTTTGGGCACTCGTCTTCTTTCGAGACGCGTTTCTTCTGCAATACAAAACGCAAAATTATAAAATGCTTGTCTTAGGGTTTGACGGAGTACTTTTGGGTATTGCCGGATTTGTTGGGTTTATAGGAAACGAGCCGTGGCAAGTATTTTTGAGTGTCTTTTTATTTTTTGTTGCGTCATTTTTAACAGTCATTATGCTTGTTTCGACTCGCAATGAAAATGAAGAGACGATATAGTTCCAATTAGTGATAAAAAGACGACAACGCTTTTTAATTTGTACTTAAAAATAAAATGGTATATAATCGTCACTGTGCTACGGGATACCGGCACGAACCGCAGGGGACACCTGCGGATTTTCTCGTTTTTGAACGTGGAATAATATAAAGTATGAAAAGCTTTGAATTTTTATGGAGAAAAGAGCAGTTACCGCAAAACAGTAATCCGCTGGCGTTTTTGTGGTTTGTTTCAAAACCGCACCAGATTGCAATGGTCATCGCCTTTTTGGCAGTTATTTTAGGTGCGACGCTAGGCTCGGTAGTGCCATATGTTTTTAAGCTCATTGTTGATAATGCGACCCAAATTCAAACGGGAGGCTCGTACCAAGGGCTTTTTGTGGCAATTGGACTGTATGTTGGTGTTGCGATAGTACAAACAACTCTGTGGAGGACGTCCGGTTTTGCCGTTATGTACTGGACGACAGGAGCACGCGCAACCGCACGAGACGCACTTAATGCCTATGTAACAAAACACAGTCACGATTATTTTTCGAAACGATTTGCGGGATCCATTGCAAACAAAATAGCAAAAGCGTCTAACGCTATCGGCGGGCTTACCAGAACAATCGTGTGGGGTCTTTTAAATTTTGTCGTCACTATCATCTCGGCATTGATTGTTGCTTTTATTGCAAACCCAGCTTTTGCTATATTGATATTCTTTTGGATCCTCTTTACGTTGGTGTTAAATCTGCACTTGGCGAAAAAGCGCATTCCTCTTTCTATGCACGCAGAGGAAACCGAAACCAGACTCGCCGGCAGGTCTGTTGATCTTTTAACAAATATTACCGCTATGCACGAGTACGCACGGCGGACTTTTGAATTGAAACAATTACGAACGTATATTAATGATAGACGCCTTGCCGGAAGAAAAAACTGGATGTTTGCTGAAATGGCAATTACTTTTAATGGTCTGCTTGAAATTATATTTGTTGGAGGAATGCTCTTTACCGCAGGCTTCTTGTCACTGCAGGGTATCATTACTCCCGGGGATATTGTACTTTTAATTAGTTTAGTCTTTCTTATTCAAGGAAGGTTAGATTTTATTAATCACGACATTGTTAACCTTGGTGAAATTTGGGGTCAAATTAAAGAAGGGTTGGAAGACATTTTGCAGGATCACGATGTTGCTGAAGAGGAGGGCGCAAATAAACTTTCTATTTCTTTGGGTGCTATTGAGTTTAAAAATATCTCGTTTCAGTACGGAAATGTTTCTGTATTTGAAAACTTTTCACTCTCTATTCCGGCTGGGCAAAAAGTTGGTTTAGTGGGAAAGAGCGGTGCCGGGAAGACTACCTTAACAAAACTGCTACTCCGACACTTTGACCTGCAGGGTGGCTCTATAGAGATAGACGGGGAAAATGTTTCAAAAATCACCAAAGAAAGCCTGCGAAAAAACATTGCTATTGTTCCGCAAGAGCCACTCTTATTCCATAGGAGTATTTCAGAAAACATCGCATACGGAAAAGAGAGAGCAACAAAAAAAGACATCTTACACGCGGCAAAATTGGCTGAAACACATGAGTTTATAACGCAACTTCCTGAAGGGTATGATTCAAAGGTTGGAGAACGAGGAGTGAAACTTTCAGGAGGGCAACGACAGCGTATTGCAATTGCACGCGCGATACTTAAGGACGCTCCTATCTTGCTTCTTGATGAAGCTACAAGCGCGTTAGATAGTGAAAGTGAGACAGCGGTGCAAAAAGCGCTCCTTAACCTTATGGAAGGCAGGACAGTTATTGCAATCGCGCACCGACTATCAACCCTTCGCGCGATGGATCGTTTGCTTATTTTAGAGGACGGAAAAATTGTTGAAGAGGGGAGTCATGAAGAGTTGCTCAAAAAAGACGGTGTGTATGCACGGCTTTGGAATCATCAAGCGGGCGGCTTTTTGCAGGAAGAGGAGTAAAAATAGGATATTAGGAAGTTAGGCTTTAGGTGATTAGGACATTGAAAACCAGTGCTTAGTTATTAGTTGTTAGTGCTTAGAGAACAGTACTGAAATAGAAGGTACGTCGGTAGACAGTACAGGAGAGGAAACTGTCAAAGCACAGGGACCAGAGTCCAAATAAAACACAAAACACAGAACAGGGAGTCAGGTTTTTAGGACGTTAGGCGTTAGCTACCGAAACAGTGGTTAGTTTTTAGTTATTAGTACTTAGAAAAAGTACTCTAGATATGTCAGTAACGAGTACTTCTGTACACTATTCTGTCAAAGATTTGTACAGTTAACTGTACAAATATGAGAGAATAACCACATTAGGGTTCTACGTTAGGGCGTTAGAAGGTAGCTCAAGTCTGTACGCCCCTGTTCTCGTCTGCTACCATACACCATATGAAAAAGCGATTATTGACGGGATTGCAGGCCTCAGGACAGCTCCATATTGGAAATTATTTTGGGGCACTGAAGCCGTTTGTTGATACATACGAAGAGTACGACAGCTTTTTAATGGTTGCCGACTACCACGCGCTTACCAGCATTAAAGACGCAAAAACCCTCAGTGGTAACATTCTTGAAGCGGTTCGCGTGTACCTTGCAATTGGTGTTGATCCGGAAAGAGCCACTCTTTTTAAACAGTCAGACGTGCCCGAACATATGGAGCTGGGATGGATTTTTAACTGCCTAGTGTCCGTACCGTTTCTTCAGCAAGCGCACGCATACAAAGATAAGGTAGCGAAAGGCCTTGAGGCAAACGCGGGACTGTTTACCTACCCAATGCTTATGGCAGCGGACATCCTTCTGTATGACGCTGAGGTTGTACCAGTAGGAGAAGACCAGCGTCAACATATTGAGTACGCAAGAGAGGCGGGAGGTAAATTTAATCGTGCATTTGAGACAGAAGAGTTTAGAGCTCCACAAGAATTAATTTTGAAGGGTGTCGGAACGGTGCCCGGAGTGAACGGCGAGAAAATGTCAAAGAGCTATGGCAACACCATCCCGCTCTTTGCAACGAAAGATGCGATTGCAAAAGCTGTTATGAGTATCGTGACTGACTCTTCAGGAGATACGCCAAAAAATGTGTACGCAATTCACTCACTCTATCGAAATGAAGACGAGCTAACAAAACTGTATGAAGAAAATAAAGGAAATTACAAAGCGCTCAAAGAGTCTCTTGTTGAAGATATTGAAGCCCACATAGCACCAATGCGAGAAAAGTACCAAAATATCTCTGATGAAGAGATTCTCTCTGTACTAAAAAATGGTGCCGAGAAAGCCAGAACAGTTGCATCAAAGAAGATGGAGACAGTTCGCAAAAAGGTAGGCGTGGCGTTATACTAAGGCGATATGCAAAATAGAACTTTAATAGGTGATTTACACGGTCACACCGGAGAGGAGGTGGTTATTGTAGGATGGGTTGATGTGCGTCGCGACCAAGGGAAGATGATCTTCTTTAACTTTCGCGACCGAAGTGGATCAGTGCAAGGAGTGGTATTACCCGGAAGCGAGGCAATGGAAATTGCAAAGACACTGCGCGACGAGTATGTGGTCTCTGTAACAGGAAAGGTAAACGCTCGCCCTGAAAAGAACGTGAATGCAGACGAGCAAAACGGCAGTATAGAGCTTGAGATACTAAGAGTTGAGGTTTTAAATACAGCAGACACGCCACCATTTGACCTGCATAAAGACACACACGACATTGATGAGGGTGTCCGTTTAAAATACCGATACTTGGACCTTCGCACCGAGAGGATGCAAAAAAACATCCGTCTTCGTTCTGAGTTTGTACAGAAAGCGCGTGAATACCTCTTTAGTAATGATTTTACTGAAATTGAAACACCACTCTTGACCGAATCAACACCGGAAGGGTCACGAGATTTTGTTGTTCCTTCACGAATTAATCCCGGAAAGTTTTACGCACTTCCACAATCACCTCAACAATACAAACAGCTTTTAATGTCGGGAGGGTTTGAACGATACTTTCAGGTTGCCCGAGCGGTACGCGATGAAGATTTGCGTGCCGACAGAGGTTTTGAACACACACAACTTGACCTTGAAATGTCATTCGTTGATATGGAGGGTGTTATGACGCTCGTTGAAGATATGATAGTTAAAACAGTTGAGAGTATGGGATATACCATTAAAGAAAAACCGTTTCCGCGTATCTCGTATAAAGAGGCAATGGAAACGTATGGTGCCGATAAGTTTGATCTTCGTAGTGAAGAGGACAAGAAAAATGCTGTGCTTGCGTACGCGTGGGTTACGCACTTTCCGTTTTTTGAAAAAACAGATGATGGAAAATGGACATTCACCCACAACCCATTCTCGCAACCGATACCTGAGCACGTTGAGTGGCTTATGAAAGGGGAGAGAATTGAAGAGATACTTACCACGCAGTATGACCTTGTGTGTAATGGTTTTGAGGCCGGAGGAGGTTCAATTCGTGCTCATAATCCAGACACGCTTCGCGCGACGTACAAAGTAATGGGGTATTCAAAAGAAGAAACAGACGAACGTGTGGGGCATATGCTTGAAGCATTTTCGTACGGCACGCCACCGCACGGAGGTATTGCGCTTGGTATTGAACGAAACATTATGAACCTTGCCGGCGAATCATACTTGCGGGAAGTGCAAGCGTTTCCAATGACACGAGGCGGACAAACAGCAGTTATGAAAGCGCCGAAAGAACTGACTGCTAAACAATTAGATGAACTTGGATTAGAAATTAAGAAAGATAAAAAATAAAAATGAAATTTCAATATACTGAACCGAAAAAACAACGAACACAGATCATCTTTGCCGAAGGCACCGTAACAAAGACTATTGAAGATACAAAAGGGAACGTTCGCATTAGTATTGGTGTTGGAAAATCAGCAGACATAACCCGTCGAGTGCTTATACGTGTTATTAGAAAATCTATCCGTGTTGCCCGTGATCAGAAACAGAAAGCAGTTGTGATTGACGCGAATGATCTACACTTTCCTGCTATACGAGAGATTGACGACCAAGAGTTGGGACGTTTACTTGCAGAAAATATCCTTCTGGCAAATTATGAATTTACTCGATACAAGAGTAAAAAAGACACTCTATATGCTGATGTTGAAGCAGTAACCATACGAAATGCCTCTCAGGCGCTTAAAAAGGGTATGCAGCAAGGAGAAATCATTGGAAAAGAGGTGAACAATGTCCGAGACCTTGCAAACACCCCCGGAGGCGATATGACCCCTCAAACTTTGGCGCAAGCCACAAGAGAGGCGACGAAGGGGACATCTGTGCTGGTTTCTATTTTAGACAAGAAAGAGATGCAAAAGCTCAATATGGGTCTCATTCTTGGTGTTGCCAAAGGATCTCCGGAAGAGCCAAAACTGATAGTTATGGAGTATTGGGGTGCAGGAAAACCGTCCGCTCCAAGTAAAAATCAAAATGATTCAAAGAAACCGATTGTCCTTGTAGGGAAGGGGGTAACATTTGATACCGGTGGTTTTAATTTGAAACCCGAGTCAGGTATGTTTGGTATGCACCACGATATGGCAGGCGGCGCTTCTGTTATTGGTGCCATTTCAGCAGTAGCTAAATTGAAATTGAAAAAGAATGTTATTGGTATTGTTCCTGCTGTTGAAAATATGCCTTCGGGAACCGCATACCGCCCCGGTGACGTTCTTACGTCTATGTCTGGAAAAACAGTTGAGGTAATAAACACTGACGCAGAAGGACGCCTCATTTTAGCTGATGCCCTTACATACGCAGAGAGATACTCTCCTCGTCTCGTTCTCGATATAGCAACACTGACCGGCGCGTCACTCGTGGCTTTGGGACAACGTGCCTCAGCAATAATGACTCGCAAGAGCAAGATAGAGATGGCGCTCCGTGAACAGGGAGAACTGTCGGGTGACTATGTGTGGCCACTCCCTCTTTGGAAAGAGTACGATGCAGACATTCGGGGCAACGTCGCTGATATCGGCAACCTTGTCGTGCAGGGAAACTCGCGTTACGGAGGAGCGATTAACGGCGGTATCTTTCTTGCGCAATTTACTCAAAAGTACCCTTGGGCACACATTGATATGGCACCTCGTATGGAATCAATTTCAGAAGATAACTTGGCAAAAGGATCTACGGGAGAGCCGGTACGACTGCTTATTAGAATGGTTGAGCACTATTGAGACAGGAGGTTAGGAGGATTAGGTTGTTAGGAAGTTAGGAGTTAGCTAAAGCCTAAGGCCTAGAGCCTAAAAGCTAGTTATTAGTGCTTAGAGGACAGTATGGAAGTAAATAGTAGGACAGTAGACAGTATAGAAAAAACTCCCCACATACGGGGAGTTTTAAGGGAACAAGAGTAAGGACAAGAATCAAGAACTAAAAGGCAGGAGTTCAAGAACAAGATCTAGTCTCGGAGGAGAAACTGGACGTGCTGAGCAACCCTGCCTCCACCCCAGTACTCACCGTCAAAGAAGTGCTCGTCTCAGATAAGGCACGGCACATACAAATAGCCACGGAAGCGAACTTTTGACCCAAATGCCAGAAGTCGAGCCACTGGCATTCGCAAATAAGGGTAGTCATTTGCATTCTTTTTAATACGTTTGAGGTCTGCTTTGGTGGCAAGTCTGTTGCCGTACATCTCTTTGAGTACTACTTGCGCTTCATTATAAGTTTTGTCTAAAAGCTCTCTCGGCATCCCTTCAGCTATAAATCCACGTGGAGCAGATTCGTTTCTTTTTTGAAACCTTTCTCCTTTTAAAAAATTAAACATAAAATTGCGAGTCATCGTTAATTAACCTTACTTTAACGACAGTATTGTACTATTTTTAATAAGTGTTTATCAAGGATAGAAAAGGTATTTCGACGACAAATGGTTGTTTTTTGTGGTTTTAAGCTAAAGCCTAATACCCTAACAACCTAATGGCTAGCCATCTCATACTGAATACTGTATACAGAAGACTAATACCCTAAACCCTAACTCTCCCCAAGATAATGTTATAGTTTTTATGTGAGCACCGATACATTCAAGGTAACCGTAGGAGCATTTGAAGGTCCGCTTGACCTTCTCCTTTCTCTTATTGAAGAGCGGAAGATGCACGTCTCTGACGTCTCTCTGTCGCAAGTTGCGGAAAGTTTTATTACCTACGTAAAAGAGCAACCGTTTTTTCCGGTTGGCGAGGCGTCGCAATTTATTGTCATTGCCTCAACACTGCTTCTTATTAAATCAAAAACGCTCCTCCCGGTACTTTCGTTAACCGAAGAAGAGGAAGGAGACATAAAAGACTTGGAGCACCGACTTCAATTATACAAAATCTTTAGAGGCATTGGTAAAAACTTGGGATCTCTTTTGGGATCTCCGCTATACTTTGGGGGATTAAAAAAAGAAACTACACCCCTGTACGCTCCCTCTCCTGATATGAATACCTCTTCTCTGAGAGAAGCTATAGAAAACGCTCTTCAAAACGCTCCCAAGATAGAGAAGAAGAAAGAGATTTCAGTCAAAACAATTATGTCTTTGGAGGATATGATGAAGCGACTCTCTGCACGAATAGAGAGCGCGCTTTCTATGTCATTTACCGACTTTGTTGGTTCAACAAAGGACCGTCGAGAAGTTGCCGTTGGGTTTTTGGCGGTGTTAGAGTTAGTAAAGCAGGGCTCTCTCTTGGTTGAGCAGTACGGAAAATTTGCCGACATCCGTCTCGAGTACGCCGGCACACCCAAAGCCCCTCGTTACGAATAATTTGTATACTTAAAAACACTTTAAACTTTTTGCCTTCTAGCTTACACTGATACCATGTATGAACACTCCGATTGAATCACAGATTGAAGCAATGCTTTTTTATAAGGGAGAGCCGATAAAAATGAGCGCTCTTGCTCAAAGTCTCAGTATTACCGATGAAGAGGCAAAAGATGCTGTGTACACTTTAAAAGCGAGTTTAGAAAACCGGGGGGTGCGCGTTGTCTTAGAAGGGGAGTGCGTTGGGCTTGCCACGGCTCCAGACGTCTCTTCGCTTATAGCAAAAATGCGGAAAGAAGAGCTAGAAGGTCCACTGGGAAAGGCGGGTCTTGAGACTCTTGCTATTATCATTTACCAAGGGTCGTCTACCCGGGCAGATATAGAATACATACGCGGTGTAAACTGCTCGTCCATACTTCGGTCTCTTACAATTCGTGGTTTAATTGAACGTATTGAAAACCCACAAGACAAAAGGAGTTTTCTGTATAGACCAACGACTGAATTGCCTGCGACACTCGGTGTCTCTTCACTTTCTGACCTCCCACAATTTGATGAATTTAAGAAAATGATAGACGACACGCTGGCACAAAAAGACGACGTTGAATCAAAAGAAGAAACACTATGAAACAAGGATTCTCTCTCTATGCGACGCTCGCAACCACCTCGCTCTCTTTTCTTATTGCAGGAGTAGGGTTTTATTCGTTTTCAAATATTCAACACGCTCCTAACACGCAGGTTTCTTTGGTAGCGTGCACGTACCGCGAACAACCACCAACAACGGTTGCCAAGGCGGTGTACGTAGAAGATGTAACCACGGGTTCAGTGTTGGAAGAAAAAAACGCCTACGCCCAACTTCCTCTCGCGTCGCTCACTAAAATAATGACCGCGAGTGTTGCACTAGACTCTTTGGATCCGAAAGACGTTGTAGTAATTCCAGAAGAGGCTTTTTCAGTAGGAAGCACTTCGGGGCTCTTTGCTGATGAGCGTTGGACTGTCGGCGACCTGCTTGGATACACGCTTATAACGTCTTCAAACGAAGGGGCACACGCGCTTGCACTCATTGCATCACAGAAGGATGTAGAAACACACGATTCGTTTATCAGAAAAATGAACGAGAAGGCGCAGTCTATCGACCTCATTAGTACGTACTTTATTAACGATACCGGTCTTGATGTCTCTACGACAACAGCGGGGGCGTATGGGTCTGCCTATGATGTGGCTCAGCTCCTCCTGTTTGCATCAAAAGAGCATCCTGACATTATGTCTTTCTCTACACACAAAGAGATTGATTTTGTCTCTCTTTCGGGTTTTGTACATACCGCAAAACATACGAGCACCATTACAGGAAACATTGCAGGGAACACCATTGCTAAAACAGGGTACACAGACCTTGCAGGAGGAAACCTTGGGGTTATCGTAGAGCCAGTCTTGGGACGACCGGTGGTGATAGTTGTTCTCGGTTCAACGCGAGAAGATCGCGATGATGATGTTTTGGCACTCTCTCATTATGCAAAACGCGTTATGGTAAAAGATGTTTTGTGCGGAGCGTCACAAAAAGTCGCTGTATTTAATGACATATAATAACCATATATACTGAAAGTAGTATGCCTATTGACCTTCTTAAAGTCCTTATTCCTGCACTGTTAGCCTTTTGGATTGGCATTGCAATTACCCCTGTCGTGACCCACTACCTGTATAAACACAAGGTGTGGAAAAAAAGAGGCGGGAAGCAAGCGTTAGATGGCTCTGTGGCAGAAGAATTTAATCGGATGCACGGAGAGAACGAATTACACACACCTCGTATGGGAGGAATTGTTATATGGCTCTCGGCAAGTGTAACTATTTTTGGTCTTTGGGCGCTCGGACACTTTTTTCCATCAGATATAACAACAAAACTTGATTTCCTTTCTCGTGACCAAACATGGATACCGCTTTTTACTTTACTGATTGGAGCGCTCATTGGCTTTTCAAATGACTTGTTAGACACACTGGACGAAGGACCTAAAGGAATGTCTGTTTCTGTCCGCCTCCTTTTAGTACTGGCAACTTCAGGAATTATTGGATGGTGGTTTTACGGAAAATTGGGAATTACCGAGGTTGGTATACCGTTTGGACTTCCTCTTGAAATAGGCTGGCTCATTATTCCGTTTTTTATGCTCGTTTCTGTTTCTCTGTACGCATCAGGCGTTATTGATGGTATTGATGGTTTATCAGGGTTTGTTTTTACCTCCATATTTCTTGCCTACGCCTTTATTGCCTTTAACCAAGATCAAATTAACCTTGCAGCATTTTGCACCATGATGGCAGGAGCTATTCTTGCGTTTCTTTGGTTTAACATCCCTCCGGCGCGTTTTTGGATGACAGAGACAGGGTCTATGGGTATCACCTTAACGATTGCTGTCATTGCGTTTATGACAGACTCGCTGGGAGAGGGGATTGGTATCTCTGCGCTTCCTATTATCGCAGGGCTGTTGGTAATTACGGTCGTTTCAAATATTCTCCAAGTATTGTGGAAAAAATTTAAAGGCAGAAAGTTATTTAAAATTGCCCCCCTCCACCACCACTTTGAAGCAGTTGGCTGGCCTTCGTATAAGGTGGCAATGAGGTACTGGGTGCTCTCTATTATTTTTGCAGTTCTCGGTGTCATTTTTGCACTTGTTGCATAGCGGACCAAGACAAGTGCTTAGTTATTAGTGCTTACAAAGACAGTGCTTAGTTGTTAGTCATTAGTGCTTAGAAAAACCAGAGCACAGGAGCCAAGAGAACAGTATGGAAGTAAATAGTAGGACAGTAGACAGTACAGAAAAAACTAGAAAATTAAAAACAAAAAAACCAGAAAGAGGTAATTTAGAATTTTAAGTTTCGAATTTTGATTCAATTCAGAGTTTTTATTGTTTGTGCTCTGGTCCCTGTGTTTTAGTAGTTTCTTCTATACTGTCATACTATCTACCGACATACCCTCTACTTCAGTACTGTTCTCTAAGCACTAACAACTAACGACTCTTTTTTAGTGTGGTATACAAGAGTAATGGCGAAGGTTAAACCGTTTGATAAAATTACTCTTCTTTCGGTTGTATTTTTGGTATTGGGAGGGTTTCTTATTTTTATGTCTGCCTCTCTCGGGCTTCTTGCAAGAGAAGGCCCACAGTTTTCTCAAACTGCTTCCAGTCAATTTTTAATCGGTGTCGTCGGTGGCTTTATTGCATTGTTTATTGCAAGTTACATTCCATACCGTTGGTACAAAAAATTCTCTCTGTACATTTTTGCCCTCTCTGTGTTGGTAACACTGATGGTCTTTCTGCCCGTTATTGGCCTTGAATTGAATGGTGCAAAAAGGTGGCTCGATTTGGGATTTATAACATTTCAACCTGCTGAACTTTTAAAGATCGGTTACGTTTTATATTTAGCGGTGTGGCTGTCTGCTCGTGATACAAAAAAATCTTTAGCAAAGATTATTCCGTTTGGAATTATCTCGGGTATCACCGCGGGGATCTTACTTCTTCAGCCTGATACAGGGACGTTTGCGGTTATCGCGGCGGCGGGTGGGGCAATGTTTGTTGCTTCTGGCGCTAAAATCCGTGATATAGCCATTATTGTACTTGCGGGAATATTTGTTCTTACCCTTGTGATTTCTGTACGCCCGTACGCGCAAGACCGTATTAAAACCTTCTTTAACCCCTCAGTAGACTCTCAGGGAGCCGGTTGGCAAACAAATCAGTCGCTCTATGCAGTTGGCTCGGGAGGTATGTTTGGTAGGGGGTTTGGGCAAAGCGTGCAAAAATTTATCTACCTGCCAGAGCCAACATCAGACTCAATATTTGCCGTGTACAGTGAAGAATTTGGATTTCTAGGAGGTGTTGTACTTATTTTTGCCTTTATGCTCTTTGCTCTGAGAGGTTTGTGGATAGCGGCGAGAGCCCCAGATATGTTTGGTGGACTCATTGCCGTTGGCATTGTTATACTGATTATGTCCCAATCATTTCTGAATATCGGCTCGATGATTAATATCTTTCCTATTACTGGACTACCGCTTATCTTTGTCAGTCACGGCGGATCTGCGCTTTTTATGGCATTATTTTCTGTGGGAATACTTCTTAACATATCGCGAGCGCGACGAATTTCATGAAAATAGTTTTTACCGGCGGAGGAACAGGAGGACACTTTTATCCTATTATTGCTGTTGCTGAAGAGTTAAAAACTCTTGTAAAAGAACGTAAGATAATAGAGCCAGAGCTCTACTTTTTTGGACCAAATGTATTTGATGAGCGAGCCTTATTTGAAAACGGCATAACATTTGTAAAAACACCTGCCGGAAAAATGCGTCGCTACTTTTCTTTATTAAATGTTTTTGATTCTTTTAAAACTCTGTCCGGAATTATAGGAACTGTCTTTTCTTTGTATAAAGTGTACCCTGACGTCGTGTTTTCTAAAGGTGGGTACGGAAGCGTGCCAACGGTTATTGCGGCAAAATTATTGAAAATTCCTTTAGTTATTCACGATTCTGACACTATCCCCGGGCGGGCAAATTTAATGGCCGCCCCTTTTGCAAAAAAGATTGCTATTGCGTTTGATGAAGCACTTGAATACTTCCCGGAAAAAACACGAGACAAGGTTGCTTTAACAGGGAACCCCATTCGCTCTGATGTTAAAAAACCAGCCCGAGACGGCACACACGAGTTTCTTAACCTCGAGGATAACGTGCCTGTCATTTTGGTACTCGGAGGATCTCTTGGTGCCGAAAAAATAAACGAGGTTATTTTAACGGCGGCTCCTGAGTTGGTTAAGAAGTACCAAATTATTCACCAAACCGGTCAGGCGCACTACGCGGGAGTGGCAGAGACAGCAAAAGTTATCTTAGAGAGAAACGAACGACGCTATCGCTACAAACCGCTCGGTTACCTTTCGTCACTCGCAATGCGTATGGCGGCGGGAGCATCAGATATCATTATCTCTCGCTCTGGAGCTAACTCGCTTTCAGAAATTGCAATGTGGGGCAAGGCATCAATTATTGTTCCGATACCAGAGAATATTAGCCGTGATCAGCGACTAAACGCTTTCGCGTACGCTAAAAAGGGGGCGGGGATTGTGATAGAACAGGCAAACCTGACGCCAAACCTCCTTGTTTCAGAAATTGACCGCCTGTTTACCAACCCCAAAGCACGAAATGATATGGCAGAGGCTGCAAAAAAGTTCTCTCACCCTGACGCGGGACGCAAGCTTGCAGAAGCCGTATTAGACACAGCACTAGAGCACGAAACGTAGAGTACAAAATTGTAGCTACAAAATAAAGGTAAAAAAATTTCAATATTTCTAGAGAAGAGGGTTGTGGTACTCTTTTATGATGGCTTTTGAAGGGGCATTAGTTGATACTCCCACACTCAAACAGAGAGGGGACCCAATGTCAGACATTGACTTTCAAACATTTCTCGAAAGATTGGACCGCTTCCAACAAAGAATTGGGTACCAGTTTACAGATGTAAACATTTTAATTCGTGCGCTTACGAGTATGAGCTACTGTTCTGCTACAAAAAACAGTGTACCCGGAAAGGGGATTATGGAGTCTCAGGGAGACAAGCTATTGAAAAGAGCTGTTGATGTGTGGGTAAGTGGTTACTGCAACCACTTACCGGTACCTCATCAAGCAATCATAAAGGATTTTTTAAACAGCAATATCTACCTCTCAAGAGTTGGAATGAATCATATGAAAATTTACCGATGCGTACGTGTCAGTCGAGAAAAATATACTTCCCCCGCCTCGCCAGGGAAGTATGACGCACCTCGTTCCTTTTATAATGTCATCAGACCTGCCTTATGCACAGCAAGCATTTGGGCTCTTTTGTAATGGGAATGCATCGTTAGAGCTAAAAGATCTTGGCCGTGGAAGGTACATAGGCGTAGTTCACTTTTTTGATCATAGAAATGGGAAATCTAGATTTACCATCAAATCAACAACGGTAAAAGAACACGCTACACAGCACGTTATTATTGCATTTCTTCAAAAATACCCCTGAGTTGCCTGGGGGTATGAGGGAGATACCTCTCTTGTTTTGCCCACTGTGATACCCTGTCAAAAGACTTGACAAATATATATAATTTGGTAGAATAGTGAAAGTTAATTTATTAGCATATTATATAAACTATATGATGAAGAGAAAAGAAGGACAGGTATTGTTTCAAGAAGAAGCACCTGAGAATGTGCAAGATGCGGTAGAGCGAGCACTCGCAAAGGTAGTGCGTATTATGGATTTGGTTGCAGAAAATCCGGCGAACTTCAAAAATGCCATACAGGCACTTGAGGACGCACACACTGCAATTAATAACTCAGGAAGTATCGCTGACAAGAAAAGAGGAATAAAATTACTTCGAAATCACCCAAAGCGTACTGAGGTTATTCAATCTCTTGCTCACCTAAAACATCAATTTGCTACAGCAACTCCTGAAGCACAAGAAGAAATGCTTGAAAGTGGACACGCAACACCAGCTGAAATCAAAGCCTTTGAAGATATGTTGGTAAATATATTCCCCACACAACTTGATAAGGAAATGGCGAAATTGGCAGCAAACGACAACGAGCCAGAAAAAGCAGAGGAAGTAGCGTAACGCTTTCGCCCTCTTAAAACCCCTCTTCATTGAGGGGTTTTCTTAATGTATGATGTCCGTATATATTGCTATGAATGTCGTTACTCGGTTTGCCCCAAGCCCAACAGGATTTATGCATATAGGCGGTGTACGGACCGCCTTGTTTGCGTGGCTATGGGCACGCAAAAACAACGGAACCTTTATTTTGCGCATCGAAGACACCGACAAAGAGAGGGAAGTGGAGGGCTCAATTGCCCACATACAAGACTCTTTAGACTGGGTGGGTATTGATTGGGATTACGGGCCAGAAAAGCCTGGAGATTTTGGTTCGTGCATTCAATCTGAACGTCTTTCCGTATATAAAAAATATGCAGACACGCTGGTACAAAAGGGGTTAGCGTACCCTGACCCATACACAAATAAAGAGGTGGAAGAATTTCGAAAAAAGGCTGATGAAGAAAAACGTCCGTTTTTGTTTCGTGACCACCGTCCCGAAACTTTTGACGTATGGGACGGAGCAAGTCCACTTCGATTTAAGGTACCAACAATAAAACGATATGCATGGGAGGACGCTGTTCGAGGAGACCTGGACGCAGGAGAAGAGGCACTAGATGACTTTATTATTATGAAAGCCGATGGCTACCCCACGTACAACTTTGCGCACATTGTTGACGACGCTGAGATGGGGGTAACGCACGTACTGCGGGGTGACGAATTTATTTCTTCTACGCCTCGTTTTTTAAGTTTATACGAAGCGCTCGAAATAACGCCTCCCGTGCTTGTAACCTTGCCACCGATACTTCGTGAAGACAGAACTAAAAAACTTGGAAAGCGTGACGGAGCGAAAGATATTTTGGAGTACAAAAAAGAAGGATACCTTCCACACGCAATGATGAACTTTTTAGCCTTTATTGGCTGGAATCCGGGGGGCGATAAAGAATTGTTTAGCAAAGAAGAGTTGTTTGAAGCATTTTCTCTTGATCAGATTCAAGTGAGTGGAGGAGCGTTTAACGAAGAAAAACTGCGGTGGTATAACCGAGAGTACATTGTGCAACTACCATTTGAAGAATTTGAAAAACAAGCGCAAGAATTTTTATCACAAAAAGTTCGAGAGGCTCTTGCGAAAGAAAACCGACTTTCACAAATACTCAACCTTGCAAAAGAAAGAATTCATACCTTTAAAGACATCTCTGTAATGGAAGAAGAGGGTGAGTTCTCTTTCTTTATTGAAAAGCCAACGTACCTACCTGAGAGTCTCTACTGGTCCAAGGACCCGAGCCGAGAAAATACTCGTGTAAACCTCTCTAAGGCCTTAGAGGCACTTGAGGCGATACCTGAAGACGAATGGTCGTCTGATAGGGTAAAAGAGTGTCTGTGGCCCATTGCAGAGGACGTAGGGAAGGGGAATATCCTTTGGCCTGTGCGTTTTGCACTGACCGGAAAGGAGCAATCTCCGGATCCGTTTATTGTAGCTGGTATACTGGGAAAATATGAAACCGCTGCCCGCGTTACTGATGCGATTACGCTCCTCTCTTAACGTGAGTAGAGGGTTTGGTTTTGCTACACAGGCTGTTTTTGGTGGTCTCTTTTTGGGTGCTTTATTCTTTCTTTCGTCAGTTATTACCCATGCTGAAACAGTTGCTGAACTGCAACAAAAAATCAATGATTGGAACTCTCAAATCGCTTCACTGGAGGCAGAGATTGCCGCGTACGAAGAAGACTTGGAAAAAATCGGCGCCGACCGTAAAACGCTGGAATCAGAAATTGCTCGCCTCGACCTTTCAAGAAAAAAGATTGCAACCGACATAGCAGTGACTCGAAACAGAATCTCTGCCACGAGCCTTGAGCTTCAAGAATTAGAGATTGAAATTGAAGACAAGATTCAAAAAAGTAATGCCGGAAAAGAGACAATCAAAGAGTCATTGCGAACGATCTCTCGCATAGATGATATCTCTATTGTTGAACACTTCCTCTCAGGTGTCTCTTTTTCCAAGGCGTGGGAAGATGTAGACCGCCTGAGAAGAGTGCAGACCGTTTTAAATGAAGAAATAAAAGAGCTGTTGGTTATACAGCAGGCACTTGAACAAAACCGTGGAGAAGTTATTGAAAAGCAAGGAGCATTAATTTCTTTCAGTAAAGAGTTGAGTGGACAGAGGTCTGTATTAGATGAAACACGGCGTTCGCAGTCGACTATTTTAAGTAGAACAAAAAACGAAGAGGCGGAATATCAAAAATTACTTCAAGAAAAACGTGAGGCTCGAGAGCAACTGGAAAGCGATCTGAAAGCATTTGAGTCACAGCTTCAGTACACCCTGAACCCTTCTTCAATCCCTGCTGTCGGCTCAGGAATACTCTCGTTTCCACTTGATACTGCCGTTATGCTTCGCTGCAAGGATAGAGAGAGAACGTACGGCAACATCTACTGCATTACTCAATATTTTGGCAATACCGCGTTTGCGCAATCAGGTGCCTACAATGGCCAAGGGCACAACGGTATTGATTTTGGCGCATCAACAGGAACCAAGGTTATCTCTGCTCTCGCAGGAATTGTTGAAGGAGTGGGGGACACAGACGTTGCTCCCGGGTGCTACTCGTACGGCAAATGGGTGCTTGTAAAGCACAATAATGGTCTTTCGACCCTGTATGCGCACCTGTCGCATATATCTGTCTCTAAGGGCGATGCAGTGGGTACGGGGGGCTTGGTAGGCTATTCAGGTAATACAGGATACTCGACAGGCCCCCACTTACACTTTACGCTGTTTGCCTCAGACGGTGTTGAAGTAAAAAACCTACGGGATTGGTATATAGCGAACGGTCGTTCGCCTTCAACTGGATGCGCAAAAGGGGGAGTGTCTATACCAGTTGCTCCGACACAAGCGTACCTGAATCCTTTTGATTATCTGTAAAATAAAGCAGGTATTTAGGATGTTAGGCTTTAGCCGGAAAAAAGAGATTCCAAAACATTCAGAACTAACAGCTAAGCACTAATAACTAACAACTGTTTTTAAATATCCACAGAAATGACAAAAGGGCCTACACGGGCTTATTTTGGGTGTTTAATGAATAAGTACGTTATTAAATAAAATAATAGAAGAATCCATGAAGTATTTACACATAATTGCCTTCATCTTCCTTGTTGTTGGAGGTCTTAACTGGGGAGTCTTTGCGATTTTCAACTGGGAAATCGGATCACTCTTTGGTGGTATGGACGCAATGATCTCGAAAGTCATTTACATTCTTGTTGGTCTTTCAGCAGTTTACTTTGCAGTAACGCATAAAAAGGCCTGCAAAGACTGTGTTGCAAAACCCGCGGGACCTGCAGAGCAGGTAATGTAGATTGAGACAGAGAAATAAAAAAACTCCGCACTACTGATGCGGAGTTTTTTTATCTCATAACGTTCGTACTTTACTGAACATTAGAAGTTTAAAATACGTCGCATTAGATCTGTGGGCTTTTTGTAAGAAATAGTCTGCGCACCACCATTTGTTTCTGTAAACACTGGAGTAAGGGCGCTTCCAAGGGTGTTGAAAACTTCTCGTATACGATATGGGTATAGCCGTACCGCCACGATGTGTCTGCAAAGTTTAAAGGCTTTCTCTGGAAGTTCTCGCTTCTCTTTTTCAAGAGCTGAATGTGCCGGCGTAAGCCTACTTTCTACACCTTCTCGAGATGATGTTTTTGCTCTTTCATTACCAGTAAATGCCATATCTGTTTATTATGACAATAACTTATAGTATGTCAAGTTTGTAAAAGGGAAGAGGTAAAAGAGAAAGTTTAGGAAATAACTTTAACGCAACCATACTCTGGGAAGAATAATACAAATGAAGAACGGTGGTGGTTTTAGTATTACGTATTTATCACACTACATACATAAAAGAAGCTTAGGAGACAACGTACGGGCTTACTTATTAAACATTATTAAATTAAAGCGTCTCTCTATATGTGCGCAAAAGATATATTGTGCGCAGTTTACTATTCTAGCTCAGGGTACTATTTCTCTCTTAATACCTTAGAATTATTTTATAAACGAATCGATTAGATGCTGAGGGCGCCAGTTATAATCTCTACGCGCGTCTTCTTATTCCGTCTTAAAATATTCCATTTAGATAGTTTTTGATTTTTTAATTTTTCTGACTGTCTTTTTGCGTACTCGGTTAATGCAGGCTTACCCTCTATAACCTCTCGAACTCTTACCCATTCGCCTGTCAATCCAGTTTCTATAAGCGATCCTTCTTCAAAGAGGTCGCGCCACCTTGTACGAACATCTTTATCGTGTGGACAGTACCACCAACCTTTTTTAAACTCGCCACGATCCTCAAGGGGGAGGCCCGCGAGACATCCTTCAAACTTAAGAAGAAAACAATCATCTACCAAAATAACTTTCTTACCTTTTATAGACTTCCTCATTCGAGGCTCTGCCAGTCCACAAAGGTGGTATTCGTCATCCCACACTACATCGGGTCCCCTCTCTTTCATCAGGCAATATTATAACATTTTTATACTTATGTCAATACCTCTCTACGGCTGGTATACTAGACACAGTACTTACCTACTGCCTTACTAACCTCACTCATTACTTTTCTCTATGTCTCAAGAATTTGATTTTAACTCTGTACCGGCAAAAATATACGTTGATACAGCGCACATCCGTGTCATTAACGGCATTCTTCACCTTGCCCTTGAATCGGGTGACGATGTTGAATGCTACACAGTCCCCTTACCTCTCGCCAAACTTATAGGCAAAGCCATAACCAACCAAGTGGCTGAAATTGAAGAAAAATCCGGTGTTACCTTTGATAGTAGGCTACCCAACGAGCCGGTGGTAAGCCCGTGGACCTCTAATAAAGACGATACAAAAGACAGTAAGTAGTTTTTTATCGGGCACGTACACGGTATACTGTGAGCATTATAAATAGTATTTAAAAACAATGACTATGAACGGAAAGAATGGCTTAGTATTACTGATCGGAAGAATTCTTCTCTCAGTTATCTTTATTATGGCCGGCTTCTCGAAAATCGGAGGCTTTGCCGGTACAGCAGGATACATTTCTTCAGTAGGGCTTCCTTTTGCAGAGGTGCTCACTGTCCTTACGATCATTATTGAAATTGTTGGTGGTTTGATGATTCTCTTTGGCTTTATGGCAAAGAAGGCATCGTGGGTGCTTGCAATCTTTACGATTCTTGCGGCGCTACTCTTTCACACCAATTTTACGGACCAAGCAGAGATGATGAGCTTTATGAAGAACCTTGCGATAGCCGGAGGCTTTCTTTATGTTGCTGTGTATGGCGCCGGTTCGATCAGCCTTGATACAAAGTTAAAAAAGAACGAACCTCCCGCAGAAGCAGATACTGTAGAGTAAACCTATGAGAGGTTCTTACGATGGATAACAAAAAACCCGCATCGTGCGGGTTTTTTGTTATGTGTATATATTTACAAAATGTCTATCTCTACCAAGTTTTTGAAAAAGTATTGCTCTACACTGTCCTCTTCTCCGACCACTTTGAGTAAAAAGTAGTTCTTTTGTATCTCTGTAAGACTACCCTCAATGATTTCGATCTTTCGGTCAACTTTTGTTATAGGGTCTCTACCCCTTCGTAGGGTTACAACAACCGTATCCCCTTCTTGAGCCCCAGATTCAAGAAATACGCTTCTACCAAATTCGCGGGCGCGTATTCTGCTGTCTTTTAACGCACGATTTTTCTTCGTATTCTCGTCTCCTATGTGTGAATCTTGTCCTTCGTACATCATATTCACACTAGCCTTTTGCTATTTTACCCCAACATGGACTTGAGGCTTTCCATGGCCTCGTTCCTTGTTTTTCGTAGAGGTGTTTTGCGTACGCAAGGTTACCGTTTAACGAATAAATATCAAAGCCAAGCTCTACAGCATCCTTTTCGTGGTAGCGTCTGTTTATCTGCATCACCCCAAGATCGTCTGAGTCAGCGACGCCACGGAGGATCTCTCCCTCTTTGTTGAAGTGTCGCATACTAGATTCGCACCACGCAATATCTGCCAAGATTGGTGTATCTGCGTAATATTCACGAACGTATTCGGCGAGAGTTTCCGGGTTCTGCACTGTCTCGTCAGCAATCGTCTCAGAGAGAGCTACGGGAGAACTAAAGAAAGCTCCAGCTAGAAACATAACTATTGGAATCATCATAATGGTTGCTTATTGGGGCATTGGCACTGTAAACGTGTATTTCTCCCAATAAAAAAAGCCGGCTCAAAAAGCCAGCTGTAGTTATACTCTAGCATCTTGACATATGCTTGTCAAGTATTGTAATTTCTTTTTATTTATTATATGGCTTTATAGAGGCCCGAAATTCCATTTAAAGAATCTTCAAAAATGGTGTTACTGCTCGTTTTTGTCTCTTTGGTTGTGCCTCTCCTCTCTTTCTCCGTTTTTATCAATGTATTGACCGGAAACACCAATCAAAGCAATGCCGAGAATAGCCGACACTACCGAAACAGCCAACGATCTTTTTTTGCCACCTTCTCTCTTTCGGCATGGGTGAGGTATGTTTTGTTTTCTACCATATAGGGCAGAAAACAATACCGCTAACACTTAACTAAGTCAATCGCCGCTTCGTACGCTTCCTCTACAGTATCAACGAGTGTATACAACCCTGTGTCTTCTGCATCAATAAGACCTTGCGCCTTTAAAGTGCTGTCTATAAAAGCAGTTAACGGGCCCCAGTACTCCTTTCCAAACAGAAGAATAGGTACTCGTTTGATTTTTCGTGTTTGAACGAGCGTTAGTATTTCAAACAACTCATCAAGTGTGCCAAACCCTCCTGGGAAATACACGTACAGCTCTGAAGCGAATGTGAGCATTACTTTACGGGTAAAGAAGTAGTTAAAAATCATTGAGTCGGTAACAAACTCGTTTGTTCCCTGTTCGTGAGGAAGGTTGATGTTAAGACCAACCGAACTCCCTCCTGCCTCTTTTGCCCCCCTGTTACCTGCCTCCATTATGCCCCCTGCCCCTCCGGTGATGACAGAGAATCCGGCGTTAGACAACTTTCCTGCGAGTTCAACCGCTGCATTATAATTTTTTTCGCCAACAGTACAGCGAGCAGAACCAAAAAAGGTCACTCCGAGTTTATATTTTCGAACAAAATCAAAACCGTCTTTCAGCTCTTTTGACATTCTTTCAATGCGCCAATTTTCTACCTCGTACATTCTTCCCACTTTGTCTGGGTCGCATACACGCAAATCTGCCTCGAGACGGTGCTCTTCAGGTGTCTGAACGGGTTTTTTAGGATCTTTCATAGTTTCTAAAATATAACACACTGAAAGACAGTTGTTAGTTATTAGTGCTTAGTCATTAGTTCTGAATGTTTAAAACATTGAGTCATTCTGAATTGAATCAAAATTCAAAACTTAAAATTCTAAATTACCTCCTTCTGTGTTTTGTACTTTGATCTCTGTACTTTATGTTTTATTTGATTTTTGGGACATCTGGCTATTTGGAAGATTTCTCTCCTGTACTGTCTACCGACGTACCCCCTACTTCAGTACTGTTCTCTAAGCACTAATGACTAAGCACTATCTTTTTTTGGTACTTCCCACGGAATTGGGTACATTGAGAAATCTTCGAGGAGCTCTCGCCCATACAACAGGCGCGAAGCGCACTCTGCGTGAGAAAGCGCTCCGGTTAGCGCATTGTGCGGCTCCGGTTCGTCTGGAATGCCAGCGTAATTGAGTATGGCGTCAAGGTTAAGGGCTGTCCTTCGTTTTATAGAGTCAAACGGTGGCCTGACTCCCCTCTTTACCATATGCATAAACGCGAGTGTGTGCGTGTCTACCGTGCGGTGCGCGAAGGGAAAGTTTATTTTTGCGCGCATACAGGCATATTTTGTAAAGTCACGGTCAAATGAAGGGTTTTGCCCGACAATGGTCGTATCTCTCACCTCTGATGACCATGCGATAAACGCTTTGATAATTTCTGCTTCTGATTTTTTTGAAGGATCAAGGATCTCTTCTTTTGTAAATCCGTTTACCGATAGTGCCTCGTCTACCACTCCCGCGCCATCCCATATTCGACACTCATCGTAAAACTGGTTTGTAGGGTTATCCATATCAAGCGCCCCAATAGAAACAATTGAGTGCTTTTCTGGCTCTGTGCCTGAAGATTCAATATCGAGGGCAATCATAGAAAAACAGTTATTAGTTGTTAGTGCTTAGTTATTAGTTTTATTCTATCATCCTTCTTCTTAATATCTGTTTTTCTAAAGACTAAGCACTAATATCTAACAGCTGTCTTCTTATAGTCCTTTACAGTTTGCGGCCGGGTCGTACCCTGCCCTTTCTGCCTCTGCTTTGGTGGCAAAGTATACTTTATTCTCTTCTTTTATTGCCTTCGCCCCTGAACACCAAGGAAAGTGGTACTTTGAGCCGGTTTTAGAGGCAACGTAGTTTTTTTCGCTCTCGCTTACAGTGGTTTTGTTTTCTTCATTTTGAGGCTCTGTAGCTCCCGCAACAAAGGCTTGCTGACCTTCAGGGTAGATAACCTGAAATTGGCCTCTCTCTTCTTGCAAAACCGATATTCTACCCAAGAAAAATGACAAAAAAGCAACACTTAGGATTATGGTGGCTATGAATATATCGGTCCACAGCGTTTGAGGTATGCCCTTGATTTTTCTAGCTATATTGGGTATCATTCCTTTCATCTAGTGTACCACCTCTGGTTTTATCTATATTCTGGAGTCTCATTACCTAGAACCTAATCTTGTAACACTATGGCACATAAGAAGGCTGGCGGTTCAGCAAAAAACCTAACCGATTCAAATCCTAAGTACCTCGGCATTAAATTGTATGCTGGGCAAAAAGCAAAAAAGGGTTCTATTATCGTACGTCAACGTGGTACGAAGTTTATGGCTGGAAAGAATACTTCTCTTGGAAAAGACCACACTGTCTTTGCTGTTGGAGAAGGCGTTGTTTCATACCGAGATAAACAAAAAATACGTTTTGACGGAACGAAAATTTCAAGAAAGGTTGTAGATGTCCAATAGCTAGAAGGTTAGGAAGATTAGGCTATTAGGCTTTAGCCCAAAGGAACAGTGCTTAAAACTAGGAGGATTAGGCTCTAGGAAATTAGGAATTAGCAAGAAAAAACATTCATAACTCATACTGTATACAGAATACTAAATACTCTACATACCCTATCCCCTATAGTATTTTATTTTGTTGCACTGATTACAAGTTTGCAAGAGACTTTGGCGCCACCGCCTTCAATGCTAATATCAAAATTCCCGGTGTGTTTTATGGTTTCAGATACCAAAATTGCTGAGTCAGGAATGGTAACTGAAAATTGCGTGAGTATTGCCTTTTGAATGTCCTCTTTTGTAATAGATTTAAAAAGGCCACCTGCTTCGTTTGCCTTCACCGCTATCTGAACCTCCTTCCCCTTTAAAGAGCGGACACTGGTGGCAAGCTCTTCTTCCTCTTCGTGTTTTTTTTGCTCAACCAGTGACTTCTTTTTTTCGTACACTTTTAGGTTTTCTGCTGTCGCAGGGAGTGCCATTTTTTTGGGGATAAGAACGTTTTGCGCGTACCCTTCGGCAACGTCTTTTAACTCTCCCCTCTGTCCAAGCTTCTTTACATCGGTGATCAGTATAACCTTCATATCGCCTATTCTCCATTTAGTAGAAACTCTACCGCTCGCTCGAGCTGAACGTCTCTCTCGGCCGCTCTGTCTTCGTCTGTTACCTCCACCTCTATATCAGGAGTCAATCCACCATCAGATATTGACTTACCGTTTGGCGTGAGCCACTGCGCGATAGTAATTTTTAGTGATGTATCGTCAGTGACCGGAAATAGTTGCTGTACGGAACCTTTGCCGAATGACGAACTCCCTATCAGGGTTGCCTCTCCATGCTGTTGGAGTGCACCGGCAAAAATTTCTGAGGCTGACGCTGATCCTTGGTTGATAAGGATTGCTACGTCTACGACGTCGTTAAATACATCGTACCCCCGGCTTCGGTGGACAACGTGGGCACTGGCCCCCTCTCCGTGATCTTCGCTTACTACGACCTTTCCGACCGGAAGGAACCAGCTTGAGAGCTCTATGGCAACCTCAAGAAAACCTCCCGGATTGCCCCTCAGGTCAATAAGCAGTTTTGTTGACCCTGAGTTTGCAAACTCTTGAATGGCTCCTCTGAAGTACTGGGGAGCAAGCGCGTTGAAGCTGTAGAGAGAGAGAACGAAGACACCGTCATCGCGAAGCGTTGTATCAATCGTTGGCAACAAAATAGTGTCTCGAACAATGGGAATCTCAAACGGTGCTCCACCGTCTCGAGAAACAGTTAAAACTACCGTTGACCCCTTTGGTCCACGTATCAAACGAACAGCCTCTTCTGTTGTAAACCCTTGCGTTGACTTTCCGTCAATCAGTAAAATGACGTCTCCGCTCTCTATACCTGCTCGGTACGCAGGAGTGTTTTTGAGTGGGGCAATAACCACGAGCACGTCGTCGCGTAGTCCGATTTCCATACCGACCCCCTCAAAGTCTCCACGAACCTCACTTTCAAAAGACTTCTTTTCTTCAGGAGGAAAGAATGTTGTGTACGGATCTCCGTACGATGATGCAAGTCCCGAGATCGCTCCCCACACACGCTCTTCAGGAGAAACATCCGGCTGGGTACTTGAAGCGGATACATAGTTTTGCTCTAAGATATTCCATGCACGGTGTAGCGCGTCAAAATCAGCGTTTTCTGGAATTTTCCCAACGTCCGTATTGGCTCCGGCAAACGGCAGTATGCCTGTTGATCCGGCTATAACACCAACAATAAAAACTATGGCGCTGATAATGCCGATTTTTTTATAATCGTTTTTTGATTTCGCTTCAGCGTTTTTCACTTCAGGTTCGTTCATATGCTCCTATTGTGCCATACCAGTGGTATACTGTCAGCTAATGATAACCCGTTTTGAATTACAGGGGGCGACGTGGATAAACTTAGAGAACCCTACGTCCGAAGAGGTGCAAAAAATTAGCACCGAGTTTTCACTCTCTCCGGTTTTAGCAAACGACCTCCTCTCTCCTACCCCAAAGACGCGTGTGGATATGTACCCTGACTGCGCCTACGCGGTTCTACACTTTCTTTCAATACGTCCAACAAAAGATCATCAATCACGCCTTGAGATGGACGTTGTTTTGGGAAAGAATTATATGATTACCGTTCAGTATGAACCGATGGGTTTTATTGACGAGCTCACCCGTTCGTTTGAGGCAGCGACTATTCTGAAAAAAGGTACCGGAAAAATGCACAGCGGTCACCTCTTTTTTGAATTAAGTGAACTTTTATACCGAGACCTTGAGTCGCAATTTGATTCTCTCGAAGACAGGATTGAAGAGATTGAATCTGAAATCTTTGCAGGTAAAGAAAAAGAAATGGTAACTGTTATTTCAAAAGCTCGTCGGGGATTACTGTCTCATAAACGAATTTTGGCAAGTCATAAAAACACCCTGGATTCAATGGAGCACGCCGGAACAAGTCTGTTTGGCGAAGGGGTACGAAACTACTTTAGGTCAGTTGCCGCGATTCAAGACCGTGCGTACGCGCGAGTGCTTGCTTTAGCTGATGTGCTAAATGAACTGCAAGACACCAATACATCTCTTCTGTACACAAGACAAAACGAGATTATGAAAAACCTGACCATTATGGCGTTTGTGACCTTTCCTCTCTCTTTGATTGCCGGTATCTTTGGAATGAATACCGAATTTACCCCCTTTGTGGGATACGAATTTGATTTTTGGATCATTGTTGGAGGAATGATTGTCTTAACGCTTGTCTTTTTTGCGTACTTTAAGGTAAAGAAGTGGTTTTAATACCGTATTTGTAGAGGTGGAAAACTGAGTGGAAAGAGGTGTTTGTAAGGTGCCTTTTTGAAATCCTGGTTTTGGCGGTTGGGTGGTACAATGCTTTCTATGGCATCTCCACAATCTCGGATTCCCCCACAAAATACCGAAGCAGAACGGGCTCTTTTGGGTTCAATAATGCTCAAGTCTGACGCTATTCACGAAGCAACAGAAACGGTCAACCCTGACTCTTTCTATGTTGAGAAACACCGTGCGATATTTCGAGCAATGCTCGATCTGACCAATTCCGCAAACCCTATTGACCTTCTTTCGGTAGCAGACCGACTGAAAGAACTGAAAGAGCTTGAGTCTGTTGGTGGGAACGCGTACTTGGCTGAGTTGGTGGGCACGGTCCCCTCTTCTGCAAACCTGAAGTACTACGCCGAGATTGTTCAAAAAAAATCAATGATGCGTAACTTGATTGACGCTGCCGCTGAAATTGGAGAGATTGGGTATGACGAATCTCGTGACATAGAAGAGACGCTCGACGCTGCTGATAAACGAATGTCCGAGGTTACGTCGTCTCCGACCACGAGAAAGTTTATCCCGATGAAGGATATGTTGGGGACGGCGTGGGAACGTTTTGAAAAATTGCATAGCAGTGAGCAGGTCTTGCGCGGTGTTCCGACGGGGTACCCCGCACTCGACAACCTTTTGGCCGGCTTTCAGCCTTCTGATTTGATTATCTTGGCGGCAAGACCTTCTGCCGGTAAAACCGCGCTCGCGCTCGATATTGCGAGACAAACCGCCGTTAAATATGGAACTCCGGTTGGGATCTTCTCTCTTGAAATGAGCTCTCAGCAGTTGGTAGACCGTATGCTTGCCGCCGAGGCAAAAGTGAACGCGTGGAAGTTGCGCACAGGAAAGCTTGGCTCTGATGCCGAATTTGAAAACGTCCGTGGGGCAATGGAGCGACTCTCAAAGTCTCCGATTTACATTGACGATCAACCCGCGACAAATGCCATCGTTATGCGTTCTGTTGCGCGACGATTGAAACGAGAGCATGGTATCGGGCTTTTAATCGTTGACTACCTTCAGCTGATGACATCTTCAACCAAAGGTCAGTCAGACTCTATGGTGCAACAAGTGACTGAAATATCGCGATCACTGAAGGGACTTGCACGTGAACTGGACGTGCCTATTATTG
The DNA here is from genome assembly GCA_002773335.1 of Candidatus Kaiserbacteria bacterium CG10_big_fil_rev_8_21_14_0_10_45_20. Taxonomy (GTDB): domain Bacteria; phylum Patescibacteriota; class Minisyncoccia; order Phycocordibacterales; family Phycocordibacteraceae; genus Phycocordibacter. The sequence continues at coordinate 11,740 of PFBH01000001.1, read as the reverse complement.
CCCTCTCTCAGCTCTCTCGTGCCATTGAACAAAGGCGGGGACGTCCTCGTCTATCAGACTTGCGTGACTCCGGGTCTATTGAGCAAGACGCTGACGTGGTGATCTTTATTCACAACGAAGATAGGTATAACGATAATGTAGAGGAGAGAAACGGCCACACCGAAATTCTTGTTGAAAAGCACAGAAACGGCCCCACCGGAAAGATTGACCTGTTCTTTGATGCCGAGAAAACCACTTTCCTCTCTGTTGATAAGAGTGACTTTGATGGAGCAGAAAATGAGTCCGTAACATCTTCTGACGACTTTTAGCGTAAAAAAGTATTGCTATGCCACGATCGCTTCAAAAATTAGTTGACTTGATTTCAGAACTTCCCGGCATTGGTCCACGCCAAGCAAGACGGGTTGTACAATTTTTGCTCCGTACTGATATGGCGTTTAAAAAACGTCTCGCCGAGGCAATCGTGACGATGAACGAAAATATTTCTCAGTGCTCTTCTTGTTTCCGTTTTGACGAGGTAAACGCTAAAGGTACCTGCTCTCTATGTGCCAACCCCAACCGAGACGACGCTGTGTTAGTTGTTGTAGAAAAAGACGTTGACGTTGATGGCGTTGAAGCGGTTCACTCGTATAAGGGGCAGTATTTTGTACTGGGTGCGCTGATGCCACTTGCGCGACAAAGAAAGAACGTCCTTTCTCCACGGGTAAACGAACTGATAAAGAGACTCAAAGCACAACAACATATACAAGAGGTTATACTGGCGTTCTCCACAACCCCCGAGGGAGATTTTACCGCGAAAGAATTGAAAAACAAGATACAGGAAAGCTTCCCTACCACAAAAGTGACCGTCCTTGGACGTGGTCTTTCGTTAGGAGCCGAGATTGAATATGCAGATCAAGAGACATTACGAAGCGCCCTGCAGGGACGATCAGAAATTTTTTAACCCCTCTTCCCTACCACGTATCCTTTAGAGTACTCGAACGATCCGTTCTGTCTCTTTCTTTTTAATCGCACCCTCCATACTGAAACACCCGTCTCTACGCACCACAGACGAGAAGAAAATGATACTATTTGCCAGATAAAACCATTTAACGAAGCGAGCATATTTCCGCTTTTATCAAGCGTCAACTCTTCTTCCATGATACGCCTCTCTGTGGCAGTAGCAGAGAAACGATCATTAGCAGGAAGCGGTGGTCTGGTCCATTCTTTCATATTTGCATACCAAACGAACAAGAGCTTGGTCTAATGACTGACTCGTAATACTGCCGTTGATTTATTTCTCCAATGAACCCATCTCGTTTTTGATCCCTGATATATTTTTATTAAGGGATTTTCTTCCATTCCTCTCCTTGGACTCTTTCTGGTGATAGGATTTCCTTCGTTGTCTATTTTTACATTCCACGTCTCTCCATTGAAAACGGCGTAAGGGTTTTCACCATCAAAGTATACTGACGTAAAATAAATACGAGTTGATTCTATGTCATTATCATTTGCATAAGGTTGCTCGTTTCTGTTTCTATTCATATAACAATTGGTTGATTATAAAAAAATATCCGTACTAATACGGATATTTTACTCTATACTAAGTATATCACTTATACTAAACTTTGTCAATCTTTACCTTTACGAATGGTTGTCGGTGCCCCTTTTTCTTAAAATACCTGCTTTTCGCCTTATAACGGATCACAGTGACCTTTTTTGCTCGTCCCGCAGAAAGTACGATGGCGCTTACTGTAGCCCCAGAAACTGTTGGTTTTCCAAGGTCAATATCCTTTCCATTATCGGTCATTAACACCTCGTCAAAGACGACAGAATCGCCTTTTTTATAGTCTTCTTTACCCGCAGGAACAGGGAGTTTTTCAATGGTAATAGTGGTACCTTCGGACACAAGGTACTGCTTTCCTCCTGTTGCGATAACTGCTGTTTTCATGAGGGCAATAATACCCGATAAATCCTGCTTTAGCAACCCCAAACGAGTAAAATAGTACAAAAGTAGACTGTATGTTGGTATGACAGAGAGAGGTGAGATGAAAGAGTAAGAGAGGTTTCATAACTCATTTCTAACAACCTAATCCTCCTAATGCCTAACTCCCTAGTCTCCTAATCGTTCTTTTCTACCCCATCAAGCGTCTCTACAGAAACCCCCACCCCTTCACCCGCAATACGAAGAACGTCCTTATCTATCTTGCCAAGCTCTTTATACGCGGCATTATAGTGGTTTACCGTGGTGCCCAGCGTATTGCCAAGCTTTTGCATATACCCCTCGTACGTCTGTAAGTGCTTCCCCAGCTCTCCTACTCGTTTTTGAATTTCTTCTGCTTTCTTTTCAATGCTCAGTGCCTTCAGTCCCTGCATTACCGTTTGGAGGTACGCCAAAAATGACGTGGGAGAAACAATAATTACTTTGTATTTGCTGGCGGCTCGTTGGATCAGGTTGTCATCTTCTCCGGCACCTACTTGGTTAGTAAGGAGATCGTAGTAGATACCTTCTGATGGAATAAACATAAACGCAAAGTCCATTGTCCTCTCTTCGGGGCGAATGTATTTTGCCGTCTCAGTAATGCGTAGTTTTAAATCATTTACAAATATTTTTTCAAATGCGGTCCTTTCGTCGGGACTTGCTTGCACTAAACGATTATAGTTTTCTAAAGAAAACTTAGAATCAATCGGTACCACCTTATCGTTTACAAATACGACCGCGTCAACAACCTCGCCATTGGTAAACGGATACTGCGTTTGGTACATACCCGGAGGGAGGACGTTTTTTAGCACTGTCTCTAGGTAGTACTCTCCGAGCACCCCCCGTTGTTTTGGGTTTTTTAAAATGTCTTGCAGTGACTTGAGCTGTTCGGCAAATCCTTGTGTTTGTCTTCCTATTTCTTTAACACTGGTTACCTCTTGGGTAATCTCTTTTATTAATTTTGATGATTCTGAAAACTGCCTATGGGCGTTCTCTTGCATTGCCCGAGACGACTCTGAGACTTTTGCGTCGAGTGTTTTTGAAAGGTCACTTATCTGTTGCTGTATAAATGAGAGCCCCTCTCCGCCGTTACCCTTTGAAGAGCGGGTAAAGAGAACGAACAGCGCAATGGCGTTTATTACGAGCAGTACAAGAATACCAAGAAGTACAATAGAAATGGCGTCCATAAAGATGATTTTACCACAACACAAAGGTGCGCTATTATTTACGTATGACTACAGAAAATAACAAAGAGAAAGAATCTTCGGTTACCTATCACCCAAACCCTTTTGTGGTTTTTTTAAGACTCATATTGCGAAACGCATCGTACCCAACCGAATTTGATTTACAAAAAATCAATGCGGGTCGCAGTACCATAAAAAATAAATAAAATGCTACACACACAAATTAAGGGAGAGGTTCATACTGCAATGAAAGAGCGGGACGTGCTTCGGGTTGAGGTGCTCCGTGGGCTTTCTGCCTCTTTTACCAACGAGCTTGTTGCCACAAAAAGAAAGCCGACAGAAGAGCTGAGTGACGAAGAGGTTATCTTAGTTATTCGGCGTGAAGTAAAAAAACGAAAAGAGTCTGCGGAGGCGTTTAAAGCCGGAAACCGGCCAGAACTTGCCGAGAAAGAAGAGAAAGAAATAGAGATACTGAATGCCTACCTCCCCGCCCTTATGAATGAAGCTGACGTTAGAAGAATAGTGGAAACAAAGAAAGCAGAGCTTGGTATTTCAGAGAAAAAAGATATTGGCCGTTTAATGGGTGCGGTAATGAAAGAGCTTGCGGGTAAGGCTGATGGTGATACGGTTAAAAAAATAGTAGAAGAAGTTGTATGAACAAACCACATTTTATACGCGAGGCAATAAAAAGATCTGGCACTGACGAAAGAGCTCGTACAAAATTAAGTCAAGCTGGAAAAAAGGGTGCTGAAGCCCGGGCAAAAAAGATAGCAGAAAGAAAAGATAGAGATGAGATGTTTAGCGAAAAATATGGAGACAAGAAATTAAAAGATGCGAAACTTCTTCGCAAAAGAGAAGAAGAAAGAGGAGTTGACCCGAGCGTTCTTGAAGATATTGGGTACTAGTGTACTAAAAAATTGTTTTTAAGAAACAGATAAGGCGTACCCGCCGACGTTGCGTTGCCTTACAATTGTTACCTTTCCATCAGACATTGCGCGTAACTTCTTTCCTAATGTAAAAACAGCTGCACTTATGCAGCTGTCAGAGGTTAAGGGGATGTCTGCGTTATCAAATAGTTGCTGATCGTATAAAAAATTTTCTAACTCGGCATTCCTCAAAACGGCTCCGTTTGCTCTATACAGAAGCCATAACAGTTGAAATTCTTGAGGTTTTAGGTGTACTTTCTTACGATTATAGTAAATGCATTGCTTATTGCAGTTAAAAAGAATCCTCGCCTTTGGCACACCACCTTCTCTATCGTTTTTACGAGAGATTTTATCTAAAAGACTCTGGTGTGGGTCATAGCGTTCCATACCATAAACAAATGACATAAGAAGCGTTTAGTGTCCATGCCCCACCTCAATATCACCATCAAAAATTGAGGGGTCTGCGTCACCAGATATTTCAAGCACACGCCACGCACCTCTCTCAACACGAGACAGTGCGTGGTCAACGAGTATGTACTTTCCGGGGTAATTAGCTTCAAATTCGACAACGGTTGCGCCACCTGCAGGTATGAGGGTCGTTTGGATACTCTGCGCGGGAGGAGTTACTAAATCACCTTCTCGGTATACACGGTCAAATATCTCGCCAATAAGGTGAAAACTCGAGATCAAGTTTACACCCCCGTTTCCTACGTACATACGAATAGTGTCTCCAACACGAGCGTGCATATGCTCCGTCTCTCCACTGACGCGCCCGTTAAATAATACGTACTGTGGTTTACCATCAAGCATTGCCTGTGGATCAAATAGCTGTAACCCCTTGCGCCCCAACCCTCCTGATGTGTAAAACTCTCCCTGTATTACGTAGAGTTCGACATCAACGTCCGGAAGTCCACCTTGTGGTTCAACGAGGATCATTCCATACATACCGTGCGCATTATGGTTTGCCACATTTGGGTGGGCGCAGTGGTACATAAAAAGACCGGGGTTTAGTGCCTTAAATGTTATGGTCTTACTTTCACCCGGAGCGACGTTTGTAGCCGAAGCACCACCGCCCGGCCCGGTTACCGCATGGAGGTCGATATTGTGGTGGTGAATACTAGACTCGTCGTTGTGCAAGGTTAAACGAACGGTATCTCCTTCGCGTACACGCAAAAATGGCCCCGGAACTTTTCCATCAAATGTCCAGTAGTTAAATGTGATTCCGTCGGCAAGTGTCCCAACTACCTCTTTAGCGGTAATCTCAATCTCTACCGCGCCGTCTTCTGCATACACAATATCAGTCGGAACATCGTGCGGGTCACGAGCAATATCGTCTACCCGTTCAAAGGTATTGAAGTTCGAAAGAAACGTAACGACGTTACTAAATGGCAACACAGGACCATCTACAGGTCCAAATGTTTTCATAAAGAAGGGGTACTGGAACGCATTTGGTAATCCGTTTGGAATATAGAACGAAATAGAAACTCCTACAAAAACCGCGAGTAATGTCAGCGTAATGGCACGTGAATTAAAACGACGAAGAATCAAGTATATAAAAATACCGGCAAAAATGTAAGCAATAAAAATACCGAAGACTTCAACGATGTATTGCCACAAGTATGAGATAAGATCCATAGGTAAAAAATTAAAAGATAGTAATGAAATTAACTACTGTGCTCAATACGGAATGTGGCACTCTTCAAAGCAGTGTGCGTCACGTTTGAGTCGATAAATATGCTCTCTGCCTGATTTTGTGCTTTCGACGGCTTGCACCGAACTGAGCACTTGTAAGTGGTGCGTAACAGTCGGCTGAGTGAGCGTTAAGTGTTCAGTCAGTTGCCCGACACTCATTCCATTGGGAGATTTCCCTAAGAGGCACACGAGTGTGTATCTGTTTTTGTCCCCCACTACCTTAAAGCAGTCTGGGCACAACTCTTCTTCGTTTGACACAACGTCACGCGGTACCCACGAAGGGCGTAATGTTTTTTTTGGTTTCCTAGAATCTGATTTTTGTGTTGCAATTTTCTTTTTCCCCATACTTTTCTTATTAATAGATGATTATCTATATTAAAATGTATCAACGTCTATCAATATTAGTGTACCACTGTTTAAAAAAACTACACGTCATTTTTTGTTGATAACCAGCCCCTATTCTCCATGATGGAAGCGTACACAAACAGACAAGAAAGTTTTTATAAAAAGGGCCACGCTCCTGAATCCCTATTTTGTAATGTGGAGCTATGGCCATTTATGTACCACCCAGAATCACGACACGAACACCTGTCTGTTGAGCACATACAATCTGATACGTGGAGTAGCCCACAGATACCGTTAACAAACGACAGGACAGTGTTTCGTGTTAAAAAGTACAAACCAAAAAAGAGCAAGAAGGGTGTCCTTGCGACATATGCCCTCCTTGTCTCTCTTGCATTACCAATGGTCCCCATTCTTTTGAGTGCGGGTATGTTTATATTGAAGCGGTCTTCCCTCCTTTTTTGAGCCTGAGCCATATATCTTTTCCTCTCTTTTCCACAGAAATTTTTACCTATAGATAGATATCTATACTACAATACATCAACGTCTATCAATATAAATTATAGCCACCATGAAAAAAACAACTCCCCGATTACCAAGAAAAAAACTGACTGTTGTAAAACGCGACGGCTCTCTGGTTCCCTTTGATGTTGAAAAAATTGTTCGCGCGACAACCAAAGCAATGTGTGCAGTAAACGAATTTAAACCAGGTGCACCTGAAAAAATTGCTGAACGGGTTGCCACACACCTTTCTGAAGGAAACGTACATCCATCTCCTTCAGTTGAACGAATCCAAGACCTTGTTGAGGCTGAATTAATGCTTCTTAAGTTTCCCGCAACCGCAAAAGCGTATATTTTGTACCGCGCAGAAAGGACACGAACGAGAAAAACTCAGGGGATGGTACCTCTCCACGTTCAAAAACTTGCCGAAGAAAGTAAAAAATACTTTATTGATAATCCCCTTGGTGAACTTATATACATACGGACGTATGCCCGATGGATTGACGCAGAAAATCGAAGAGAGACGTGGATAGAAACCGTTGATCGGTATGTACGTTTTATGAAAGAAAATATTGGAGACAAACTTTCCGAAGAAGAGTACGCGGAAGTCCGTGAAGCAATCCTCAGGCAAGAAGTTATGCCTTCAATGCGGCTTATGCAATTCTCTGGAGAACCGGCAAGACGGTGCAATACATGTGCTTACAACTGCTCTTTTATTGCCCCTTCTGCAATAAAAGACTTTGCTGAGATTATGTACCTCTCTATGCAAGGTTGTGGTGTTGGTTTTACTGTTGAAAGTGAAAACATTGAACGGCTACCGCAAATCCAAAAACAGGGAAAAATAAAACCCAAGGTCCACGTTGTTGCTGACTCAAAAGAGGGGTGGTGTGATGCGCTTACGCTTGGACTCACTGCATGGTACGAAGGCAGTGACGTTACTTTTGATTATTCATCAATCCGTAAAGCAGGATCACGGCTAAAAACAATGGGAGGAAAGGCCTCGGGCCCTGAACCGCTTCGATCTCTCTTAACTTTTGCCAGAGAAAAGATACTTGGGCAACAAGGGCGTCGTCTACGTCCGATTGACGTGCACGATATTATCTGCAAAATCGGTGAGTGTGTTGTATCGGGCGGAGTTCGTCGCACTGCAATGATTTCTCTATCTGATCTTGATGATACCGATCTTCGAGACGCAAAAAAGGGTCAGTTTTTTATGACAGAACCATATCGCTCTGTTGCTAACAACTCGGCAGTGTACCAATCAAAACCATCGAATACCGAGTTAATGGAAGAATGGGTTGCACTCATGAAGAGCGGTTCCGGTGAACGAGGTATCTTTAACCGTGGTTCTCTTATTAAAACACTCCCAAAGAGAAGGGCGACTTACTTTAAAAAGAGAGGTTTTGTTGGAGAAAGCGGTCTCGTCGAAGGCCCTATTGGTACCAATCCTTGCGGAGAAATTATTTTGCAATCAAAACAATTTTGTAACCTCTCTGAGGTAATTGCAAGAAAAGATGACACACAAGAAACATTAGTAAGGAAAGCACGGCTTGCGGCCATTTTAGGGACATATCAATCAACACTAACAAAGTTCAATTACATATCCAGCGACTGGGCAACACATTGTGCAGACGAAAGACTTCTTGGTGTATCTGTTACTGGGCAATGGGATTCTGCCGAAGCAAGAAAACCTGAGACATTGCGCGCTATACGTGACACAGCAATTGAAATCAATAAAGAGTACGCAAAGCGGTTTGGTATAAATACATCTCTCTCAGTCACTGCTGTGAAGCCATCAGGTACGGTTTCTCAGACATTTAACTGCTCTTCAGGGATTCACCCCCGTCACTCAAAGTACTACATACGCCGTATTCGTATCTCAGCTACGGATGCTCTCTTTAAAATGCTGAGAGATCAAGGTGTCCCCGTACTTCCTGAGGTGGGGCAAACGGAAGAAAATGCAACTACGTTCGTCTTGGAGTTTCCGGTAATGTCTCCCAGTGATTCACTCTTCAAAGATAATTTCTCAGCATTAGAGCAATTAGAGTACTGGAAATCAGTGAAGTTAAACTTTACTGAACACAATCCGTCTGCAACCATTTCAATCGGTGAGGACGAGTGGATTGATGTTGTAGGCTGGATTCAAAAAAACTGGGAGATTGTTGGTGGTCTTTCGTTCTTACCGCGATTTGATCATGTGTACCAACTTGCCCCATACGAAGCAATTGACGAAAAACGCTACATTGAATTAAAGGCGAACTTTCCAACGATTGATTACTCAAAATTAATAACGTACGAGCACACTGATGAAACAGAACAAAAAAAAGAAATGGCTTGTGTTGGAGGGCTCTGCGATATTGATATGGTAGTGCCAACAAAGGCAAAAGAATAAATTGCATTATGTTGTATACCCGAAAAGGAGACGGAGGAATATCACGACTCGTGGGATCAAAAACATGCATTCCAAAAGATAGTCCTATTTTTGATGCACTTGGGTCACTTGACGAGCTGAATTCACTCCTCGGTGTGTGTCGAAGTCAAGCAGTGAAAAGCCGTCGCTCTGTTTTCATTGTTGAAGAAATTAAAAATATTCAAGAGGACCTCTTTATTATTCAAGCAGAATTTGCCGGCGCAGAGAAAAAAATCAGACAACAGCACATTGAAAAAACGGAAGCCTTGATTCAAAAAATCGAGGATCAGATTGTAACCCCGACTACGTTTACCATTTCAGGATCCACAGCGCTTTCTGCACTTCTTGACTACGCGCGAGCGGTATCGAGAAGAGTAGAGCGAACGGTTTTGGCCGTACAGAAAAAACAAACTCTTTCGAAAGAGACGTATGTATACTTAAATCGCCTGTCGAGCGCCCTCTATGCTCTGGCACGATTCTCTGCGCTTGATGCTGATACAAAAGAGTTGTCGCCATCATACTGACACCTCTAAGGCACCGCTCCTCTCTATTGGAATTTTTTGCGTTCGAACAACATACCTTTTAACGGTTATATTGTATTCGTTCTATGGGACACTCTTTTACATCTTTGTTTGCGCAAAAATCTATACTGCGTTTTGTAAGGTCGCTTGGGGTTGGAGTCGGTACGTTTACTTTAGATTTAATTCTTTTGTTTTTTTTACCGACGTTCTTCATATGTATTACCTGTTGTCGGCAGGGCTGGTGTTTATTATCGCCACATCCATAAACTATTTTGTTTCTCAGCAATATGTGTTTACTGGCAGTGCTCGCTCCCTTTATTCGGGCTACCTCTTCTTTCTTATTATTGGAGGCGTAGGATTGCTGTTTATTAGAGTACTGATGTATCTGTTTGTAGACATAGCGCACCTGCACTATGTAATAAGTAGAACACTCATCGCGCTTGTCGTAGGGTGGTGGAATTATCTAATGAATTTGTATTTAAACTTTAAAGTGGCTGAGAAGTGAAAACTGAATTACTCTTTAAAGAGTTTATTATTTCTTAGCAAAATGCTATATTCTCTAAGCGTCAGTCTTTAGTGAGAAAATCTAAGCACTGCCACTTTCCGGCCTCATCGTACAGACGACGATGTTGCCTCGCCTTCTTGTTTTGTTCGTTGAAAACACAGAGATTCCTCGATACAATCTTCTCATCAGAGCCCAGCTCTGACTCGTAGATTCTCTCATCGGACTATCTGCGTTTTCTGCCGAAAATTTCAAGAATTCTCGGCCTCATCGTCTAACGGTTAGGACACAAGCTTCTCAAGCTTGGAATCGGGGTTCGATTCCCCGTGAGGTCATGGGTACTTAAAACCAGAGTGAAAGCTCTGGTTTTTTAGTATCCCACTGGAGTCCTCACGGGGAATCGAAAGCCGGAGCGGGGTACCCATTCAGCAGAATGGGTCGCGAGGCAGGGCCGATGAAATTTCTGAGTGGCTGACGAGGAAATTATCAGTGGCCGATGCGTTTACACGAAGTGAAACTTCCCCGTGAGGTCATGGGTACTTAAAACCAGAGTGAAAGCTCTGGTTTTTTAGTATCCCACTGGAGTCCTCACAAACACTAAAGGAGCCTTGGTTGGTGTGGCTCTTTTGGCTTTTCCTTTGCATTTTTTCTTGCGTTAATTTTTAATTCTCTGTTAAAACTCTTTAAACATATCCCAGCAAGAGAGCGTAGGGCGTGAAAAAATTCTATGTCGTACTTCTTTCCGCCATCAAACGCTCTTCGTACAAGCCCTCCCCCATCATCAAAAACAAATTTAACTTCATTGTTATTTACAAGGAAAATGACGCGATATTGTTCTATACTATGAATTTTTACTTCGTATTTAAAACTCTTTGAACGTTCTGCAATAATTTCAATAACCTCTTTCAACGGAAGATTTTCATTCCACCTTTTGTACTCACTGTTTGGAGAGCGTGGTTTTACCTCTTTTTCTATTTTTTGACTTGGTTTAGTACGCACAGCGCATGATTGTAAAACAACCCCCTCTTCTCCGGTATCTAACCACTCAACCTGATAGTACCTCTTTCCATTATTGATGGAATTGCCAAGTACACGACCAACGCGTTCTCCGAGAGCGCCTATTTTTATGTAGTCGCCTATACCGACTCCGTCGGCATCTTTTCGAAACAAGAAAACTACATCACCTCTTTCTTTATTTTCTGACATAAAAATATTTTAAAACAATTTAACAAAAATGTCTATAGTTTATAAAAAACGCTCAAATGAATCGCTCAATATTAGGATTAAGAGCGCGGACTCTTACTGTTAGAGGCTTCCACTAATTTCAAAGTACGGAAAGGGACTAACTTTGGCAAAGTGTACCCCTTAATTACCTGAGGAGCAGAATCTGTTTTATGCTTTCTTTCTATACACCTTAAACGCAAACACACACCCTCTATACCAATGACTTTAAATAACGCGCCATCCATAGCTCCAATTTCAAAAGCAACGATACTTCCCCGTTCTATCCCAGATTCTTCAAACTGCTCTTGCATTACTGAATCGAAAGATTGATTTTCTAGTGACTCCATACAAAAACATTATAAAATCAAAAACACAGAATTACAAATTCTCATAGGTGAATTCTCACCCTAATCGCACCAGAGTTTGCAGGCTAATTGCACCACCCCCTGAAGCCTCCATACTCTGGTGTATATGGCACATA
>PFBH01000012.1 GCA_002773335.1 Candidatus Kaiserbacteria bacterium CG10_big_fil_rev_8_21_14_0_10_45_20 | reverse complement strand
AACCCTCGAGGCCTCTCGGCCTGACGGTTTTCAAGACCGTTCGTTTCAACCACTCACGCACCCCTCCGTGGGTGTCAGTTAAATAGTGTACCACCGTATAGATTATTTTCCAGTTAGCGTATACTGAGAGCACACTATGAGACTGCTCGGGATAGATTATGGAACCAAGAGAGTGGGGATAGCGCTTTCAGACGATACCGGGTCAGTTGCGTTTCCGCACGCCACCATTCCGAACGACAAAGCGCTTTTTGCGACACTTCTTGAGCTTGTGCGCGGTAAAGAAATAGGGGGTATTGTTGTTGGTGAATCAAAAGCACCTGACGGGTCGGACAATCCGGTTATGAAAGGTGTAAGAGGCTTGGTAGAAGAATTAAAGAAGGAGACGGGTATCCCGGTATATTTAGAGTCCGAGTTTTATACTTCGTTTGAGGCGCGTCGCGACCTGAACAAGTCATTGGTAGATGCTGAAGCAGCGTCTATAATACTAAATAGTTATCTCCAACGAACAAAACCATATGCCGATAACAATTGACGATTTTAAAAAGTCAGAAATCCGAGTAGGAACGGTAAAGCACGCAGAGCGCGTTCCGGATGCCGACAAGCTTATTAGACTTGAGGTTGATTTGGGCGAAGATAACCTTCGTCAAATTCTCTCAGGCATTGCCGAGTATGTTGAACCTGAAGAGTTAACAGGGCGACAGCTTCTTTTTGTTACCAACTTAGAGTCCCGTGTTATTCGGGGATTGGTTTCAAACGGAATGCTTTTGGCAGGTGGGGTAGGTGATACGTTTACACTCCTTTCTCCACAAAAGTCGGTACCGCCAGGTACCCGAGTGAATTAGTAATGAATACACAGCAACCAACAGAAGGGTGCACTCCGCGCGCGCCATCAAAAGTATGGCTTTGGGTAGAGAAAAAGTCTAAGCATCGTTATGCGTGGTGGTACCTGGGGGCGTATTCGTTTTTAGAGTCTTCGCCAATACTGCTCCCGCCTACGGACATCTTTCTTGGGATTATGGTTTTGGCAAACAAGGCGCGCGCGCTTATGTTGGCGCTGTTTACCACTATTACCTCAACCATCGGTGGAATTGCCGCATATGTAGCATCGGCGTTTTTCTTTCAGATTGTCGCCGAGCCGATTATTGTGTGGATGGGAATGACCGAACAGGTTGCCAAGGCGTCACTGTTTTTGAACGAGTATACATTTTTGGCAACCATTCTGGGTGCGCTAACCCCGTTTCCGTACACCCCTGTTGCGTTTGCGGCGGGGTTTTTACAGGTACACTTCTTTACGTTTGTTGTCGCAACCTTTATAGGAAGGATGGTTCGGTACGGAGCGCTCGCGCTTATCGTGTATTTTTTTGGTATGGCAATTTTGCCTCGCTGTGGAAAGTACGCAAACCGGATACTCGGAATCATTGTTATTGGTGCGGTAGTGGCGTTTGTTTTATACATTGTTTTACATACATTTTTGTAGAAAAAAGTTTCATTTGATGCGTATAATGTAAGTATGCAAGCTGTGTCGCGTTTCAGGCGCGCGTTTCCGCCACCAAACTTTCTCTCTACCCCCGGAGCGGGGATAGATATTTCAAGTGGTTCGGTACGCTCAATCGTTTTTTCTAATATGAACGTTGGGCACCCTTCAATATCTTCAAGAAAGGTTGCGTTACCAAAGAACGTGGTGGTCGACGGAGAGATAGAAAAGCCAGACACGGTGGTAGAGTTTTTACGATCATTTCGCCTACGTGAAGGCATTCAATTTGCCCACGCATCTCTTCCTGAAAAAAAGGCCTTCTTGTATCAAACGGTTATTCCGCGAACAGGTCAAGGTATGCGCTCGGCGGTTGAGTCTACGTTGGAAGAGCACGTCCCCATTCCACCGAGCGAAGCATCTTTTGATTTTGAAATTGTTCGTTCTGTCGAAGGGGGAGACGTGGTAAGTGTTACCGTGTACGCTACCCGTATTATTGAGCAGTATTATGACGTCTTTGAAAGGGCAGGTATTACCTTACTGTCACTTGAGGTTGAATCGCACGCCATTGCGCGGGCACTGGTCCCTGAAAAAGAAGACAAGGTGAGTCTCGTGGTTGATTTTGGAAAAGAGACAATGCGTCTCGTTGTGCTAGACAGTGGCGTCGCCAGCTTTACAACCACAGTTGAGGTAGGTGGCGACACTTTAACGAAGGCTGTTATGAAACACTACGAGGTTTCTGAGCAGGAAGCGGAAACCATAAAGAATGAAAAAGGTTTTTTAGGGGGAGGCGAACATAAAGACTTATACGAAACCCTTATGACTACGGTGTCGGTTGTGCGAGACGAGATTGCCGGACACATTCTTTTTTGGAACTCTCCCACAGAAGCGCAGGTTATAGACCACAAACCCATCACTGAAATTATTATGATAGGCGGTAACGCAAACTTGAAGGGGCTCCCAGAATTTCTTGCGCGAGCGCTCGATATACCGGTGCGTATTGGTAACGTGTGGGGAGGAGCGCTTTCGTTTGACGAATATATTCCACCTCTCAGCTTTCATGAGTCACTTGAGTACGGGACCGCAATAGGCTTGGCGCTACGTTCAAATGCATAAAGTTGTATGATTAATTTACTTCCAAAAAAAATACAACAAAAAATAACGAGGATGTACTACGTACGCCTGTCGACTTTACTGCTTTTCTTTTTGGCAATCTTACTGTTTTTTGGAGGACTACTGTTGATTCCTTCGTATGTTTTTTCAATTAATGAAATTGCTTTTTCAAAGCAGTACCTCATTGCCCTGCAAGAGAGTGTTGAATTAAAAGAACGTTCTGTGCAAGGAAAAGAAATTGCTTCATTGGTAGAAAAACAAACTATTTTAAAAGAATACGGAACGCCTCCGATTGCGCCACATATGATAGAGACGCTTATTCGTGCGAAGCCTCAAGAAGTTAGCATCACCGCCATTGCATACACGCACGCAGATGATGTGAGCGAAATTGTTTTTTCAGGCTCTTCGAGTACGCGCTCAGGACTTGTTGCGTTTACTGAAAACTTAAAAAACAGTTCTGCGTTTTTAGATGTCTCTCTTCCGATTCAAAGCCTCATCTCTGATGAAGACATCCCATTTTCTTTCTCTGTTACGTATCGCCACAAAAACATATGAAGCAATACACACCTCTCATTTTTAGTCTTGGTTTATGCATAGCTTCGGCCGTGGGGTACGGTTACATTTTTGTTGACCTACAAAACAACATTGGTACGTTAGCTGTTATAAAAAAAGAAATACAGAGTGTGTCTGTGCGAGACGAAACAGCACAGTCTATGACAACGCTTCTTTCTAATATCAGAACGTTGAAAGATGGCATACAGTCATACGTGGTTGAAGACGACGGGGTCGTGGATACCATTGAATTAATTGAAGATGTGGCACAGCGAGAAGGTGTTACGTTATCACTTTCATCGGTTACTGCTGTCGAGCAAGATGGTTGGGAGTCTCATGAAGGTATAGAAATTTCTTTCTCTGCTTCAGGTTCGTTTACTAATATGATGGGATTAGTTGGGTCGGTTGAGGCGCTCCCGCTTGCATCAAAGGTGTCAAAGGTGTCTTTGGAGGCGTCAACGAAGGGAGAGTGGTTCGGTGTGTTTACTATGTTTTTTGTTAAAGAGAAGATATGAAAATCAATTTACAGTTTCAAACAAGTGCCCTACTTCGTGGAGTAGCAACACCTCATCCGAAACGTGATTGGTACGTGCTTTTGGGTGGGGCCGTTGCGCTAGGCTTACTGTTGATCGCCACAGCCCTCTATTTATATGTAGGATTACAGTCAGGGGTGATATTTTCTGCTTCTTTAGAAGAAGATGACTCAGTACCAGTTGTGTCACGAGAGGCATTGCAAGATATTGTTTCTCGATTTGAGACAGTTGAGGTAAATTATGAGACAGGCAACATTCGTACGGCAGATGTAGGTGATCCGCGATAGTTTGATTGAAGAATTGACGCGAAGAGGGTAAGCTGACTTTTATACAGAGCATTTCTGTATTGGCCCCATAGTTTAATGGATAGAACAGGAGACTTCTAAGCTCTTGATGGGGGTTCGATTCCTCCTGGGGCCACAAAGACAAAAATCGCAAACTGCTTTGCGATTTTTCGCTTTGTGGCGGCCGGAGGCATGTTGCGAGTCTGCGAGCAAAGCCGAGGCGGGGCCGAGCGC
>PFBH01000019.1:4940-9236 GCA_002773335.1 Candidatus Kaiserbacteria bacterium CG10_big_fil_rev_8_21_14_0_10_45_20 | reverse complement strand
CTTCTCTTTCAGCGATACGAGAGGCGGTGCTTCAGATACGAGCAACAAAATTCCCTGATTTACATATATACGGTACGGCAGGGTCATTTTTCACCAACCCTATAGTGAGCAAGAAAGAGGCAGAGCGTATCTTAGCGCTATTCCCCGAAGCAGTTCATTTTCCCGAAGGTGAAGAGGTAAAGTTTTCATTAGCGTGGCTGTTAGATAACGTGCTTCACGTCAAAGGTATGAGAGAGGGCGGAGCGATGGTGTGGCACGCGCAACCGTTGGTGTTGGTTGCAGAAAAAAACGCAACCGCAAAAGAAGTTCACGCACTTGCAAAAAAAATTATTGCACTCGTCAAAGAAAACGTTGGCATAGAAATTGTTCCCGAAGTTTTCATCTTGTAAAATTTTTTTAACAAAAATATTTTTGCGCGCGTAAAAATGTTATCCACAATAAAATATTTTTTTTAATGTACGCGCGTACATTTGTTTCATAATGAAAGTAAGCTTGTATTTAACGCACACGGTCGAGCGTTACAAAAAAATACAAGATAATTATTTTCGAAAAAAATTTATGGTAGCAAAAAGAAAGGCAGCCGCAAAGCGAAAGCCAGCTAAACGAAAGGCAGCTCCAAAGCGTAAAGTTGCAGCTAAAAAGCCAGCTAAACGAAAGGCAGCTCCAAAACGTAAAGCAGCTCCAAAGCGAAAGCCAGCAGCTAAGAAGCCTGCAAAAAGAAAAGCAGCTCCAAAGCGCAAGGTAGTCGCAAAGCGAAAGCCAGCTAAGAAACGAGTAGCACGACGCCGCAAATAGCAAACGTATTTGCAGTTCGTCTCACTCAAAAAAGCCCCGCGATGCGGGGCTTTTTTGACTCTGGCAACAGTGGTACTATGTTCACACTATGGCACTGTTTTCTAAATTGTTTTCTTCCCAGTCACCACTCTTAAAAGAGGCAAACGCGCTCGTTCCTCAAGTCTCGGCGCACGAAGAAAAAATGAAAGCGCTGTCCGACGAAGATCTTCGCGCGCTTACAGACGATTTTCGCGCTCGCCTGCAAAACAACAACGACATAGACACACTACTTCCCGAGGCGTTCGCCGCTGTACGAGAGGCGTCACGTCGTACGCTCGGCGAACGTCACTACGACGTACAAATTATAGGAGGGTACGTTCTTCACAAAGGAGCAATCGCAGAGATGCGCACAGGAGAGGGAAAGACTTTGGTTGCAACACTCCCTGCCTACGTAAACGCTCTTTCCAGAAAGGGGGTCCATGTCATTACCGTAAACGATTACCTCGCGCGCAGAGACGGTGTATGGATGGGGCAAATTTATCACGCGCTCGGGTTAACGCTCGGCATTGTTAATCACGAAACGTCGTACATATACGACCCAACGTACGCCAAAGCCCCCGAAGGCTCTTCTCTAGACGAAGAGAGAGATGAAACAGGAAGCTTCCACATCGTAGACGAATTTCTCCGTCCGGTTTCTCGTAAAGAGGCGTACCGCGCCGACATCACCTACGGTACCAATAACGAATTTGGTTTTGACTACCTTCGCGACAACTTGGTGTATACAAAAGAAGACCTGCGCCAAAGAACAGCCGAAGAGGGAGGCTTTCACTTTGCCATCATTGACGAAGTGGACTCTATTTTAATTGACGAAGCACGAACACCTCTCATCATCTCGGGCCCCGTCCGCGACCCTGAAAATTTTTATCAATCCTTTGCCACAATCGCCGAAACACTCTCACCCGAGACCGACTACACAATAGACGAAAAACTGCGAGCGGTTCAAATAACAGACGCCGGCATTGAAAAAGCAGAAAAAGCCTTAGGCATTGAAAACCTGTACACAGAAGGAGGGGTAAAGTTTGTGCATCACTTAGACGCCGCCGTACGGGCAAAAGCACTGTTTACCAAAGACAAAGAGTACGTTGTAAAAGACGGACAAATTGTCATTGTCGACGAGTTTACCGGGCGCTTGCAACCCGGACGCCGATGGTCAGAAGGACTCCACCAAGCAATTGAGGCAAAAGAAGGGCTCTCTGTGCAACGAGAAAGTCAAACATACGCGTCAATTACGTTCCAAAACTATTTCCGTATGTACGAAAAGCGCTCTGGTATGACCGGTACCGGATTGACCAGTCAAGAAGAGTTTCGCTCTGTGTACAATCTTGATGTTGCAGTTATTCCAACGCACAGAGACATCGCGCGTATTGACCACGACGACCTCATCTTTAAAACCGAAAAAGGAAAGTTTACAGCCTTGGCGCGAGAGGTAAAAGAGCGAAACAAAAACGGCCAGCCGGTGCTTATCGGCACAACCTCTATCGAAGTAAACGAACGCCTCTCTACCGAGTTTAGACACGCAGGCATCCCCCACGAAATGCTCAACGCCAAAAACCACGAACGCGAGGGTGAAATTATCGCGCAAGCGGGCAGAAAGGGTGGTGTTACCATCGCAACCAATATGGCAGGACGCGGAGTGGATATTAAATTAGGAGGAAATCCCGCAACAAAAGAAGAGTACGAGGCGGTAAAAGCACTTGGTGGTCTGTACGTCGTCGGTACCGAACGGCACGACGCACGGCGTATTGATAACCAGCTTCGTGGTCGCGCCGGCAGACAGGGCGATCCGGGAGAGACGCAGTTTTTCGTATCTTTGGAAGATAAGCTGATGCGTATCTTTGCGTCTGGCACGGTAAAGTCTCTGATGGATAGGCTCGGCATTCCTGAAGACGAGCCGATTCAAAACCGAATGATCAGCCGTTCTCTTGAGTCGGCGCAAGAAAAGATAGAAGGGGTAAACTTTGATTCACGAAAGCATGTTCTCGGATTTGACGACGTGCTCAACCATCAACGTCAAACAATATACGCTAAACGCCGAGAGACAATTCTCTCAGAGTATGACGAATTGAAAGCAATGGTAAAAGAACTGCTCGTTCAAGGTGGCGGAGATGAGTCCCTGTACGAAGAAAAAGAAAAAGAAATCGGCACAGAGGCACTCGAGCCGGCATTGCGTAGAATGCTCCTTCAGGCGTACGATATGTTCTGGATAGAGCACCTCCAAACGATGGACTACCTCCGATCGTCCGTAAACCTCCGATCATACGGAGGCAGAGACCCGTTTATCGAGTACCGCAGAGAAGGGCTCAGACTCTTCAGAGATCTTGAGGCAAACCTCGCGGTGTCAGTGGTTGAAACACTGCCACGTGTTGGAGCCGAAATGCCACCGCAACAAACAGCAACCATTTCACTATCAACGGTGTCGGGTAAAAAACTCGGAAGAAACGACATCATCACCATCACTAACGGAGAAGAGACCAAAGAGATGAAATTTAAAAAAGCAGAAGAACTCCTCAAAAGAGGTTGGCGCATCGTAGACAAAAAATAAGGACGTCCGACGTCCTTATTTTTTAGAGCCGTGAAGCTATGTTTTAAAAAAAGAGGTCAAGCACCCACAGCGTTCCCGCAACAACAAGCGCTCCAAGTAGCGCGGGCACAAAGCCGGCAATTGCAAATCCCTGTACAAAACTCGCCACAAACAAAAGAAAGAGTGCGTTTACAATAAACGTAAACAACCCCAGTGTCAGAACCTGAAGGGGGAGCGCAATCAGTAAGACGATTGGCTTCAGGGTAATATTGATAATGCCAAGAATGACCGCCACAATCATCGCCGCGTACAAGCCGTCCACCACAAACCCATCAATAATATACGCACTCAAAAGCAGGGCAAGAATGGTTCCCAAAAACCGAGCAAAGATATTCATACCTCTATTATACCAAGCACAGTAGTTAGAAGAAACAAACACCCCCCCCATATGTGGACGTCCGGACGTCCACATATGGGGGGCAAAAATGTAATCACTAGTTAAGAATATATTATTGGTAGGCGCTCTTTCGGTGTTTGATGTCTCGTACAAAAATACAATTATTTTCAATATCCAGCAGAATCCGATACGAGCCCACTCGTCGGCGAAAGCCGACGAGTGGGTAGTGCAATTTTTCTATACCTGCAGTAGGGGATGGGTGCTCTTTAAGAGAACGGAGTGCTTCAGCAACAATATGTTGTGTTTTTTTGTTTGGAAGTTTTATAAATGCTTGTTGCGCACGTGAAAAAATAATGACCTTATACGCCATAGAGCCCTAAGGCATCTTCTAAAGAGGTGCCTTTTTCATGTTTTTGTAAAAGCCGTAGGTGCGCCAGTTCCAGCGCGTCCTCCATATCTTCAATCCATCGGGGGTCAACAAGAGAGGCGACAGGAATACCGCCCTTTTCAAGAGTGATTTGCTCTCCCGCAACAACACGGCGAA
>PFBH01000019.1:0-4915 GCA_002773335.1 Candidatus Kaiserbacteria bacterium CG10_big_fil_rev_8_21_14_0_10_45_20 | reverse complement strand
TTGCTTTGTGCTCTGTGCTTTATTTGGACTTTGGACATTTGGCTATTTGGAAGTTTTCTCTCCTGTACTGTCATACTGTCTACTGTCCTACTATTTACTTCCATACTGTCTACTAATGTACCCTCTACTGGCCTACTTTTTCCTACTGTCTACTTTTCTACTTATCACCCCCCACAGAATAAAAGAAGTGACATATTTGCTGTTTTATAAGAGCAACGTATACTGGTGAACAATGGCTTTTATAGACGAATTAACTGTTTTTGCAAAAGCGGGCAAGGGTGGCGACGGTGTCGTTCGGTGGCTCCACGCCAAAGGCAAAGAGTTCGGTGGCCCTTCCGGTGGCGATGGCGGAAAGGGGGGCGACGTATACGTTCGCGGTGTACGCGACCTAAACGTACTTATGCGATATCGCACCAGTCCCAAATTTAAAGCAGAAGACGGCAACCCCGGATCCCGAAACGAGATGACCGGCAAATACGGCGAGTCTATATATATAGATGTACCGCTTGGCTCGCGCATAGTTAAAAAAGAAACAGAAGAAGAGTGGGAGATTCTAGAAGAGGGGCAAGAGGTACTGGTGTACGAAGGCGGCAGAGGCGGGTACGGCAACGCGCACTTTAAATCCTCAACCAACCAGTATCCAGATCAAGCCGTTCCGGGAAAGAAGGGGGAAGAGGGACACATATATATAGAGGTCCGCATCATCGCCGACGTCGGCTTTGTCGGCTTACCAAACGCAGGCAAGTCGTCACTCCTAAACGAGTTAACAAAAGCGCGAGCTAAAATCGGCGCATACCCCTTTACCACGCTTGAACCAAATCTTGGAGCATACTTTGGCTACATACTCGCCGATATCCCGGGGCTTATTGAAGGGGCGTCGCAAGGCAAGGGGTTGGGGCACTCGTTTCTGCGTCACATAGCAAGAACAAAGACACTTATCCACTGCATCGCGTGCGATAACGAAGATCTCGTAAACGTCTACCATACTGTTGCAAACGAGCTAAAAGCACACGACCCAGAGCTGTCTCAGAAGCCCGAGATAATCTTCCTTACCAAAGTAGATCTCATATCAGACAGTGTTCGCGCCGAAAAAATAAAAGAGCTAGAAACCCTCAACATTCCCGTTGTTCCCGTATCAATACTAGACGACACACTCCTCAAAGAGGCAGGAGACGCAATAACCTCATTTTTGCAACAGTCTTAAATTTGCTATTCTGGTAAAGATATCGGTGGCAGAAAGACTAAAAGAGAAAAGGCAAAAAAAACAACACACACGTATGAGCGATTACACAACCACCATTGGTCTAGAGATTCACGCAGAATTAAAGACAAAAACAAAGATGTTTTGTAACTCTGCCAACGCCCCTCACGAGGGCGAGCCAAACGCGCACATCTGTCCCGTCTGTATGGCGTTTCCGGGTACACTCCCTACCATAAACAAAGAGGCGGTTCACCACGTACTAAAAGTGGGGACCGCGCTAGGCGGAAGCATCGCCGACTTTACCGAGTTTGACAGAAAAAACTACTTTTATCCCGACATTCCAAAAGGGTACCAAATAACTCAATTTAAATATCCACTTGTCTCAAAAGGCGAGCTTGCGGGCGTGGCAATCACTCGTATCCACCTTGAAGAGGACACCGCGCGCTCGCAACACACAAAAGACGGATACAGTCTTATTGATTTTAATCGTGCAGGCGTTCCGTTAATGGAGCTGGTAACCGAGCCGGTTATTCACGACGCAAAAACCGCAAGCAATTTTGCCCAAGAGCTTCAACTGCTCCTGCGTGCAATCGGCGCGTCAGACGCAAATATGGAAAAAGGCGAGATGCGCGTTGAGGCAAACATTTCGGTTAGTAAGACCGATACACTTGGCACAAAAGTTGAGGTTAAAAACTTAAACTCATTTCGCGCTGTTGAAGGCGCCATAGAGTTTGAAGTGGCGCGCCATATCAAAGCACTTGAAAAAGGGGAGTCGCTGGTCCAAGAAACTCGTGGATGGGACGAAGGCACGCAAAGCACATTTTCACAACGCAAAAAAGAAGACTCGCACGACTACCGGTACTTTCCCGAGCCTGATTTGCCGAAGCTCCACATTTCTCGTATTCCCGAGTTTTCAAAAGAAGCATTGCAAAAATCTCTTCCAGAGCTTCCCGTACAAAAACGAGAGCGGTACCTTTCATACGGACTTAAAAAAGAGGACGCCGACACCCTGACAAAAAACCAAGATTTCGGAGCATTTTTTGACGCAGAGGTTGTCGCGCACACAAACGACAAAAAAACACTTGCAACATCAGCAAACTATCTACTCTCCGATGTGTTGGGTAGTGGCGCCGGCACAGCCGAGATAGCGCGCATTGCAAACGGCATGTTTGTAGAGTTAATAAAAATGGTTGTCGCGGGCGAGTTAAGTTCACGCTCTGCAAAAGATATTCTCGCAAAAGTTTTAAAAGAAGGTGGCTCACCAAAAGCAATAGCCGAAAAGGAGGGACTGCTCCAAATCCACGACGAAGGGGCAATCAGAGAGGTTGCCAAAAAGTTGATCACCGCGCACCCTGACGTTGTTGCCGAGATTAAAGCAGGCAAGGGCCCCGCAATTCAATTTTTAGTCGGCCAAGGAATGAGAGAGACAAAAGGAACCTCAAACCCCCAAGAGCTAATGCGCCTTATAAAAGAAGAGCTAGGCATAGCAGAGTAGGGAAGCCCTCTGAACTGCTTTAGTAATCTAGTACGTTAGTACTCAGTCTCTTAGCTTCCCAACCTTCTAATTTTTTGTATTCTGTGTTTTCTTGTCTTTAATTTTCTAGTTTTTTCTAAAGACTAAGCACTAATAACTAAGTACTGTTCTCTTGGTTCCTGTGTTCTTTCTGGTTTTCTAGCTAACGCCTAACACCCTAATAACCTAACTCCTTGTCCTGTGCTCTGTGCCTTCTCATATCTCATACATCATATTTCATATACCATAGCTCATACTGAATACTGTATACAGAATACTGAATACGCCATCCTCCTAACTTCTTGTTCTGTACTGTCATACTGTCTACTAACGTACTGTTTACTTCAGTACTGTTCTCTTGGTTCCTGTGCTCTGTGCTTTATTTGGACTCTGGTTCCTGTGTTTTGGTCTATCTGTATTCTTCCTTCTAAGCACTAAGCGCTAATAACTAAGCACTGTCTTCCTAACACCCTAACTCTCTAGTTTCCTTATACATCATATTTCATACTGAATACTGTATACAGAATACTAAATACTCTAAACGTCCTAACCCACCTAACCTCCTAGCTTTAATGTTTGGTCTTTGGACATTTGTGTTCTGTGCTTTATTTGGTCTTTGGACATCTGTGCTTTGGTAGTTTTTCCTGTCTAAGCACTGTTTCCATAGTGATAATATAAAAGTATGCAAAAAGATTTTGATGGATGGAATACGGTAAAAAAGAAAACAAATAAAGAAGCTTCACGACTCTATACAGTGCGTGAGATATGGTGGTGCCAATTTGGGATAAATATTGGGACAGAGCAAGATGGGAGCGGTGAACGTTTTCTTCGCCCTGCGGTAATTTTACGCGGTTTCGGCCCCGACGCGTGCCTTGTCGTCCCGCTCACAAAGTCTCAACGCACACACCCGCTTCGATTCCCTGTTGGTATTGTTGACGAAAAGGAAGCACGTGCAAATCTTTCTCAAATACGAGTAATTGATACTAAACGCCTTGTTGAAAAGATCGGCTTCCTTGATAAAGATATATTTAAGAGTTTAAAAAAGACCGTTAGAGATATACTCTAACGGTCTTCACATTCTCCTCCCGAAGGAGGTGAGGCCGAAGCCAACTGTATTTCTATAGTATCAAAACGATCTAAACAGTCAACCCATCCGTTTTATTTAATTCTTATGTCCTACCTTCTCGTCTAACCAAGCACTAACAACTAGCTTTTATGCTCTAGGCCTTAGGCTTTAGCTAACGCCTAACTACCTAACCCACCTAACATCCTAACTTGTGTTTTATTTGGCTTTTGGACATCTGTGTTTTGGTCTATCTGTCTTCTTCCTTCTAAGCACTAACAACTAATAACTGTCTTCCTAACACCCTAACTCTCTAGTTTCCTTATACATCATATTTCATATCTCATAATTCATATCTCATACTGAATACTGTATACAGAATACAGAATACTGAATACGCTATCCTCCTAACTTCCTGTTCCGTGTTTTGTGTTTTATTTGTGTTCTGGTTCCTGTATTTTGGTAGTTTTTTCTATCTAAGCACTAATGACTAACAACTAATAACTGTTTTCCTATCCACTGCCCTCTGTTCTCTGTCCATACACCATCTTCCAAATGCTATATACTGTCTTGTATGGAAGAGCTAGAAATAAAGGGAACAAAGTATATCTCGTCTAAACGAGCTGCAAAACTAACAGGGTATGCAAAAGACTACATCGGGCAACTTGCTCGCGCTAACAAGGTTCCCGCAACCAGAGTC
Source organism: Candidatus Kaiserbacteria bacterium CG10_big_fil_rev_8_21_14_0_10_45_20 (assembly GCA_002773335.1). GTDB lineage: Bacteria > Patescibacteriota > Minisyncoccia > Phycocordibacterales > Phycocordibacteraceae > Phycocordibacter. The sequence continues at coordinate 438 of PFBH01000019.1, read as the reverse complement.
GGGCGCGCGTGGTACGTCAGCGAAAGCGATATCCTCGCCCATGCCGGTAAAGAAGAAACAAACGCAGAAACAACAAGCCCTGCCTCTACAGCGCTCGCAGACTCTCCAATACCTCAAGAAAAAGAAAACACTCACTCTCTCCACGAACTGCAAACAGGAAAGGCAACAGCATCCACAAGACTTAAGACATGGAGCAGTATTCAATACTTTGACGACGACTACTCTCTGCTCCCTCAAAAGATACAACTCGCCGAGTCTGTTGTGTCGGTAAAAAATATTGTCCCTGAAAATATAGTCATATCGGCACAAAAGACCTCTCTGCAAAAACCTCAAACAGAGAGAGCTGTCCATATAAACAAAAGCCCGGCAAAAGCAAACCGAACGGGTGCATCAATAGACGGCGTATCTTTAGCAGTTCCTAAAAAAGAAGTGGCACCA